>DASVPH010000076.1:0-28975 GCA_036382945.1 Casimicrobiaceae bacterium
GGCGACGATTTGCTGGAAGGTGGCGAAGGCAGAGATGAACTGCGCGGCGGAACCGACGCGGACATCCTGCGCGGTGGCGACCAGAACGACCTGCTCGATGGCGGCGCGGACAACGATGTTCTGAACGGCGGCACAGGCAGCGACACCTTGCAAGGTGGCGCCGGCAACGACAGCTACCTGCTCCTGGCCGGCGACGGCGATGACACCATCGATGACAGCGACAACATCGGCGAGATTCGCATCGGCGCGGACCGGCTCACCGGCGGCGATGCGCTGGGTCCCTCGCTGTGGCAGCAAACCCTGAATGGGAAGGAAGTGCGCTACGCCTTCACGCCCGGCGCCGACGGCCGCGGCGATTTGCTGATTCAGTCGATCGCTGGCACGACCACGGTCAAGCACTTCAAGTCGGGCGATCTGGGCATTGTGCTCAATGCGCCCGTACCCGAGAGCATTCCGCTGCCCAATCCGGCGACGACCATCGCCGGCACCGCCCAGGACGACAACCGCCTGGGCGACGCGAGCCATCGTCCGGTCCTGGGGGCCGGCGCCGGCGAGCGGGTGCAAGGGCTCGCCGGCCGCGACGAGGTGTCCGGCAATGCCGGGGACGACATCGCCGCAGGCGGGAGCGGCGTCGATGTGGTGGCCGGCAACGACGGCAACGACGCGGTCTTCGCCGACAGCGAGCTGACCGAGACCAACCTGCGCAGCTACATCGCCACCTCGGCGACCGCAACCACGTCGGGGACGATGCCGGCGCAGTTGCAGGTTACCAGCAGCGAATGGCTGCAGGGCGGTTTGGGTGACGACACGGTCGTCGGTACCGACAGCAACGACATCCTGCTCGGCGGCGGCGGCGAGGATCTGCTGGTCGGCGGCGCCGGCCACGACGTGATCAATGGCGACGACGACTACGAGCCGGGCAATATCACCAACGTCTACGTTCAGCCCGGCACCGGGCCGGGCGCGCCGTTCGATGCCTACTATTCGGATGTGGTCGTGCACGACTTCTCCGGTACCGTCGGCGCGGCCGACGAGATTCACGCCGGATCGGGCGACGATTACGTGTTCGGCCAGCTCGGCGACGACACGGTGTGGGGCGACGACGGCAACGACACGGTCTCCGGCGGCGAGGCCGACGATGTGGTCTTCGGCGGCCGCGGCGACGATCGCATCGCCGGCGATACGTACGGCCAGCTCGTCGGCGACGTCACGACCGTACCCGTCGGCGACGACTACCTCGATGGCGGCGAGGGCAACGATCAGATCTACGGAGACGGCGGGGCGGACACGCTGCTCGGCGGCGCGGGGAACGACGACCTGCGCGGCAACAACGATCTGGTCGGCGCCGATCGGTTGAGCCCCACCTCGGCCGATGACGGCAACGACTACCTGAGCGGCGGCGCCGGCAACGATACGATGGCGGGCGATGCGGGTGACGATACCTTGATCGGCGGCGATGGCAGTGACGGCCTGCTCGGCGACTCCGACCAGACCCAGACGCAATACCAGGGCGACGATTACCTGGATGGCGGCAACGGCAACGATTTTCTGCGCGGGTACGGCGGCAACGATACCTTGCTCGGCGGCCTGGGAAGCGACTCGCTCCTGGGTGAGGCGGGGGACGACTACCTCGACAGCGGCGGTAATAACGGTACCTATGCCGATCGCGACGTCATGGACGGCGGCGACGGCAACGACGTGCTGGTGAACGGCTATTACATGCGTGGCGGCGCGGGCGATGACACGCTTTCCGGCGGTTTCAATGAATGGGGTGACGCCGGCAACGACACGTTGAATGGATACGGCGGCAGCGACAGTTGGCTCTATGGCGGCGACGGCGACGATACGCTGCACAGCGGCGGCGGCGATCAGCTCTTCGGCGATGCCGGCGACGACGTGTTGTATGGAGCAGACTCGATCAGTCGCGGCATCTCGAGCCTTGACGGCGGCAGCGGCAACGATACGTTTTACGCAGGCGCAAGCGGCGCCTGGGCATGGGGTCAGGACGGGCAGGACGAGATGCACGGCGGGTCCAGCAGCGACCAGTTGCAGGGTGGCGCCGGCTACGACGCCCTGTACGGTGGAGAAGGCGACGATGTTCTCTTCGGCCAGGACGGCAACGATACGCTCGCAGGCGGTGCGGGGCTCGATTACCTCATGGGCGGTCCCGGCAGCGATACATACTCCGTCGACGCGAACACTGACGAAGACGTCATCATCGACGACGAGGGCGTCAATACTCTTGTGTTCGGCGACGGCGTCGCGCAGGACCAGCTCACGTTCCGGCGCGGGGTGGATGACAAGGGCAACGACCGCTATCTGGTGATCGAAGGCATCGGCGGCGCCGGCCGCGTGGTCATCCGAGGCGGGCTGGACGGGACCGTCGGGCAACTGCAATTCGCCGACGGCAGCACGCTTACGTCGCAGCAGGCGACAGACCTCGCCTTGGCGACGCCTCGACCGCAGAAGCAGCTCAATCTTGGGCTGGGTTTCGCGCCGTGGCTTCTTTACGGTTCGAGGGTCGATGACTCGCTGCAGGTGCCGGGTCTGTCCGGAGAGATTTCGGGAGGCGACGGCAACGACACGCTCACCGGCGGCGCCGGCCCGGACACGCTCTACGGCGGCAACGGCGACGATCGGCTCGATGGCGGCGGGGGCGGCGATACGCTGATCGGCGGCGACGGCCGGGACACCTACGTGTTGGGCCGCAATTCCGGCGGCGTCCTGATTCAGGACGAGCAGATCACCCAGGGCTCGGCGCCGGAGACGGACACGCTGGAACTCGAAACCGGGATCGTGCCAGCGGATGTGCGATTGGTGCGCGACGGCACTGACCTGGTCGTGATGCTGAACAGCGGTCCGACGCAA
Source organism: Casimicrobiaceae bacterium (assembly GCA_036382945.1). GTDB lineage: Bacteria > Pseudomonadota > Gammaproteobacteria > Burkholderiales > Casimicrobiaceae > PALSA-1003. The sequence continues at coordinate 2,869 of DASVPH010000076.1, forward strand.
GCCCGCGTCCGGCAATACTTTGTCGACCGTGACCCGGTACAGCTCTATCCCGTCGATCACAAGATCGAGCAGATCAGATTCGCCGACGGCACGGTCTGGGACCCGGGCGCCATCACGTCACGTATCGAAGCGGGCACACCCAATGCGATGACCGGCACCGCCGCCGACGACACGTTCGTCGTCGACAGCGGCGATGACGCGGTCACCGAATTGCCCAACGCCGGCAACGACACGATTCAAAGCTCCGTGACTTATGCGTTGCGGCCGAATGTCGAGACGTTGGTGCTTACCGGGCAGCTCAACTCGAATGCCTGGGCCAACGCGTCGAACACGACGAGCTATCTAGTCGGCAACGACGGCAACAACACGTTCAATGGTCCGGGACCGTTCTACGACGCGAATGGAAACTCGACGGGCTCGTCGGACGGCGGCGCAACGAACGCCTATGCGGTCATGTCGGGCGGCAAGGGTGACGACGTCTATTACATGGATTACTTCAAAGGCGGGCAAGTCATCGAGAACCCGAACGAGGGCAACGACACGGTATTGACACGCAATGACTTCACGCTGCCGGCCAATGTCGAGAACGTGAGGGAGACCGGCGGCGGCTTCAACACCAACGTGGACAGCCTGTACCTGACCGGCAACGACCTCGATAATTTCCTGGGCTACGCAGGGGGCGGTCGTGCCCGGGTGCGTTACTACATCGACGGCGGCCCCGGCGCGGACACCATGCAAGGTGCGTTCTACGGCGATGTCTACACTGTCGACAACGTAGGCGACCGCGCCATCGAGGGCAGTTTTCCGAATACGTTGCCTGCCGACGCGGATGAAATCCGAAGCTCGGTGACCTACGAGCTTCCCGACAACGTCGAAAACCTCGCGCTGGTCGGTACGAATGCAACCGATGGCTGGGGCAACGATCTCGACAACCGCATCGACGGGAACCAGGACGCCGCCGCCAACACGCTCTATGGCGGCCTGGGCAACGACTACTACGTCGTCGACGCCGCCGACACCGTGATCGAGAAGCCGGGCGAGGGCATCGACACCGTCGAGTTGCACGGGACCGGAACGCGGCAGTACACGATGGCCGACGTGCCCGCGAACGTCGAAGCGCTGGTCCTGGGCGACGATCTCGGCGCTTCGGATCTGAAAGGCGATGCGGGCGACAACCTCCTCACCGGCAACGCGTCGGACAACGTCATCGAAGGCGGCGCCGGCGACGACATGCTCGAAGGCGGCGCCGGTGTCGATACCTACCAATTCAGCAAGGGGTTCGGCCAGGACACCATCGTCGAGACTGCATCGGGGAATCATTTCGTCTTCGATGCCACGATCACGCCTGCGGATGTGTATTTCAATGCGGGCAAGCTCAAGATTCGAGGGACCGACGACAGTATCTACGGCTCGAGCGCGGACCTGCAATTCGCCGACGGCACGACGATGTCGGAGGCGCTAATGGCTGCGTTGGCCGACGCGAGCATCTCGACGTCGCCTACCGACAACGCGGATCTGCTGTACGGCACCGACGCCGCCGATCAGCTCAGCGCGCTGGGCGGCGATGATTTCATCTTCGGCTATGGCGGCGACGATACGCTCGCCGGCGGCGCCGGCAACGATCAGGTCTGGGGTGGCCTGGGCAACGATGCAATCACCGGCGATGACGGCAACGACCAGCTCTTTGGCGATGCCGGCGACGACACAATCGACGCAGGCGCCGGTGTCGACACCGTCCACGGCAACGACGGCAACGACAGCATCGACGGCGGCACCGATAACGACACGCTGTACGGAGACGCGGGCGACGACACCATCCGCGGCGGCGCGGACAACGATAGGCTCTATGGCGGCGACGGCAACGATCTGCTCGTCGCCGGCGACGATGCGCCGACGAACATTTCGAACACGCTCGATGGCGGCAACGGCGATGACACGCTGATCGGCGGCGGCGGCGTGGATACGCTGACCGGCGGCGCCGGCAACGACGCGCTGCAAGGCGGCGATGGCGACGACTACGTGTATGGCAATGCCGGTGATGATGTGCTCGACGGTGGCCCCGGCAGCGACCGTCTGGTCGGCAATGAGGGAACCGACACCTATGTTCTCAAGCCAGGCGGCGGCCAGGATTGGGCATATTCAAGTGACGATGTTCTGGCACCGGGCGACAAGGCTATCGTGCAAGTCGACTCGGCACTGAGCCCGAGCGACGTCTCGCTTTCCATCGACCCTTACAGCTATTTGATCGTGTCCGCGAACGGCGGTGCCGACGCGGTGCGGTTGCAAGGCTTCGTCGATGCCGCGCACCCGGTCGAGATCCGCTTCGGCGACGGCACGGTCTGGGATCCCGCGACCGTGCTCGACAAGCTCTACGTGAAGCGCGGTACCGCCGGCGCCGACACCCTGACGGCCGATCCCTGGGGCAGCCAGATGTACGGCAACGCCGGCAACGACACGCTGGTCGGCAACAGCGGATCGGATCTGCTCGACGGAGGCGCGGGCGCCGACACGATGACCGGAGGTGGCGGATACACCGATACCTACGTCGTCGACGACCCGGGCGACGTCGTGAACGGCTCGGCCTCGTACGATCTCGTGCAGTCCTCGGTGAGCTACACATTGCCGACGAACGTCGATACGCTGGTCCTCACCGGCAGTGCGGCGCTCAACGGTACGGGCAACGCTATCGCCAACAAGCTCACCGGCACGTCGGCCGCGAATGTCCTCGACGGCAAGGGCGGTGCCGATCTCATGACGGGCGGCGCGGGCGATGATTCCTACGTCGTCGACAACGCGAGCGACATCGTCGTCGAAAACGCCGGCGAGGGGACCGACACGGTTTCCAGCTCGGTAACCTATACGCTGGGCGCCGCCGTCGAGAACCTGACGCTGACCGGCGCCGGCGCCATCAGTGGCACCGGCAACGCGTTCGCCAACGTGCTCAAGGGCAATGCCAGCGCCAACACGTTGACCGGCAATGCCGGCGACGACCAGCTCGACGGCGGCGCGGGCGTCGACACGCTGAAGGGCGGGCTCGGCAATGACACCTACATCGTCGACGCCACCGGCGACGTCATCACCGAGAATGCCAATGAGGGAACCGACCTGGTGCAGAGCAGCGCGACCTATACGCTGTCGAACAACGTCGAGACCCTGACGCTGACCGGCACGTCGAACATCAACGCCACGGGCAACACGCTGACCAACACGCTGACCGGCAACACCGGCAACAACACGCTGAGCGGGGGTACCGGCGCCGACACCATGCTCGGCGGTTTCGGCAACGATACCTACGTCGTCGACAACGTCGCCGACGTCGTCACCGAAAACACCGCCGAGGGCACCGACCTGATCCAGTCCAGCCTGAGCTATACGCTCGGCGCTAACGTCGAGAACCTCACGCTGACGGGGACCGCCAACCTCACCGCCACCGGCAACGCGCTTGCCAACACGCTGACCGGCAATACGGGCGCCAACATGCTCGACGGCGGCGCAGGGGCCGACACACTGGTCGGCGGCGCCGGCAACGACACCTACATCGTCGACAACGCCGGCGACGTGGTGACGGAAGCCGCGGCCGCCGGCACGGACCTGGTGCAAGCGAGCGTGACCTATACGCTCGCCGCCAACGTGGAGAATCTCACCCTTAGCGGTACGTCAGCGATCAACGCCACTGGCAACACGCTGAACAATATCCTGACCGGAAATGCCGCTGACAACACGCTCAATGCCAGTACCGGCGCCGACACGCTGGTGGGTGGCTTGGGCAACGACAGCTACGTGGTCGACAACGTCGGGGACGTGGTAACCGAAGCGGCGAGCGCGGGAACGGACCTGGTGCAGGCGAGCGTGACCTACACGCTCGTGGCCAACGTCGAGAACCTCACCCTGACCGGCGCAACCGCGATCAATGGTAGCGGCAACACGCTGGCCAATACGCTGGCGGGCAACGCCGCGGCCAACACGCTGAACGGGAGCACCGGCGCGGACACGATGCTCGGTGGCGCCGGCAACGACACCTACGTGGTCGACAACGCTGGCGATGTCGTCACGGAGGCGGCGGCCGCCGGGACGGACCTCGTGCAGTCCAGCGTGACCTACACGCTGAGCGCGAACGTCGAGAACCTGACGCTGACCGGCGTAACCGCGATCAACGGTACCGGTAACACGCTCGCCAATACGCTGACCGGAAACGCCGCGGCCAACATGCTGAACGGGGGCACCGGCAACGACACATTGGCGGGCGGCGCCGGCAACGACACCTATGTGGTGGACGCGGTAGGTGATGTAGTGACGGAAGCGGTGAGCGCGGGCACGGACCTGGTGCAGGCGAGCGTGACCTATACGCTCGCCGCCGAAGTCGAGAACCTGACCTTGACCGGCATCGCGAACATCAATGCCACGGGGAACACGCTCGCCAACACGTTGACCGGCAACACGGGTGACAACGTGCTGAACGGTGGCGTCGGCAACGACACATTGGTGGGCGGGGCCGGTAACGACACCTACGTGGTCGATGCTGCCGGCGACGTGGTGACCGAAGCCGCGAGCGCGGGCACCGATCTTATCCAGAGCAGCCTCACCTGGACCCTGGGTGCGAATGTCGAGAACCTGACCCTGACCGCGACCGCCAACCTCAATGGCACCGGCAACGCGCTGGCGAATACGCTGACCGGCAACAGCGGCGACAACACACTCGATGGGGCGGCCGGCGCCGACACACTGATCGGTGGCGCAGGCAATGACACCTATGTCGTCGACAATGCTGGCGACGTAATCACCGAAGCCGCCTCCGCCGGCAGCGACCTGGTGCAATCGAGCCTGACCTATACGCTGGGCGCCAACGTCGAGTACCTGACGCTCACCGGCGCCACGGCGCTCAACGGCACCGGCAACACGCTCGATAACTGGCTACAGGGCAACGGTGCGGTCAACACACTCGACGGCAGCAGCGGCAACGACACACTGTGGGGCGCCGCCGGCGACGACTCGCTGCAGGGCGGCACCGGCAACGATCTCTTGCAGGGGGGCTTGGGCAACGACACGCTGACCGACACCGCCGGCAACAACCTGCTCGACGGCGGCGCCGGCACCGACACCCTGACCGGCGGTGTGGCGGAGGAAATCTTCCTCGGCGGCAACGGCGCGGACACGATCACCACCGGCGGCGGCGCCGACATCATCGCCTTCAACAAGGGCGACGGCGCGGACATCGTCAACGCCAGCACCGGCAGCGACGACACGCTGGCGATCGGCGGCGGCACCGCCTACGGCGACATGAACCTCAAGAAGAGCGGGCTGGATCTGATCCTCGACGACGGCAACGGCGACCAGATCACTTTCAAGAACTGGTACCAGACGGGGGTCAACAACAAGAGCGTATTGAACCTGCAGGTGATCGCCGATGCGATGGCCGCCTACAACCCGGGAGGCAGCGACCCGTTGCTCAACAAGAAGATCGTCAGCTTCAACTTCAGCGGCATCGTCGGTGCCTTCGACGCCGCGCTCGCGGCCGATCCGACGCTCACGAGCTGGAGCATCTCCAATGCGCTGACGACCTATTACCTGTCCGGCAGCGACACCGCGGCGATCGGCGGCGATTTCGCCTACGACTACGGGCATCGCAATGCGCTGACCGGAATCGGCGCCGTGCCTGGGCAGACGGTGCTCGCCGGCAGCACGTTCGGCACCGCCGCGCAGACGCTGCAGCCGGCCGCGACGCTGTATTCCGGCACGGTGCGGCTGCAATAAGGGAAGCGAAATGCAGGGCCATGTAGGCCTCGCGGAGCACGGGAGGTGAGCCACAATGTTCGGGTTCGTTAAGCCGGCCGGCTCCGATCCTCGCCCGCCGGAGCCTGCGCACGAGTTCATGCCGGCGTTCCTGCGCGTGCAGAACGCCCCGCCGTCCCCGCTGCCGCGGCTCGTGCTCTACGTCCTGCTCGCGTTGCTGACGGGCTTGATGCTGTGGGCGGTCTTCGGCCGTCTGGACATCATCGCCACCGCCGACGGGAAGCTCGTGCCGCGCTCGTACCTCAAGATCGTGCAGCCGGCGGAAGGCGGTGTCGTCCGCGAGATCCTGGTCGAGGAGGGGCAGCGCGTGCAACCCGGCCAGCCGCTGCTGCGTCTCGATCCGAGCGTTGCGGAAGCGGACACGCGCGCGCTGCAAAATGAGCTCGCGATGCGCCGCTTGCAGGTGCGCCGCATCGACGCCGAGCTCGCCGACGGGTTGCTGCGCAAGCTCCCCGAGGATCCCGACGACGCGTACGCCCGCGCCGAGGCGCAGTTCCGCGCGAACCGTCAAGCCTATCGGGATCAGGTCGCGCAGGAGATGACGACGATCAAACGGACCGGCCAGGAGCTGCGCGCCGCGCTCGAGGTGCAGACCAAGCTCCAGCGCACGGTGCCGATCTACCAGACGATGGCCGAGCGCTTCGATACGCTCAAGCGGGAAGGCTTTGTCAGCGAGATGTATCAGCTCGAGCGCGAGCGCGACAAGATCGAGAAGGAGCAGGACCTCAAGGCGCAGGAGTTCACCGTCGAGAGCCTGCGCGCCAGCCTCGCCCAGGCGGAGCAGCGCCTGGCGCAGGTGACCTCCAGCTATCGAGCGCAGTTGCACGGCGAGCGGGCGCAGGCCGACGCCCAGGTGAAGAAGCTGACCGAGGATTTGGCCAAACAGCGCTACCGCAACACGCTGGTCGAGCTCCGGGCGCCTCACGGCGGCGTGGTCAAGGATCTCGCCGCGCACACGCAAGGCACGGTGGTCTCGCCCGGGACCGTGCTGCTGACGCTGGTGCCGCAGGGCGATGAATTGCAAGCCGAGGTGATGGTCAAGAATCTCGACGTCGGTTTCGTGCGGCCCGGGCAGCAGGCGAAGGTGAAGCTGGTGGCGTATCCGTTCCAGAAGTACGGTTTGATCGCCGGCACGGTGACCCGGGTGAGCGCCGACGCGAGCGAGACCGCCAGCGGCCGCGCCGAGAACGTCGATGCCGAGGGAAAGAGCGCCGTGAACGCCACCTACCGCGCGCGGATCGCCTTGCCCGTGCAGCGGCTGCGCCTCGAGGACAGCGAGCTGCCGTTCGTCTCCGGCATGCAGGTCACCGCCGAGATCAGGCTCGGCGAGCGCACGGTGCTCGAGTATCTGCTCGCACCGGTGCAGAAGGCGTGGCACGAAGCCGCGCGCGAGCGCTGAGCTCGGCCGCCATGGCGAAGAAAGCCGCGCTCCTCCTCGATCAGCCGATCGCGCCGGCCGATCTCCTCTGGGCGATCGGCAGCATCTGCAACCTGCATCGAGTCCCGTTCGACGCGAGCCTGCTGCAAAGCCAGTATCCGCCGCCGCACACGAGCTTGACGCTGGTCGAGGCCGTGCGCGCGCTCGGTTTCCGGGCCGAGCCGACGCCGCTCTCGGTACCGCAGCTCGGATCGTTGCCGATGCCGTGCCTGGTGTTGCTGCGGCCGGCGCGTGAAAGCAGCAACGATGCAAGCGCCGCCGGCGACACCGGCGACGCCGCGCCCGCGCGCGAAGCGCCACCGTGTTTCCGGCTCGCGCTGCTGGTCAAGGTCGATCCCGAGCGCGTCCTGTTCTTCCATGCCGGCAAGACCACGCCGTCGGTCGCGACGCCGGAGGAGTTCGCCGGTTTCTACGCCGGGCTCACGCTGGCGGTCGTTCCCGCGGTGCCGCCGGTTCGCGACGACGATCCGGTGGCGAGGTCGGAGCGCTTCGCCTTTCGCTGGTTCGTACCGGAGCTGCTCAAGCACAGGAAGGTGTGGCGCGACGTGCTGGCGGCGTCGCTGTTCATCCAGCTCATCGCGGTGGCCACGCCGCTGGGCAGCCAGATCATCATCGACAAGGTGATCGTCCAGCAGACCTCGAGCACGCTCATCGTCATCGCCGTGGCGTTGGGCATCTTCCTGCTGTTTTCGGCGGGGCTCTCCTGGATCCGGATGTATCTGGTCAGCCACACCGGCAACCGCGTCGACGCGGTGCTCGGCATGGCGGTGTTCCATCATCTGTTCCGCCTGCCGGTTCGCTACTTCGAGCATCGTCCGACCGGGGTCGTGGCGGCGCGCGTGCACGGCGTCGAGACGATCCGCGAGTTCCTGTCCGGCGCCGCGGTCACGCTGCTGCTCGACTGCCCGTTCCTGGTCGTGTTCCTGGCGTTCATGTTCGTCTACAGCGCGTGGCTTAGCCTGGTCACGCTGACGGTCCTCGCCGCGATCATCGCCATCAGCCTCGCCGTCGCGCCGCTCTTCCAGCAACGCCTCAACCGGCAGTTCCTGCTCGGCGCGCGCACCCAGGCGTTTCTGACCGAGTACATCGCCGGGATGGAAACGGTCAAGTCGCTGCAGATGGAACCGCAGCTCGCACGCAAATACGAGGATTATCTCGCGACGTACCTGCAATCGAATTTTTCCACGCGCCAGCTCGCCAACGGCTACAACGTCGTCGCCAGCGCGCTCGAGCAGTTGATGAGCACGGCGATCCTGCTGCTCGGCGCATGGCTGGTGATGACGACCGCCGATTTCACCATCGGCATGCTGGTCGCCTTCCAGATGTTCGCCAGCCGCGTGTCGCAGCCGATGTTGCGGCTGGTCGGATTGTGGCAGCAGTTCCAGCAGGCGAGCATCGCCGTGCAGCGTCTGGGCGACGTGATGAACGCGCCCCCCGAGCCGTATGCGGTCGCGCCCAGCCACGATGCCGTCGGGCCGGGGCGGATCGAATTCAAGGGTGCGAGCTTTCGCTACCGCGACGAGCTGCCGTTCCTCTTCCGCAACCTGAACCTCGCCATCGCTCCCGGCCAGAGCGTGGTCGTGACGGGACCCTCCGGGTCGGGCAAGAGCACCTTGGCGAAGCTGCTGCAGGGGCTCTACTGGCCCGGCGAGGGCCAGCTCCTGATCGACGGTCGCGACTCGCGCCACCTCGCCGCCAACGAGCTTCGCGCCTACTTCGGCGTCGTCCCGCAGGAAACGACGCTGTTCTCCGGAACGGTGTACGAGAACCTGATCCTGGCCAACCCCTTCGCCACCTTCGACCTCGTCGTGCAGGCGTGCAAGTTCGCCGAAATCCACGACTTCATCGACGGCTTGCCCAACGGCTACCAGACCGAGATCGGCGAGCGCGGCGTCGGCCTTTCGGGCGGGCAGAGGCAGCGGATCGCAGTCGCGCGTGCGCTGCTCAAGCGGCCCAAGATCCTCGTCTTCGACGAGGCGACCAGCAACCTCGATGCCCCGACCGCCGACCACCTCGCCCGGACGATCAACGCGCTCAAGGGCAAGGTGACGATGCTGTTCATCGCCCACCAGGTGCCGAAGGCACTGGCGGCCGATGTGGTGGTTCGGCTCGGGAGCCATCCCCGCGCACAAGATGCCGACGCCGCATCGCCGGCGGCGGCGTAGGCAGCACGATCGACCACGCACCGCGCATTCTTGTTCTGCCGGTAGGGACGCCGCCTGGGATGCACGAGCTAATCCAATCGCGGCGGGCTTAAGAAGCCGGGATCGAACAGGCGCGTCGCGTTGATGTAAAGTTCAAGCTGCGCCGGTCGTTTTCCCATGCTCGTCTTCATCATTCGCCGCACTCTCCAGGCCCTCTTCGTCCTGCTGGTCATGTCGGTGCTGGTGTTCATCGGCGTGTACGCGATCGGCAACCCGGTCGATATCCTGATCAACCCGCTCGCCGGCCAGCAAGAGCGCGAGCGTGCGATCGTGGCGCTGGGTCTGGACAAGCCGATATGGGTGCAATACGCGACATTCCTGTGGAGCGCGCTGCACGGCGATCTGGGCAAGTCTTTCGTGCATGGCACCCCGGCGCTGGAGCTCATCCTGGAGCGCCTGCCGGCGACCCTCGAGCTCGCGCTCGCCGCGACGCTGATCGCGATCGTGCTGGGCATCCCGCTCGGGCTGTGGGCGGGCTTGAGGCCCCATTCCTTCTCGGGCCGGTCGATCATGGCCGCCTCGATCCTGGGCTTCTCGCTGCCGACGTTCTGGGTGGGCTTGACGCTGATCATGGTCTTCTCGGTGATGTTAGGCTGGCTGCCGTCGAACGGGCGCGGCCCGACCACGTCGTTGTTCGGGGCCCCGGTGAGCTTTCTGTCGCTCGAGGGCTGGCGGCACCTCGCCATGCCGGCGACGAGCCTGGCGCTGTTCACGCTCGCGCTGCTGATCCGCCTGACCCGGGCCGGGACGCGCGAAGCGCTCGCGCAGGACTACGTCAAGTTCGCCCGCGCCAAGGGGCTGTCCAGCGCGCGCGTGATCGGCGTGCACGTGCTGCGCAACGTTTTGCTCCCGATCGCCACCGTCATCGGACTCGAGTTCGGCTCGGTGGTCGCCTTCGCCATCATCGCCGAAACGGTGTTCGCCTGGCCGGGCATCGGCAAGCTCCTGATCGATTCGATCAATCTGCTCGACCGGCCGGTCATCGTCGCCTACCTGCTGGTGATCGTGTCGCTGCTCATCGTCATCAACCTTCTCGTGGACATCGCCTGCTCGGCGCTCGATCCGCGGGTGCGATCAACCGAGGCGAAGGGCTAGTCCGTGGCGCGCGAAGAATCCCCGTTCCGGCGAATCGTGTCGGACTTCGTCGTCAATCCGACCGCGGTGCTCGGGGTGTCCTTGCTCGCGATCATCGTCGTCGTCGCGATCGCCGCACCGCTCATCTCGGTGCAGAATCCCTACGATCTGGCGCAGCTCGACGTCCTGTCCGGGAGGCTCCCGCCCGGGGCGAAGAGCCACGCCGGTAGGACCTTCTGGCTGGGTACCGACGATCAGGGCCGCGACATGCTCTCGGCGATCCTCTACGGCCTGCGCATCAGTCTCACGGTCGGCATCACCAGCACGGTCGCGGCGTTGGCAATCGGATTGGCGCTCGGGCTCACCGCGGTGTACGTCGGCGGGCACACCGAGGCGCTGATCATGCGCATCGCCGATATCCAGCTCTCGTTTCCGGCGATCCTGATCGCGCTGATCCTGCTCGCCGTGCTGGGGCAGGGCACCCTCAAGATCATCGTCGCGCTCCTCACCGTGCAGTGGGCGTACTACGCGCGGACCGTCCGCAGCTCGGCGCGGGTCGAGAAGCGCAAGGCATACGTCGAGGCGGCGCGTTGCCTCGGGCTCTCCGCGCGACGAATCGTGTTCCGGCATATCCTGCCGAACTGCCTGCCGCCGCTGATCGTCCTGGCGACGGTGCAGGTCGCCGCGGCAATCGGGCTCGAGGCCACACTGTCCTTCCTCGGTCTCGGGCTGCCGATCACCGAGCCTTCGCTCGGGTTGTTGATCGCCGACGGCTATCGGTACCTGCTGTCGGGCAAGTACTGGATCAGCTTCTTCCCGGGCGTTGCCTTGCTGTTGACCATCGTCAGCATCAATTTGGTGGCGGATCAGTTACGCGACGTGCTCAATCCCCGCTTCCAGCGCTGAGCGGCAGTCCCGGACGGCGAACCCTCGACAGACGGATGCGGCGATGAGCACCGGCACCAGAGGTCTCACTGGAACGACTGCGCCGCGCGACCGCAGCGAAGCAGGGCAGCCGGCCGCCATAAGCGACGTGCTGTTGTCGGTCACCGGGCTCAACACCCATGTCGTCACTCCGGCCGGCGTGGCCAAGGCGGTCGACGACGTGAGCTTCTCGGTCCGCCGCGGCGAGGTGGTGGGGCTGGTCGGAGAATCGGGGTCGGGCAAATCGATGACCGCATACTCGATCCTCGGCCTGGTCGACCCGCCGGGCCGCGTGGTCGGCGGCCGGATCGTGTTCGACGGGCGCGATCTCGCCACGCTCGGCACCGGCGAGATGCGGCAGCTCCGCGGCAACCGCATCGCGATGATCTTCCAGGACCCGATGCTCACGCTCAACCCCGTGCTGCGCATCGACACGCAGATGGTGGAAGCCATTCTCGCGCACCAGAGGATCTCGACCGCCGAGGCGCTCCAGCGCGCGCGCGAAGGGCTGGTGAAGGTCGGTATTGCTTCGCCCGACCCGCGGCTCCGGGCGTACCCGCATGAGCTCTCCGGCGGCATGCGCCAGCGGGTGGCGATCGCGATCGCATTGCTCAACCGGCCGGATCTCGTCATCGCCGACGAGCCGACGACCGCGCTGGACGCGACCATTCAGGGCCAGATTCTCTACGAGTTGCAGAAGCTCACCCGCGAGGCCGGGGCGGCGCTCATCTGGATCACGCACGACCTGTCGGTGATCTCGGGGCTTGCCGATCGCGTCTGCGTGATGTACGCCGGTCGCATCGTCGAGCAGGGCGCGACCGCCGACGTGCTCGGCTCACCACGGCATCCCTACACGCGTGGGCTCCTCGATTCGATCCCCGCCAACGCCGAGCCGCGCGAGCGGCTCAAGCCGATCCCGGGCATGCTGCCGCCGCTCACCGAGCTGCCGTCCGGATGCGCGTTCCGCCCGCGCTGTCCGTATGCGACCGCCGAGTGCGGCGAGATTCCGCCAGTGCGGCCCTACGGCGCCGTCGGCCAGAGCATCCGCTGCTTTCATCCGCTCTCGCCGCCGGCGGCAAGCCGATGAACGACGCCGCCGGTCGCAGCGCGCCGCTCGCGCCTCTGCTCGAGCTCAAGGGCGTGTCCAAGCGCTTCGTCAAGCCGCTCGACCTCGCCGCGCGGATCGCCAACCTCGCGGGCGCGCAGATTCGCGAAGAGGTCGTGCACGCGGTCGACCGCGTCGATCTCTCGATCCGCGAGGGCGAGGTCGTGGGGCTAGTCGGCGAGTCGGGTTGCGGCAAATCGACGCTGGGGCGGCTCGCGGTCGGATTGCTGCCCCTCTCCGCCGGCGAGCGCTACTGGCGCGGGAAGCCGTGCGGCGGCGAGGACGGCGCGGCGGCCCGCGAGCGGCGGCTCAAGATGCAGATGATCTTTCAGGATCCCGACGCCTCGCTCAATCCGCGGCTGCGGGTGATCGATATCGTCGGCGAAGCGCCGGTCGTGCACGGTCTGATCAATGCGCGAGCGCAAGTGGAATACGTCGGGCTGCAGCTCAACCGCGTCGGTCTCGATCCGACGCTGATGCGCCGCTTTCCGCACCAGTTCTCGGGCGGGCAGCGCGCCCGGATCGGCATCGCCCGGGCGCTCGCGGTCAAGCCCGAATTCCTGGTCTGCGACGAATCGATCGCCGCGCTCGACGTGTCGATCCAGGCGCAGGTGTTGAACCTGCTCCTGGATCTGCGCGCTGCGCTCAACCTCACGTATCTGTTCATCGGCCACAACCTCGGCGTGGTGCGTCACATCAGCCAGCGGGTGGTCATCATGTACCTCGGGCGCATCGCCGAATCCGGGCCGACCGCCGAGATCTTCGAGGCGCCCAACCATCCCTACACGCAGGCGCTGCTCGCCGAGGAGGGCAAGGTCGAGCCGAAAAAGCGCAGCTACGTGCCGATCAAGGGAGAGCTTCCCTCGCCGCAGTCCCCTCCGTCGGGCTGTCACTTCCATCCGCGCTGCCCGTACGCGATGCGCGTGTGCAGCGGCCGCCCGCCGGCACTGCGCGAGATCGCTCGCGGCCACTGGTCGGCGTGCTATTTGAACGAGCCCGAAGAATAGCGTCGCGGAGCTCGCCGACCATGTACGCGCTCGGAGCGCCGCTGCGTCCCGATGCTGCGCCGCAGCGCGTTGACCCCGCCCGAGGCCGCGGGGTAAAATCCTACGGTTTGGGCGGGTACCCGCCGTCGGGAGCGGGCCGCGGTTTTTCTCGGGTGCGCGATGCGCGGCAAGCTCGTCGTCGGCAATTGGAAAATGAACGGCGGGCTGCGGCAAAACGATGCGCTGCTCGGGGATCTGCGTGCCGGCTGGTCGGCCCCGCCTGGGCGGCAACTCGCGGTGTGCGTTCCCTTTCCGTATCTGTGGCAGGCGCAAGCCGCGCTCTCGGGTTCGGCGATCGCCTGGGGCGCGCAGAACGTGAGCGAGCACGCCGCCGGAGCATTCACCGGCGAAGTGTCGGTGGCGATGCTGGCCGAGTTCGGGTGTCGCTATGCGATCGTCGGCCACTCCGAGCGGCGGACATTGTTCGGAGAGGCCGATGCGACGGTTGCAGCGAAGGCCGTCGCGGCGCTCACGGCAGGTCTCACGCCGATCGTGTGCGTCGGCGAGACGCTGGGCGAGCGCGAAGCGGGGGCGACCGAGGCGGTGGTGTCGCGGCAGATCGAAGTGGTGATCAAGGCGGTCGGACGCGAGCTTCGGGCATTGGTCGTCGCGTACGAGCCGGTGTGGGCGATCGGGACCGGACGGACCGCGAGCCCGGAGCAGGCTCAGGAGGTGCACCGGCTGCTGCGGCGGCGACTCTCCGCCGCCGATGCCGGCGCCACGGACGTATTATTGCTGTACGGCGGGAGCGTGAAGGCCGACAATGCCAAGGCACTGTTCGGGTGTCCGGACATCGACGGCGGTCTCGTCGGCGGCGCCTCGCTCAAGGCCGATGAATTTTTGGCGATCGCAAGTGCCTGAGCGCACCGCGCGCGCGACGCTACGAGGATGAGTGAATGATCTGGGAAAATGCCCTGTTGGGGGTGCACGTGCTGGTCGCTGCCGCGCTGGTCGGGTTGGTGCTTCTGCAGCACGGCAAAGGGGCGGACATGGGTGCAGCGTTCGGCGGCGGGTCATCGGGAAGCTTGTTCGGTGCCGCGGGGTCCGCAAACTTCCTCTCGCGCACGACCGCGATCCTGGCCACCGTGTTCTTCCTGTCGAGCCTGGGGCTCACCTATTTCGGCTCGATGCGCACCGGGGAGAGGGACATCATGAAGGAAGGCACGACGCAGAGCGCGCCGGCCGCAGCACCCAAGCAGAGCAAGCCGAGCGACGTCCCGCAGGGAGCCGCACCCGCGGCGCCCGCTCCGGCGCCCGCGGCGCCGGCGAAGGATGGCGAATCGAAGCCCGGTGACGTACCGAAGTAGGACGCCCGGAGCCGACGTGGTGGAATTGGTAGACACGCTGTCTTGAGGGGGCAGTGGCGTTAGCCGTGTGAGTTCGAGTCTCACCGTCGGCACCAAACCGCGAGGGCGCCTCGATGCGCCGGACTTGCAAGCGGCAGGGGGAAGGCGGATGGCGCCGGTGGCGCGATCCGGCGAATTGAGGAATTGATCCAATCATGCTGGAACAGTACTTCCCAGTCCTGCTCTTCATCATCGTGGGCGTCGGGGTCGGCTTGATGCTGCTGAACGTCGGCCGATTCTTGTCGCCGAACCGCCCCGACGCGCAGAAGCTCTCCCCGTACGAGTGCGGCTTCGAAGCGTTCGAAGACGCGCGCATGAAGTTCGACGTGCGCTATTATCTGATCGCGATCCTGTTCATCCTGTTCGACCTGGAGAGCGCATTCCTCTTCCCTTGGGCCGTCGCGCTTCCGGAGATCGGCGGTTTCGGTTTCTGGTCGATGATGATCTTTCTGCTGCTCCTGGTGGTCGGCTTCGTCTACGAGTGGAAAAAGGGCGGGCTCGAATGGGAATAGCGCAGGCCGCCCACACGCGCCGCGCCGCTTGCCGAAGGTGGCGTGAGAAGGCAGCGCTCCTCCCGGAGATCTGGCATGCCTATTGAAGGTATCCTCGAAAAGGGTTTTGTCACGACCTCGCTCGACGCGCTGATCAACTGGGCGCGCAACGGCTCGATGTGGCCGATGACCTTCGGGCTCGCCTGTTGCGCGGTCGAGATGATGCACGCCGGCGCCGCGCGCTACGACCTGGACCGCTTCGGCATCGTGTTCCGGCCGAGCCCGCGCCAGTCGGACGTGATGATCGTCGCCGGAACCCTGTGCAACAAGATGGGTCCGGCGCTGCGCAAGGTCTATGACCAGATGCCTGAGCCGCGCTGGGTGATCTCGATGGGTTCCTGCGCCAACGGCGGCGGCTATTACCACTACTCGTACTCGGTCGTGCGCGGCTGCGACCGCATCGTCCCGGTCGACATCTACGTCCCCGGCTGCCCCCCGACGGCCGAGGCGCTGCTCTACGGCATCCTGCAGCTCCAGAACAAGATCTGGCGGACGAACACGATCGCGCGTTGATGGCCACCAAGATCGAGACGCTCGCCGCGGCGCTGCCGGCGGCGCTGGGCGAGAAACTGCAGAGCGTCACGACGGCGCTTGGCGAGCTCACCGCGATCGTGTCCCCGGCGGGACTGCCCGACGCGATGCGCGCGTTGCGCGACCGGCCCGAGCTGCGCTTCGAAACCCTCGTCGATCTGTGCGGAGTCGACTACGCCGCGTACGGCGCGACCCGCCCCGACATGGAATATTTCGGCTCGGACGCCATGCCCGCTGAACCGACCGAAGCGCGAAAGCACGAGAAGCGCTTCGCGGTCGTATACCACTTGCTGTCGCTCGCGCACAACTGGCGGCTCCGGGTGCGCGTCTACGCGTCCGACAACGAGTTCCCGGTGGTGCCTTCGGTGATCGACCTCTGGCCCTCCGCCAACTGGTACGAGCGCGAGGCGTTCGATCTGTTCGGCATCCTCTTCGCCGGTCATCCCGACTTGCGCCGGATCCTGACCGACTACGGGTTCGTCGGTCATCCGTTCCGCAAGGACTTTCCGCTCTCCGGCCACGTCGAGATGCGCTACGACCCGGAGCAGGGGCGGGTGATCTACCAGCCGGTGAGCATCGAGCCGCGCGAGGTGACCCCGCGGATCATCCGCGAAGGCCATTACGCGGATTCGGAATAGATGGCCGACATTCGCAACTACACGATGAACTTTGGGCCGCAGCATCCGGCGGCCCACGGCGTGCTGCGGCTCGTGCTCGAGCTCGACGGCGAGGTGATCCAGCGCGCCGACCCGCACATCGGGCTGCTGCACCGGGCTACCGAGAAGCTCGCCGAGTACAAGACGTACATCCAGACGCTGCCGTACATGGACCGGCTCGACTACGTGTCGATGATGTCGAACGAGCACGCCTACTGCCTGGCGGTCGAGAAGCTGCTCGGCATCGAAGTGCCGATGCGGGCGCAATACATCCGGGTGATGTTCGACGAGATCACGCGGATTCTCAATCACCTGTTGTGGCTGGGCTCGCACTCGCTCGACATCGGGGCAATGACGGTGTTCCTCTACTGCTTCCGCGAGCGCGAGGACCTGATGGACTGCTACGAGGCGGTCTCGGGCGCACGCATGCACGCCGCGTACTACCGGCCGGGAGGCGTGTATCGCGACCTGCCCGAGCGGATGCCCCAGTACCAGGTCTCGCCGGTTCACGACGCCCGGGCGGTCGCGCGGCGCAACGCGAACCGACAGGGGTCGTTGCTCGACTTCATCGAGGATTTCACGAACCGCTTCCCGACCTACGTCGACGAATACGAGACTCTGCTCACCGAGAACCGGATCTGGAAGCAGCGCACGGTCGGCATCGGCGTCGTCGCGCCCGAGCGCGCGCTGGCGCTCGGCTTCACCGGCCCGATGCTGCGCGGCTCCGGCGTGCCGTGGGACTTGCGCAAGAAGCAGCCCTACGAGGTGTACGACCGGATGGATTTCGACATCCCGGTGGGCACCAACGGCGACTGCTACGACCGCTACCTCGTGCGCGTCCAGGAGATGCGGGAAGCCAACAAGATCATCCGCCAGTGCGTCGACTGGCTGCGCAAGAACCCCGGGCCGGTGATGATCGACAACCACAAGATCACGCCGCCGTCGCGCGAAGCGATGAAGACCAACATGGAAGAGCTGATCCACCACTTCAAGCTCTTCACCGAGGGCATGCACGTCCCCGAGGGCGAGGTGTACGCCGCGATCGAGCACCCGAAGGGGGAGTTCGGCGTGTATATCATCTCGGACGGCGCGAACAAGCCCTATCGCATCAAGCTGCGGGCGGCGGCATTCGCACATCTCGCGGCGCTCGACGAGATGTCGCGTGGGCACATGATCGCCGACGTGGTGGCGATCATCGGCACGCAGGACATCGTGTTCGGGGAGATCGACCGGTGAGCGCCGCCGGGCCGTCCCAAGGCGCGAATTGCGCCCCCGCTTTTGGGGGCAGCGCAGCGGCCGAATTGACCAATGAGGCCGCAAGCGTGGGGGTCCAATGAGCGTGATCGATTCCAGGGTCATCAACATCGACCAGCTCCAGCTGCAACATTTCGAGAAGGGCGCCAAGTTCGAATGCGACGCGGTGCGCATCGGCCCGCTGCTCGGCGCCAAGGACCTCGGCTACTCGTACGACGTCGTCCCGCCGGGCAAACGCTCGTGCCCTTTCCACAGCCATCGCGGCGAAGAGGAGATGTTCTTCATCGTCAAGGGCACGGGGACGCTCCGCTATGGCAACGAGACACGAAAGATCCGCGCCGGCGACGTTATCTGCTGCCCGACTGGCGGCCTGGAAACCGCGCACCAGATCGTCAATGACTCCAACGCCGAGCTTGCCTATCTATCCGTCAGCACCATGATGCCGGCGGAGGTCTGCGAGTATCCGGATTCGAAAAAGGTGGGCGCTTTCGGCGGCGGCCTGCGGCACATGACGCGCGCGGCCGATCAGCTGGACTACTGGACGGACGAGGCATGAGCCTGCGCTCTCCCGAACGACGATGAGCGTTCCCGATCGCTTTGCGTTGCTGGTTGTTGCAATGGCGCTGGCGCTGCCGTTGGCCACGGGTGCGCAGCCGGTTCCGCCTCCCGTCGGAGGTACGCCGCCCGGTGCGCCGCCGGCCGGCAAGGCGGAAGCCGAGGCGGAGCAGCCGACGCTGCAGGACGATCGGGACACGATCGATGCCGGCATGAAGTGGCTCGAGCTGATCGACGCCGGCAAGTCCGGCGAGGCCTGGGACGCGGCTGCGAAGATTCTGAAATCGGCGGTGACGCGAAACGATTGGGTCAACGGCCTCTCCGAGATCCGCAAGTCCTACGGCGGGCTCGTTTCGCGAAAGCCGTCCCGGTTCGCACGCGCGTATCAGCTACCGGGCGCGCCGGAGGGCGACTATGCGATCGTCGAATACGAGTCGGAATTCGGCGACGGCAAGAAGGCGGTCGAGCAGCTGACGTGGATGCTCGAAGACGGTTCGATCTGGCGCGTTTCCGGTTACTTCATCCGTTGAAGCCATGCTCTCCGCCGATGCCCTGAAGAAGATCGATCGCGAGATCGCCAAATACCCCGCCGGCCAGAAGCGCTCGGCGGTGATGGCGGCGCTCGCGATCGCGCAGGACGAGAAGGGATGGTTGTCGACCGAGGTCATGGACTTTGTGGCCTCCTATCTCGAGATGCCGCCGATCGCGGTGTACGAGGTCGCGACCTTCTACGAGATGTACAACACCGAGCCCCGGGGGAAGTACACGCTCGCGCTCTGCACCAACCTGCCGTGCGCCCTCCAGAACGCCGGCAAGGCGGCGGCGCATCTCAAGGGCAAGCTCGGCGTCGATTTCGGCGAAACGACCGCCGACGGGCTGTTCACGTTGAAGCAGGGCGAGTGCTTCGGCGCGTGCGGCGATGCGCCGGTGCTGCTGGTCAACAACAAGCGCATGTGCAGCTCGATGCATCCCGAGGCGCTCGACGGGCTGCTCGCGCAGCTCTCCGCCGAGGCGAAGCGATGAACGCGCCCGCCGAGCTCCTCGACTACGGCCCGGAAGCGATCATTCTCGCCGGACTGAACGGCCGGAACTGGCGGCTCGCCGATTACATCGCCCGCGGCGGCTACGAGGCGCTGAAGAAGGTTCTCGCCGAGAAGATCCCGCCGACGACGATCATCGCCGAGGTGAAGAAGTCCGCGCTCCGCGGGCGCGGCGGCGCCGGCTTTCCGACGGGCTTGAAGTGGAGTTTCATGCCGCAGAAGTACGCCGGCGACAAGTACCTCATCGGCAACTCCGACGAGGGCGAACCGGGAACGTTCAAGGATCGCGACATCCTGCGCTACAACCCGCACATCCTGATCGAGGGCATGGCGATCGCCGCGTACGCGATGGGCTGCAAGCGCGGCTACAACTACGTGCACGGCGAGGTCTGGGACATCTACGAGCGCTGCGAGGAAGCGGTGGAAGAGGCGTACCGCGCCGGCTTTCTCGGCGACAACATCCTGGGCAGCGGCTTCTCCTTCCATCTGTACAACCACCATGGCTTCGGCGCCTACATCTGCGGCGAGGAGACCGCGTTGCTCGAGTCGCTCGAAGGCAAGAAGGGCTTGCCGCGCTACAAGCCGCCGTTCCCGGCGAGCTACGGGCTGTACGGCAAGCCGACGACGATCAACAACACCGAAACCTTCGCCGCGGTGCCGTGGATTATCAAGAACGGCGGCGAAGCCTTCCTCAACCTCGGACGGCCCAACAACGGCGGGACCAAGATCTTCTCCGTGTCGGGCGATATCGAGCGCCCGGGCAACTACGAAGTGCGGCTCGGCACGCCGTTCGCGAAGCTCCTGGAGATGGCCGGCGGCGTGAAAGGCGGACGCAGGCTCAAGGCCTGCATTCCGGGCGGCTCGTCGATGCCGGTGCTGCCCGGCGAGGTCATGCTGGCGACCGACATGGACTACGATTCGATCGCCAAGGCGGGATCGATGCTCGGCTCCGGCGCGGTCATCGTCATGGACGATACGCGCTGCATGGTGCGTTCGCTGCTGCGACTGTCGTATTTCTATTTCGAGGAGTCCTGCGGCCAGTGCACGCCGTGCCGCGAAGGCACCGGCTGGCTGTGGCGCATGGTGAACCGGATCGAGCACGGGCAGGGCAAGAACGAGGACCTCGATGTGCTCCTGTCGGTCGCGGACAACATCGCCGGACGCACCATCTGCGCGCTGGGCGACGCCGCGGCGTTGCCCGTGAAGAGCTTCATCAACCACTTCCGCGACGAGTTCCAGTACCACATCGACCACAAGCGCTGCCTGGTCCCGGACTACGTATGAACGCCAATGCTGAACGCACAGCGAGACACGCAGACGCAGAGAAGACCGACAGGGGATTTCGCTCCGTGCCTCTGCGCCTTTTTGTGAATAACCCGTGACCACGATCAACCTCGAAGTCAACGGCAAGCCGGTTCAGGTCCCCGGCGGCAGCACCATCATTGAGGCTGCGCACCAGCTCGACATCTACGTGCCGCACTTCTGCTGGCACAAGAAGCTCACCATCGCCGCCAACTGCCGCATGTGCCTGGTGCACGTGGAGAAGGCGCCGAAGCCGCTGCCCGCGTGCGCCACACCGGTCACCGAAGGCATGAAGGTGTGGACGCATTCCGACGCCGCGATCGACGCGCAGAAGGGGGTGATGGAGTTCCTGCTCATCAACCATCCGCTCGACTGCCCGATCTGCGACCAGGGCGGCGAATGCCAGCTCCAGGATCTGGCCGTGGGCTACGGCGCGTCGAGCTCGCGCTATCAGGAGCCCAAGCGCGTCGTCCTCAACAAGAACCTGGGGCCCTTGATCTCGACCGACATGACGCGCTGCATCCACTGCACGCGCTGCGTGCGCTTCGGGCAGGAGATCGGGGGCATCATGGAGCTCGGAATGATCGACCGCGGCGAGCATGCCGAGATCATCACCTTCGTCGGCAAGACCGTCGATTCCGAGCTCTCCGGCAACGTCATCGACCTGTGCCCGGTCGGTGCGCTCACCTCGAAGCCCTTCCGCTATACGGCGCGCACCTGGGAGCTCGCGCGGCGCAAGTCGGTGAGCCCGCACGACAGCCTGGGCAGCAACCTCGTGGTGCAGGTCAAGGGCGAGCGCGTGATGCGGGTGGTGCCGCTGGAGAACGAGGCGATCAACGAATGCTGGCTCTCGGACAAGGACCGGTTCTCCTACGAGGGGCTGAATTCCGAGGACCGGCTCACCCGGCCGATGCTCAAGCGCGACGGAAAGTGGGTCGAGACGGACTGGCCTGCCGCGCTCGACCATGTGGCACGAGAGCTCAAGCGCGTCCGCGACGAGCATGGTGCCGCGGCGATCGGCGCGCTGGTATCGCCGCATTCGACGCTCGAAGAAATGCACCTCGCGCAGAAGCTCGTGCGCGGCCTGGGCTGCGACAGCATCGATTTCCGCCTGCGCCGATCCGATTTCACGGATGGCCGGCGCGACGGCGCGACCTGGCTCGGCATGTCCATCGCCGAGGTCGCCGCGCTCGACCGCGTGCTGGTGATCGGCAGCTTCCTGCGCAAGGATCATCCGCTGCTCGCGCACCGACTGCGCCAGCGCGCGAAGAAGGGCGCAGAGATCTCGCTCGTCCATGCGGCGGATGACGAGCTGCTCATCGAGCTCGCGCACAAGGCGATCGCGGCGCCCTCGGCGCTGCCGCGCGTGCTCGCCGAGATCGCCGTCGCGGCGGCGAGCGCCGCGGGCAAGCCCGCGCCGGCTGCCCTTGCGGGGATCGAGCCTTCGGCGCTCGCCAGGGACATCGCCGCGAGCCTCGCCGGCGGCGAGCGCCGAGCGGTGCTCCTCGGCAGCTTCGCCGAATGGCATCCGCGCGCCTCGCAGCTCCACGCGCTCGCGCAGGCGATCGCCGAGCTGACCGGCGCGACGCTCGGCTTTCTGACCGAAGCGGCCAACTCGATCGGCGGGACGATCGCGGGAGCGTTTCCTCGAAACGGCGGGCGCAACGCCGCGGCGATGCTCGCCGATCCGCGTAAGGCCTATCTCACGCTGCACGTCGATCCGGAGCTCGACACGGCGGACCCGGCGGCGACGCGCGCCGCGCTTGCTGCCGCGGAGCTCGTCGTCGCACTCTCGGCGTTCAAGTCCGGGGCGAGCGAGCACGCCGACGTGCTGCTGCCGGTGGCGCCGTTCACCGAGACGTCGGGCACGTTCATCAATTGCGAGGGTCGGGCGCAGGCGTTCAACGGCGTGGTCATGCCCCTGGGACAGGCGCGTCCGGCGTGGAAAGTGCTGCGCGTGCTCGGGTCGCTGCTCGGGCTGTCGGGCTTCACTCACGAGAGCATCGACGCGGTCCGCGCCGAGCTGCCCCGCACCGACGAGATCGGCGGCTTGCTTTCCAACGCGACGCGAACGCCGATCGAGAAGCCTCCGGCGCCCGCTGCGACGAACGGTGTGGAGCGCGTCGCCGATGTGCCGATCTATGCCGCGGACCCGCTGGTGCGCCGCGCGGCATCACTGCAGAAGACGCGCGACGCGATGCCGCCGGTCGTGCGCGCCAGCGCGGCGACGCTCGCGAAGCTCAGGCTCGACGACGGTGCCGCGGTTCGGGTGCGGCAGAACGGCGGCGAAGCGACGCTCCGGGCGGCGCTCGACGCGGGCGTCCCGGAGGGCTGCCTGCGCATCGCCGCCGCGCACCCGGCGACCCGTACGCTGGGGGCCATGTTCGGCCCGATCGAGATCGAGGGCGCGTGATGGACGCGATCGAGCGCGCGCTCGGGCCCACCTGGTGGCCGCTCGTGTGGACGGTGGCCAAGATCGTCGCCATCGCGCTGCCCCTGATCCTTGCCGTAGCGTATCTCACGCTCGCCGAGCGCAAGGTGATCGGCTGGATGCAGGTGCGCATCGGTCCGAATCGGGTCGGCCCGTTGGGGTTGCTGCAGCCGTTCGCCGACGTCTTCAAGCTGATCTTCAAGGAGATCGTCGTTCCGTCGGGCGCCAACCGGTATCTGTTCTTCATCGCGCCGGTGCTGTCGATCGGTCCTGCGCTCGCCGCGTGGGCGGTGATCCCGTTCGCCGACGGTCTCGTGCTCTCGAACATCAACGCGGGACTGCTCTACGTCATGGCGCTCAGCTCGATTGGCGTGTACGGCGTGATTCTCGCCGGCTGGGCGTCGAACTCGAAGTACGCGTTCCTCGGGGCGCTGCGCTCCGCGGCGCAGATCATCTCCTACGAGATGGCGATGGGCTTCGCGCTGATCGGCGTGCTGATGGCTTCCTCCAGCCTCAACATCAGCGACATCGTGCGCGGTCAGGAGGGAGGCGCGGCGTACTGGTACATCTGGCCGCTCGCGCCGCTCGCCGTCGTCTACCTCGTCTCCGGGATCGCCGAGACCAACCGCCACCCCTTCGACATGGCGGAGGGCGAATCGGAGATCGTCGCCGGGTTCCACGTCGAATACTCCGGGGTGGGGTTCGCCGTGTTCTTTC
This sequence comes from Casimicrobiaceae bacterium, assembly GCA_036382945.1. GTDB lineage: Bacteria > Pseudomonadota > Gammaproteobacteria > Burkholderiales > Casimicrobiaceae > PALSA-1003. Next base: position 26,833 of record DASVPH010000076.1, read on the forward strand.
TGGCGGAATACATGAACATGATACTGATCTCGGCGCTCACCTCGATCATGTTCCTCGGCGGCTGGCTTTCTCCGTGGCCGCAGTTGAACGAGGTCGAGCTCTTCGGGCTGCACCCGCTCGGCGACGGGATCGGGTGGCTGCTCGTCAAGGTATCCGCGGTGCTGTTCATCTTCTTGTGGCTCCGCGCGACCTTTCCGCGCTACCGTTACGACCAGATCATGCGTCTGGGTTGGAAAGTGTTCATCCCGCTCACGCTGGTGTGGATCGTGTTCCTCGGCGCGATGATGCAGACGCGCTGGGCTGCGTTGTTTCACTAGCCTGCTAGGACCTGCCATGATCCAGCGCGTCAGGGACTTCTTCAATTCCTTCCTCCTGGTCGAGTTGCTCAAGGGGCTGTGGCTCACCCGCGGCTACATGTTCGCCCGCAAGATCACCGTCCAGTACCCGGAGGAGAAGACGCCGCTCAGTCCGCGCTTCCGGGGCTTGCATGCGCTGCGCCGCTATCCCAACGGCGAGGAGCGCTGCATCGCCTGCAAGCTGTGCGAAGCGGTGTGCCCCGCACTGGCCATCACCATCGAATCCGCGCAGCGCGCCGACGGCACGCGGCGCACGACACGCTACGACATCGACCTCACCAAATGCATCTTCTGCGGCTTCTGCGAGGAGAGCTGCCCGGTCGACTCGATCGTCGAGACGCGCATTCTGGAGTATCACGGCGAGAAGCGCGGCGACCTCATCTACACCAAGGAGATGCTGCTTGCCGTCGGCGAGCGCTACGAGGCGCAGATCGCGGCCGATCGCGCGGCGGATGCGAGGTATCGGTAATGTTCGCCACGATCGTGTTCTACGCCTTCGCCGCGGTCCTGGTGTTGGCGGCACTGCGCGTGGTCACGGCCAGGAACCCGGTGCACGCGGCGCTGTGGCTGGTGCTGTCGTTCTTCAGCGCGGCGGGCGTCTGGCTGCTGTTGCAGGCGGAGTTTCTGGCGATCGTGCTGGTGCTGGTCTATGTGGGAGCGGTGATGGTGCTGTTCCTGTTCGTGGTGATGATGCTCGACGTCAACTTCGAGAAGCTGCGCGAGCGCTTCCGCAGCTACATCCCGGTCGGCGCCACCGTCGGCATCCTGGTGCTCGCCGAGATGGTGCTGGTGCTGGTCGGAGGCTATCTCGGCGGGCGGACACCGCCGCCGCCGGCCGGTGCGAGCTACAGCAACACCAAGACGCTCGGGCTGCAGATCTACACGGACTATGCGTATCCGTTCGAGCTCGCCGGCGTGATCCTGCTGGTGGCGATGATCGCCGCGATGGCGCTGACGCACCGGCGGCGGCGCGGGACCAAGTACCAGAAGCCGGGGGCGCAGGTGCGCGTCCGGCGCGAGGAGCGGCTGCGCATCGTGCACATGCCCGCCGAAAAGCGCGAGCCGTGAGCAGGTGGCGAAGGGGCTTTGAACAGGGAGACACGGAGACGCAGAGAAGAACACACTCGAATATCTCAAATGACGAATATTCCAAATGCGGTTCTCTGTGCCTCTGAGTCTCTTGGTGAATACTGAGCTTGGCCAATCGCCCGCGGCCGGCGACCAACGGGGAGAACCGACGTGACATGGCTGTCGCCGCCGACGCTGGCGCATTACCTGGTCCTCGGGGCGATCCTGTTCGCCATCAGCGTCATCGGCGTCTTTCTCAACCGCCGCAACGTGCTCATCATCTTGATGGCGATCGAGCTGATGCTGCTCGCCGTCAACCTCAATTTCATCGCCTTCTCGCGCTTCCTCGGCGACGCGGCCGGCCAGGTGTTCGTGTTCTTCATCCTGACCGTCGCCGCAGCCGAGTCGGCGATCGGGCTGGCGATCCTGGTGGTGCTGTTCCGCAACGTCGGCTCGATCGACGTCGAGGATATCGACAAGCTGCGCGGCTAAGGAACCTCTGGAACAGCCCCACATGGATTGCGCTGCGAGCAAAATGCGGATGAATGCGAGACGCCCGACGAAGGTAATAGTTGACGCTATTACCGAGGAGGGCGGCGAAGCAGGCGCCGCATTTTGCCGCAGCCCGGAGGGACGGCTGCGTTTCGGGCGGTCTACTTTGTCGCAGCTTCGCTCGTGTACGCCCGGTACACGTCGCTCGCTGCCTCATTGGCCAATGA
>DASVPH010000077.1:0-25044 GCA_036382945.1 Casimicrobiaceae bacterium
GTGCCGATTGCCGCCGGGCCACGATTTCGCGGTTGACGCGTCGACTCGCGCAGGCACGACACCTTTGAACCGCTTTCTCGTGATCGTTCGCGCTGGCGATCGGTCGTTGCACCCGCATTGGACGAGTGCGCTCGCGACGCGCGACTGGGACCTGGTGGTCAGCTATTTCGGCGACGACCCCGCCCGGTTTCGCGAGGGCGGGGAAACGCGCATCGACGACAAGGGACTCAAGTGGCCGGGTCTTCACGCGCTGCTGGCGCGGGACGATTTCTGGTGTGGCTACGATTACATTTGGCTCCCCGACGACGACCTCGCGGTCGACCAAGCCACGATTAGCGCGTTATTCCGTCATGTCGTCGAACTCGATCTTGCGCTCGCCCAGCCGGCGCTGTCGTGGATCAGCTATTACGCGCACACGATCACCGTCCAGCATCCGACGTTCCGGGCTCGCTGGACCAACTTCGTCGAGATCATGGCGCCGTGCTTCGAGCGCCGCTTTCTCGAGGCATGCCTGCCTACGTTCGGCGAGAGCCTGAGCGGCTGGGGCCTCGATTGGATATGGCCTCGGCAGCTAGGCGCCGAGACGCGACGCAGCGGAGTCATCGATGCTGTCACCGTGACGCACACGCGCCCGGTCGGTGGTCCAACCTACGCCAAGCTGAGCGAGCTCGGGGTCAGCGCAGAGGACGAAGGCCACGCTTTGTTGCGGAAGTACGGAATGGAGCGCGACCGGCCGAAGACGATCCGCGCCATCGACGCTCGCGGGGTCGTGCTCGATGGGTCGGTCGCGGAGGAAGCCAAAGTGTTGGAGGAGCTGCTGGCGCGCGATCGAAACGCCTTCGCCGCCTCCCGGCTGCGACTGGTCACGCCCAGCGTCGTGCTGACGCTCAACCGCTGAGGGGTCGCAGGCGAAAAGCCGGATCAAACCAGAATCGTCCGGGGCAGGGCGCGTTCCACGACGTGGCGATAGTCAACGAGACGTTTCTGCGGAAGATATATCGGGCTCTTGGTTCCGTGATCGTATCTTGCGAACGGCCGCAGATAGCGCTCCATATAATCGCGGTCGCGCGCGTCCATATACTGCTCGCATGTCTCGGGCAGGATACTGTGATAGCGTACAAGCCAGGCCAGGCCGTCGGGCAGGTGATCCTTCAGACGCGAATAGGCAAACTCATCGTGGTTCCATTGAAACACGCAGCGGTCGAGCCCGCCTCCGGGAGCGCAGCCGCGGATGGGTTTGTTCATGCAGACGACGTTCTCTGGAGCCTCGCCGGTGAGAAGCAGCACCTTGCCGATGTCGTGCAGCAGCGTCACGAGGATCCATTCGTCGGTCGCCGTGCCCTCCGCCTCCATGGCGTCGACCATTTGCAGCACATGAAGCTGCTGACTCGCGCCGAACAGCCTGCAATCCGTCGGGTCGATGCATTGCGCGAGTCTTTCGACAAGGCTCCACGGACTTATCCGGCCAAAAACCGGAGCGGCGTATTTCTGCCGAAGCGCTGCGACGGTCTCGACGGTCTGGGCGTTGTGCCGCGCATCGATCGCGGCCGCACGCTTTCGATAGCTGTCGGTCAGGGCCTCCATCGCAGGGATCGGCGAGGTGGATCGCCCCGTCGCGGCGGGATCGCCGCGAAAGCTCCAGGTGTAGGAAAGCTCGAACCCCACGGCGGCCTCGTGCGGATGCGTTGCGACGCGTCGGATTCAAGCACCTTGCCGCGTCCGCGTTCCTTGAACTGCGGCGCAAGCGCCCCACCGGGGCGGCAATGACGTCCGTCGATATTCTGGTGGTCGGCATCGGATTCGCGGGCGCCACGTCGGCGCGCGTTCTCGCCGATGCCGGCTATCGTGTCCATCTGGTCGATCGTCGAGGGCACATCGCCGGCAACGCCTACGACACGACGGACGCGCACGGGGTTGTCGTGCATCCGTACGGCCCGCATATCTTCCATACCAACAGCAGCCGAATAATGGGCTTCCTGTCGCGCTTTACTGCGTGGCGGCCCTACACTCACCGGGTGCTGGCCAAAGTCGGCCGGCAATTGCTGCCGGTGCCGATCAATCGCTCGACGATCAACCGGCTCTACGGGCTCGATCTGGACGAGGCCGGCGTGGCGGCGTTTTTCGCGCGGGTGCGTGAACCGCGCGAGTCTCTGACCACCAGCGAGGATGTGGTAATAAACAGCGTCGGCCGGGATCTCTGCAACAAGTTCTACCGCGGTTACACGCGCAAGCACTGGGGCCTCGAGCTGGCCGACATTGCCGCCGGCGTCGCGGCGCGCATCCCCGTACGCACCGATGCCGACGACCGCTACTTCACGGACGTGCATCAATGCATGCCGGCCGAAGGCTACACGGCGATGTTTCGACGCATGCTCGACCACGGGCTGATCTCCTACGAAACCGGTGTCGACTTCGGGCAGGTGCGCAACGCACTGCGGTACGCGCACCTCGTCTACACCGGGCCCATCGATGCCTATTTCGACTTCCGCTACGGCCGCCTTCCTTATCGCTCGATCGAATTCGAGCACGAGCATTTCCCGCGGGTTCAACGATTCCAGCAAGTGGGGACGATCAACTATCCCAACGACCATGCGTACACTCGGGTCACCGAATTCAAGCATCTGACTGGACAGACGCACGAAGGCACGTCGATCGTACGCGAGTATCCGCGCGCCCAGGGCGAGCCCTTTTATCCGATTCCGCGGCAGGCGAACGAAGCGCTCTTCAAGCGCTACCAGGTCGCGGCGAGCGAGTGTGCGAGTGTCAGCTTCGTTGGTCGCCTGGCTCAGTACCGCTACTACGACATGGATCAGGTCGTTGGCGCAGCGCTCACGGCCGCGGGCCGCATCGTACGATCGCTTGGACGCGATGCATCTTGACCGGTGGTCGACGAGTTCGAGCGCAGCGCCTCGGTTCGGATACGCTGCGCCCAAATCAGGTCCGACGCGATCCGCTGCGCCGTTCAAGCGTCGGCGGGCAACGGCGTATAGTCGCCTCGAAACCACCCCGATAGGGCTCGCATGAGCTACGTCGACTCCAACCTGCTCGAGGGCGAGCGCGTGGTCTACCGCACCCGCCTGCACTGGAAGCTCTTCCTCGGGCCGATCCTGTTTGCCCTCGTCGTATTGGTCCCGCTGACATGGATCGAGCTCTACGGGACCTGGAGCGCCTTCGCCTGGATCCCGCTCGGCCTGGCGGCCCTTTGGCTGCTCGCCGCGTTCATCCAGCGCCGGACCTCGGAGTTCGTCGTGACCAACAAGCGGGTTCTCATGAAGATCGGCGTGTTCACCACGCGCTCGATCGAGCTCCTGCTCTCCAAGGTCGAAGCGATCACCGTCCACCAGACCCTGACCGGGCGGCTGCTCGGTTACGGCGACATCGTCCTCACCGGAAGCGGCGGAACCAACGAGCCGTTCGCCGCCATTCAGTCGCCGCTTGCCTTTCGGAACGCGGTGCAGGCCGCGAGCGATGCCCGCAACGAAGTCGCCGACCGGGGATGAGGTCGCAGCCCTCGGCGATCGAATAGCGCGAGCTTCGTTTCGCAGGCGTTGAGGCCCAGGCGGCTTGAGCGCCGCTCACTCGCCCATGAGGAAGCGGCGACGCTTCTCCTGCGGGTAGCCGGCTTTGGACGCCCCACCGCCGTTGCGCGTCGCGCGTATACTTTCCGAGTCGGCGCCAACGTGGCGGCGCTTGAGCCCCGTCCGGCCAGGTTCGCCGACCTCGCTACGGCGACGAGATCCGGAGGAGCCATGCACGATCCCAACCGCAGCGCCACGGGAATGGAGGAGCGTGTCGGAGAGGCGTCGGTGACCGAAACGTTGTGCGACGCCGAATCGCGTGAGCTGGCACGCCATCGCGACGATCCGGTATCGCCGTAGTTCACCGGCGAAGCGCGGTCGCGTCGCGAGCGCAGGGCTTTTCTGCTCGGGTCGGTCGCGGCGGCCGGCGTCGCGGCGCTGGCGCGTTCCGCCCGCGGCGCACCGCTCGGCGCGGTGGAGCGCGAGGTTCCTCCCGACGCGAGCAAGACCCAGGGTTATCCACTCGCCGACGAGAGCTACGGGTCGCGCTCGCAATTCGAGACCGAGGTCCGCACGCGCTTCAAGACCGCCACGCAGCAATCGTCGTGGACCTTCACCCCGCTGCAGAAGAGCACCGGCATCCTCACGCCGTCGGGTCTGCACTTCGAGCGCAGCCACGGCGGCACGGCGGTGATCGACCCGAGCAAGCACTTTCTGTACGTCCACGGGCTGGTGCGCGAGCCGAAGAAATTCTCGATGTCGGACCTGCGCCGCTTGCCGTCGCTGTCGCGGATCATGTTCATCGAGTGCTCGGGGAACAGCCTGACCGAATGGTCGAAGCCGACGCTGCGCACGGTGCAAGGCACGCACGGCTCGACCGCCACGTCCGAATGGACCGGCGTGCGCCTCTCGACCGTGCTCAACGAATGCGGTGTGCGCCCCAACGCGAGATGGCTGCTCGCGGAAGGCGGCGACGCCGCGGCAATGACGCGCAGCATTCCCATGGCGAAGGCGATGAAGGATTGTTTTCTCGCCTACGGCCAGAACGGCGAAGCGATCCGGCCCGAGCAGGGTTACCCGCTGCGGCTGATGATCCCGGGCTTCGAGGGCAACATGCACATCAAGTGGCTGCGGCGGCTGGAAGTGTCCGACGCGCCGTTCATGACCCGCGAGGAGACGTCCAAGTACACCGATCTGCTGCCGAGCGGGAAGGCGGTGCAGTTCTCGTTCGAGATGGACGCGAAATCGGTCATCACCTTCCCGTCGGGCGAGATGGTGCTCGACGGACCAGGGTTCTACGAGATCAGCGGGCTCGCGTGGTCGGGCCGCGGCACGATCAAACGCGTCGACGTGTCGACCGACGGCGGCAGGACCTGGCGGGCGGCGGCGCTGCAGGGCCCCGTGCTGCCGATCTGTCACACGCGCTTTCGCTTTCCGTGGAGGTGGGATGGCAAGCTCGCGATCCTGCAAAGCCGTTGCATGGACGATACCGGCTACGTCCAACCCACGCTCGGCCAGCTCATCGCCGTCCGCGGGTTGAACGGCCCGCTCGGATCCATCTATCACCAGAACGCGATCCAGAGCTGGCAGGTCGCGAGCGACGGAAAGGTCTCCAATGTCCAGTACTATTGAGCGCGGCTGCGGAGTCGCGGCGCTCGCGCTGCTCTGCACGGCGAGCGCCGCTGCGGAACAAGCGTCGCGATACGGTCTTGGGACGAGCCTCGCGCCCGGCGAGCTTGACCGCTTCGTTGCGGTCATGCCCGACGGTCGCGGACTGCCGCCGGGATCGGGATCGGTCGAACAAGGAAAGGCCGTCTACGAGCAGCAGTGCGCGTCGTGTCATGGCGACAAGCTGCAGGGCGGACTTGCCGACCGCCTGGTCGGCGGCCGCGGCACGCTCGCAAGCACGGATCCCGGCCAACCGCCGGTGAAGACCATCGAGAGCTACTGGCCTTACGCCACGACGATCTTCGACTACGTCAAGCGGGCGATGCCGCTGGCCGCGCCCGGGAGCCTCACCGACGACCAGGTCTACGCGGTCACGGCGTACATCCTCTCGGAAGCGAAGATCGTTCCGCCCGATACCGTGCTCGACGCCTCGACGCTCGCAGCGGTGAGGATGCCGAACCGCGACGGCTTCATCGCCGATCCTCGGCCCGACAAGTTTCCGCCCGTCGGCAAGTCGCCGCACAAGAGCCTGGCGATCGCACCACCGCCGACCAAGTGAGGGCCTTCATTCGCCGGGCGGCCGGACCATAGCCTCCACCCTGCTCGCCGAGCTCGTTGACGCCTCGCAACGCGTGGGCGAGCACGCCGCGCGGCGCGCGAAGATCAAGCGCATCGCGGAATTCCTGCGCGCGCTCGAGCCCTCCGAAATCGAGATCGGCGTCTCGTATCTCGCGGGCGCAACGCGCCAGGGCCGCAGCGGCATCGGCTGGGCCGCGATTCGCGACGCACAGGAAAACCTTCCGGTCGCGGATGTCGACACGGCTCGATTGACGCTCGCCGAAGTCGACGCGACGCTCGGCGAGATCGCCCGCGCCGGCGGTCCGGGCTCGGTCGCCGAACGCACGCGCCTGTTGTCCGGGCTGTTTGCGCGCGCGACGGCGCGCGAACGGGAATTTCTGGCCCGGCTGCTCCTCGGCGAGCTGCGCCAGGGTGCGCTCGAGGGGTTGATGATCGAAGCCGTGGCCGCCGCCGCCGACCTGCCCGCCGAAACGGTGCGCCGCGCCGCGATGGTCTCCGGGGGAATCGCGGCGGTCGCGGCGAGAGCCCTGACCGAGGGCGCCGCCGGTCTGAGCCGCTACGCGATCGCGCTCTTTCAGCCGCTCGCGCCGATGCTCGCGCAAGCGGCCGACGACATCCCCGACGCGATGGCGCGCATCCCGATGGCCGCGCTCGAGTGGAAGCTCGACGGTGCGCGGGTGCAGGTGCACAAGAGCGCAGACGCCGTGCGCATCTACACCCGCACCGGCAACGACGTGACCGCCGTGGCCCCCGAGATCGTCGCCGCGGTCCGACCGGCAGGCGCGCGGGCCCTGATCCTCGATGGCGAAGCGATCGCGCTCAAAGCCAACGGCGCGCCGTATCCGTTCCAGGAGACGATGCGCCGGTTCGGACGCCAGCTCGACATCGACGCCATGCGCGCGGCGATGCCCTTGTCCGTGTTCTTCTTCGACTGCCTGCGCCGCGACGACACCGATCTCGTGCCCATGCCGGCCTCGGCGCGCTTCGAGGCGCTGACCGCCGCGCTGCCTTCCGAGCTGCTGATCCCACGGCTGGTCACGAGCGAGCTCGCCGCCGCGCAGGCGTTCTACGACGACGCGCTCGAGCGCGGACACGAGGGCGTGATGGTGAAGGCGCTCGACACGCCGTACGAGCCGGGGGCGCGCAGCGCGTCGTGGCTCAAGGTCAAGCGCGCCCACACGCTCGATCTCGTCGTGCTCGCGGCCGAATGGGGCCACGGCCGTCGCCGCGGCTGGCTGTCGAACCTGCATCTCGGCGCACGCGGCCCGGCGCGCGGCGAATTCGTCATGCTCGGCAAGACCTTCAAGGGCATGACCGACGCGATACTGCACTGGCAGACCGAGGAGCTTCTGAAGCGCGAGACGGCGCGCGACGACTGGACCGTCCGGGTGCGCCCCGAGCTCGTCGTCGAGGTCACGTTCAACGATCTGCAGGCGAGCCCGCGCTATCCCGGAGGGCTCGCGCTGCGCTTCGCGCGCGTCAAAGGCTACCGCCCGGACAGGAGAGCGGAGGACGCGGACACCATCGACACGGTGCGGGCGATCTACGCCAAGCAGGAGAAGCAGGCGTAATTCACGCGCCCGACGTTGACCGGCTCCGAGAAGTCGACTCTGACCCTACTTTCCGGAAACGCCTTGCGATAGAGCTCGAGGTCGACGGATCGCCGCCGCAAGCAGCACGCCGACCAGGAACACCACAAGCAGCCGCAGCGGCTGAAGCATCGGTCTCGCGTCAAGCGAAAGCGGCCCCGAAGGGCCGCTTGTCGCTCTCTTCACGCCTCGCGACCTACCCGCGCGGTTCGCCGTTGTCGTTGACGGTGATCGTCGGGCCCGGAGGAGCGCTCAATTGCACGCGGTGCTCGAGGCCGCGGAACGTGTAGCTCACGTCCCAGTAATCGGGCTGTGCCGAGCCGGGCACGCTCTGGCAGCGCTGCACGTCCTGGTCGTACGCTACCGTGCCTCCGCGTCCCACATTCGCGCCGACGGCTGCACCTGCAACGGCGCCGCCCGCGGTCGCAACGTCGCGGCCGCGTCCGCCGCCGATCTGGTGGCCCAGAACCCCGCCGATGATCCCGCCGATGATCGCACCCGGAACGTTGGCGCCGCCGCGGTTTTCGACCACTCGCTCGCGGTCAACCCAGCAGCGCTGCTCGGGTGGGCCGACCACTGCGTGCACCCAGTTGACGGGCACCTGGTAGAGCGTTTCGCCGGGGCGTTGTCGATAGTCATAGGCCGCTGCCGGCGGCGGTTCGGGCGCCTGGTACTGCACGTTTTCCTCGACCGCCCGCACCGAGGAGATGCGGCGTTCCATGCCCATCTGGGCGAGCGAAGGATAATTTCCGGGCTGCAGTACCACGCAGCGACCTTGAAAACGCGAGTCCGAGCAGACCTGCCAACTGCCACCTTGCACGACCACCGACGAGGCGCGGTCATTGAAACCATAAGGGTCCAGGTCCCACAGCGTCCTGTCGACCGTGAACGCCGTCCCGCGAAAACCCTCGCCCTCGTAGAACGTCACCTGCGCGGCAGCGCTCGTCGCGACGACAACCCCCGTCACGGCGAGCAGGCCCTTCAAAAATGTCGTATGCATTGGTTCCCTCCAATATCGGTCCCGCCCAAGGGACGGGGTTAAATTTCGACAGCTCATCGTAGCGTGCAGTGCCGGCGAAATATGTCGGCGATCGGCGAAAAGAATGTCGGAGAGCGTCCGATATTGCGCCAAGGGATTTCGCACCCGCGGCGCCTCCGAGAAAGCCATTCGCCGTCCGCGATCTCGCAGGCGGCGGGTTCGATGAATGGCGATGAGCCTGCGATCTTTCCGAGACTCGAGCGCGCGTAAATTCTTCGCTGCCGCTGCGCATTCCGACATGGGGCCGAAGCGCCGGCGCCGCTCTCGAAGTTACCCCGAGCCCGCCTCCCCGGCGCTCGGGGTCACTGCTCACCCGGTCCCCAATGAGGCACGTTTCTTGCTTTTCGATCATCAGGGCGAAGAAAACGGAGGTACACCATGATTTCGGCTTGGTGGCTCGTACTGGCGTTTCTCGTGGGCGCGTACTCGGGCGTGCTCGTGATGGCGATCATGTCTGCCGCCCGGGACGTGGCGAAGGAGCCCGTGCGCAAGGCGGCAGTTCGTGCCCATTTTCGTAGGACTACCGCCGCCGCGCCCTAGCCGTCGGTAGCGGGGACGTTCTGGCCGAGCGCCAGGGCGGCGGCTCGAAACTCGATGGTGGTCGAGACCGGGGGAGCGTGCCCGCTCCCCGCGCTTCTCTGGCGGTCCGGCACCGCGTAGCAAGACCTGATCTCGGGCGCTTTGCGCACATCCTTGACCCAGAGCAAGGCGCGCCCCTTTCTCTTCGCCCAGGATCAGAGCGTCGCCACGGGCGGCTGAGACTGTTCGGTTCGGACGACGAGATTGGCCGAAAGGGGGTGTCTTATGATCTCAGGTTGGTGGACCGTGTGGGCGTTCGTCGCCGGCGGGAGCGCCGGGCTCTTGCTCGCGGCGCTGCTGCGGGTTGCGGGAAATCCGCGCAAAGTGGGGTCAGAGACGCCGGAGCTGCGCAGCTTCGAGTAGCAGGAAACCTCCGAGTCCGTGCCCGTAGACTACGAAGCGCGGTGCATCGCCAAGCGCGGTGCATCGCGCGTTCTCGCTTGCCCCCGCCTTTGGTACGTCTCAGGCGTCTTGCCGACCGGGTCGATGCAGGCGACGCCGACCCGAGGGCTTTACTCGGTGGGACTTGCACCTGCGCAGCGTCCAGAATTTCCAGGCGTGGCGAAATAACGCCTTGAAACACCACCCAAAGAAGCTATAGTTGACGGAATACCTCCTTCTGCCGCCCGGGTGGCCGCAGACCGCGGTTTTGCTGGGAAGCAATGGTGAGGGGTCGGCAACGATTCGTCGCTCAACGCGTAGAGATGAGGCGATCTTAGTCCGTACGGTTCTAAGGACAGTAGAACTCGGGTTGTCCCGTTCAACTCGAACAGACAGGCGCTTATGCCGGGACACATCGAGCGGTCAGATGAAAAGGGTCCGGCTCAGGCCGGACTTTGTTGTAATTGCGAAGTGCGAAACGGCGCGGCCAGGGCGCGGAAGGGAGCTTAGCAACTCGCGAGACCATGGGAAACGGGGGCAGCAAATGGTTTCGGCTTGGTGGTTGGTCGTAGCATTCGTTGGAGGCGGGTTCGCGGGCGTCCTGCTCATGGCGCTGCTGCGCCTGGCGGGAGGTTTGCCTGAGCCATCATCATCGACGGCAAACGTGCCCGACCTCAACGGAATGCCTTGGTAGCAAAGAGCTGACTGACGCAGACCTCGTCGAGGCGTCGCGAACGGGCAGCTCCGTTTGTGCCAGCTTTCGCGGTTTGGTGCGGGGCTTGCGTCGCTCCCGGGCGCCTTCCAGCCCAAAATCCTCGGTCCTTTTGCAATCCCTTCCTTGATAGGTCAGCGCGACTATTCGCGCCTCGGCCCGTGGCTTTTCCGATTGGCAGGAGCCCCTCGCGGCGGTAGAGTGCGGGTCGATCGCAGGCGGCGGGGGTTTCGCCGTGCAGACGCCCGAGCTCACCACTCTTCTGTTCACCGACATCGAGGGCAGTACTCGCCTCTGGGAGCAGGAAGGCGCGCGGATGTCGCGGGCGCTGGCGGCGCATGACGCGCTGTCGCGCAAGGCCGTCGAGGAGCACGGTGGGGTCATCGTGAAGATGACCGGTGACGGCATGTACGCCGCGTTCGGCGACGCGCTTGCGGCGCTCCATGCCACCGCTACGCTCCAGCAATCCCTCGACGCGCTGGCTGCGGACGACCACGTCGCGCTCCGCGTGCGCGCGGGCTTGCACGCGGGCCTGGTGGAACGGCGCGATCAGGACCTCTTCGGCAGCCCGGTGAACCGTGCCGCTCGGATCATGAAGGCTGCCCACGGCGGGCAGATCCTGGTTTCCCAGGCGGTCGTCGATCAGGTGCGCGATCGGCTTCCGCCGTCGATCTCGCTGCGCGACCTCGGCGCCGTTCGCCTGCGCGATCTCGCCACGAGCGAGCACGTGTACCAGCTCGTCCATCCGGGCTTGCGGGCGGATTTTCCGGCGCTGCGCTCGCTCGAAGCCACGCCCAACAATCTTCCTCAGCAGGTCACGTCGTTCGTCGGCCGCGAACGCGAGTTGGCGGAAGCCAAGCGCCTGCTGGATGGCACGCGGCTGCTGACACTGCTCGGCATGGGAGGCTTGGGCAAGACGCGTCTCGCGCTGCAGATCGGGGCCGACGTGCTGGAGAAGCATCCGGACGGCGTCTGGTTCGTCGATCTCGCGCCGCTGCGCGACGAGTCGCTCGTTCCGAACGCGGCAGCACAGGTTCTGGGAATCCGGGAGGAGCCCGGCAAGCCGCTCGAGCAGACGCTTTGCGCCCATCTCAAGGATCACAAGGCGCTGCTCGTGCTCGACAACTGCGAGCATCTGGTCGCCGCGTGCGCGAAGCTCGCCGATGCGCTGCTGCAGGCGGCTCCCGAAGCGCGGATCCTCGCGACCAGTCGCGAGGCGCTGCATATCCGAGGCGAGCAAACTTACCCAGTGCTTCCGCTGGCCGTGCCTGATGGCAAGGCCGGCGCCGAGACCATCCTGCGTTCGGAAGCCGTGCAGTTGTTCGTAGAGCGCGCGCAGTTGCAGAAGCCCGACTTCACAGTGACCGAGCGCAACGCTCCCGCCGTGGCCGAGATCTGCGCCCGCCTCGATGGAATACCGTTGGCGCTCGAACTCGCCGCGGCGCGGCTGCGCTCGCTCTCGGTGGCAGACATCAACGCGCGTCTGAACGACCGGTTCAAGCTCCTCACCGGCGGCAGCCGCGTGGCGCTGGAGCGTCAGCAGACGCTGCGCGCGCTGGTGGGCTGGTCGTACGATCTCTTGCAGGAAAGCGAGAAGATCGTACTCGAACGCCTGAGCGTCTTCGCCGGTGGATTCGATCTCGACGCCGCCGAAGCGGTGTGCGGTGCAGATCCGATCGCGCGCGAGGACGTGCTCGACATCGTCACATCGCTCGTCGAAAAATCGCTGGTCATGATCGAGCAGGAGATCGAGGGATCCCGCTACGGTCTTCTCGAGACGATCAAGGAGTTCGCCCGCGAGCACCTCGCCAGCCGCTACGGGCTGCTGGGAACCATTAAGGAATTCGCGAGCGAGCGGCTGAAGGAGCGCGACGACGCCGCAGCGACGGCAAAGCGACATTGCGACTACTTCTTCGAGTTCGCCAAGACGACGAATCGCAAGCTGCTTGGCGCCGAACAGGCCGAGTGGATAAGACGCGCGGAGGCCGATCTCGACAACCTGCGCGCCGCGATCGCGTTGGCTCTCTCGGGCGTCGAGCCCGTGATCGCGGTCAAGTTCGAAGTCGCCTTGATGCGCTTTCGGACTCTCCGAGGCTACTCCACCGAGGGCCGCAACAACGTGCGCGCCGCACTTCTGCTTCCCGGCGTTCAAGAACCGAACTTCTTCCGGGCCCACGCGCTCTACGTCGGCGGCGTGCTGGCGACCAACCAGAGCGATTACACGGAAGCAACCAAGATGCTGACGGAATGCCTCGCGATTCGCCGAACGTTGGGCAACCCGCGCGAGACGGCGGCAACCCTGTCGACGCTGGCGACGCTTCACCTGCAGCAGGATCACACGGTCGAGGCACGCCAGTACGACGAGGAAGCGATCACGATCTTTCGCGAGCTGCAGGACCGAATGGGAGAGGCGATCGGACTCGCCAATCTCGGCGAGATCTCGGTCCGCCAGGCCGACGACGAGGCTGCCCGCAAGCTCTTCGAAGAAGGCCTGGCCATCGCGCGAAGCATCCAGCACCAGGAACTGGAGAGCGAATGCGAGCGCGCCCTGGGCGATATCGCCCTCCGGAGCGGAAATGCGCAGGCTGCCCGGTCGCGTTTTGAGCGCTCGCTCGTCATCTGTCGGAATGCCCAGGACAGGCGTGGAGAAGCGATAACCTTGTCTTGCCTGGGAAGAGCCGATGCCGCAAGCGGCGAGCTCGAGGCGGCGCGCAGGAGGCTCTCTCAGGCGCTCCCGGCATTGCAGGCCTTCGACATGAACTCGGAGATACTCGATTGCCTGGACGACTGTGCCGCGGTCTTGAGGATCGGCGGCCGGCTCGAGACGGCGGCCGGCCTCTGCGCGGCTGCGACCGCGCTTCGCGAAGCGATCGGTCTGCCGCGATCGAGCCGGCGCGAAGCGCAAATGCAGTCGCAGCTCGAAGCCTTGAAGGCAGCGCTCGGGGAGCCTGCCTTCGAAGCGGCGTGGTCCACGAGCGCGACGTGGTCGCGGGACGAGGCCGTTGCGCAGGCTCTCGCGGTGACGCCGTTTGCCGTCGTGACGGCGTGACCGAGACTCGCCGGGCGGTCGCACTCTTTCGTGCCGGAGACTTGACTGGGGCCGAGCGCGTTTGCCGCGCCGTTCTTGTCACCCGCCCCGACGAGTTCGATGCGCTGCTTCTGCTGGGGACGGTTGCGGCGCGGCGCGGCCGCTTCGACGAAGCCGATGCGCTGCTCTCCCGGGCGCTCTCGATCAACCCGCGCTCGGCTGAGGCGCTTTCGAATCACGGCAACGTGCAGAGGGCGCTGGGACACTTTGCGCGTGCGGTGGAGAGCTACGACAAGGCGCTCGTGCTCAAGCCGGCCTTCGTGGAGGCGCTCAACAACCGCGGCGGCGCGCTGAAGGATCTCGAACGTTTCGACGAGGCGCTCGAGAGCTACGACCGGTCGCTCGCTCTCAATGCCGCTTCAGCCGTCACGCACTACAATCGCGGCGCGACCCTTTCCGCGCTGAAGCGACACGAGGAAGCGCTCGCGAGCTATGGTCGCGCTCTTGCGCTCGAGCCCCGGTTTGCCGAGGCTCTGAACAACCGTGGCTGCGCGCTGTCAGCGCTGAAGCGCCACGAGGAAGCGCTGGCAAGCTTCGATCGCGCGCTGATGCTCAGGCCCGCCTTCGCAGAGGCGCTGCAGAACCGCGGCGCTGCGCTCGGCTATCTCGGCCGCCACGCGGAGGCGGTCGAGGTGATCGAGCAAGCGCTCGAGCTCAAGCCCGACCTGCCTTTTGCCAAGGGAACGTTGCTGCATTCGAGAATGCACTGTTGCGACTGGCGCGCCTACGACATCGAATCGCAGCAGGTGATCGCCGACGTGCGCGCGGGAAAGCGCGCGTCCGAGCCGTTCATGTTTCTCGCGATTTCCGACTCGCCCGCCGATCAGCTCGCCTGCTCCCGGACGTGGGTCCGCGATCAATGCCCGGCTCCGGTCAAGGCTCTCTGGGACGACCGTCGCTATGCTCACGAGCGAATACGCGTCGCTTATGTGTCGTCCGACTTCCGCGCCCATCCGCTGGGCCATCTGATGGCGGCGCTGTTCGAGCAGCACGACAGGACACGGTTCGAAATCATCGCCGTGTCGTCGGGTCCCGATGATCGCAGCCCCATGCGCACGCGCCTGAAGGCTGCGTTCGACCGGTTCATCGATGTCAGGCAACAGAGCGATCGCGACGTGGCAAAGCTCATGCGGGAGATGGAAATCGACATCGCTGTCGACCGAAACGGATACACGACGGGCGCCCGGCCGGGAATCTTCGCGCTGCGTCCGGCGCCGATCCAGGTGAGCTACCTCGCCTATCCCGGCACGACGGCCGCCGACCACATCGACTACGTCGTTGCCGACGCGGTCGTGATTCCGCCCGAGCACCAGGCGTTCTATACCGAAAAGGTGGTGTACCTGCCCGACACGTACCTGGTGAACGACTCCCTACGGCGCATAGCGCAGCGAATTCCGACCCGCTCCGAGGTGGGCCTGCCCGAGCGAGGATTCGTCTTCTGCTCGTTCAACAACAACTTCAAGATCACGCCACAGGTATTCGCGGTCTGGATGCGGCTCCTCCGCGAGGTCGAGGGAAGCGTGCTGTGGCTTCTCGAAGGCCGTCCTGAGGCGAAGCGCAATCTGCAGCGGGAAGCCGCGGCCCGCGCTATCGATCCGCAGAGACTCATCTTCGCTCCCAGGATTGCTGTGGACGAGCACCTCGCGCGGCATCGCCTGGCGGACCTGTTCCTCGACACGCTGCCGTACAACGCGCACACGACGGCGAGCGATGCCCTCTGGGCGGGGCTCCCGGTGCTGACGTGCATCGGAACCACATTCGCGGGACGCGTCGCCGCCAGCCTGTTGCGAGCCGCAGGCCTGCCGCAGCTCGTCACGCATTCACTTGACGAATACGAGTCCCTTGCGGCTCACCTCGCGGCCGACGCGACCCGTCTCAAGGAGATCGCCGAGGCGCTTGCGCGCAATCGGCCGGTGTGTCCACTGTTCGATACCGACCGCTTTCGACGGCACATCGAGGCGGCTTACGTCGAGATGTGGGAGCGCCAGCAGCGCGGAGACCCGCCCGCCGGTTTCGCCATTGCGCCGACGCTAGCGGCCGGCGCAGGCGTCGAATAATCTTACAACGGTGGTTGCAGTGCGCCGCCCTGGCCTAAACATCGTCACCCACGTCTTGTTTCAACTCAATGGCTTGCGGAACGATGATGGACCTGGGTGCGGTTCTTGCTAAGCGTGCGCTACATATGGAGCGGGCGGTTCACCCGCTCATTTCGCGTTGGGGTTCGCGATAGCGAAGGATTTCCATGGCGCAAGCGATCCGGTCTCATGGGGTAGCGGCTTCGGCGTTGTTCGCGGCCGTGGCCGCATTGTTCTCGGCCTCGGCCTCCGGAAGCTTCTATCCGGGCCATATCGACCCGGGCGGCACCGGCTCGGTGCCGGGCTTCACTGGGGACGCCGTGTTCAATATCCCGTCGAGTTGCTTCAACGAGGGATTTCAGGCGACCAACACCCTGGTCGGGTCGGGCGGGTGCGGTAATGCGACGGTCTACAGCGCCGACATCGACCTCTACAGCCTCTCCCCAGCGGATCCGCCCACCCCCGGCGTCGTGCTCGGAACCTTCAGCCTCGCCGAGATCGATTCCTGGCCGATCCTCGGCGTCTACGTCGCCAACGGTGCGCTTGCGGGCGTCGACACCGGCTACATGGGGCCTGAAACAGGCACCGGTGCGTATTCGTCCAACAGCTTTTGGCTGCAGTTCGTGTCCGGCCAGTGTGATGGTTTCGGCTGCCCGCCGCCGGGAGACGGGATCGACCCCGCCTACATTTCGATGGACGACATTACAAATCTGTCCAATCCAGGCACCGTGACGTTCGGCCCTGCTTGCACCGACCCCACCAACTGCCGGGTTGCCGTCGTGCCCGAACCCGGCACGCTCGGCCTGATCCTGGGCGCGCTCGGAGCCGGCTGGCTCGCGAGGCGACGCCGCAAGACCGCTTCGTAGTCTTTTTCCAGGCGGGACGGATCTGACGTCCCGCCGGCGGCTCGGGTGCCGGGATCTTTTTGCAGGGCATCATGGCGTGCGCGCGGCGCGGTCGCGGTCGCCGGGTGTTTCTTTCTTGGCAAGTCAGCCGCCGCGGGCGAGCCACCCCACAGGCTTTTCAGTCCCTGCCAGAGCCCGCGTCGAGCCCCTTGATACAATTGGCGATCGATCTTCGAACCTGCCGGTCCAAGGGCAGTCATTTCCACGCCTGCGATGAATTCCACCGCCTTGCTGGCCGCCGTCTCCAGCCACTGGGACGACGACATCGTCCCGCAACTTACCGACTACATCCGCATCCCCGCGAAGTCGCCGCACTTCGACCCGCACTGGGAGGCCAATGGGCACATCGAGAACGTCATTCGCCTGGCGGAGGCGTGGGTGAAGACGCAACCCGTGCGCGGCCTCACGGCGGAGATCAGGCGCCTGCCGGGCCGCACCCCTCTGCTCTACTTCGACGTCTCGGCACGCGGCAAGAACGGCGCCACGATCCTGCTCTACGGCCATCTCGACAAGCAGCCCGAGATGAGCGGATGGCGACAAGGTTATGGTCCGTGGGAGCCGTTGTTCGAGAACGGCAAGCTCTACGGCCGGGGCGGCGCCGACGACGGCTATGCCGTGTTCGCCGCCTTATCGGCGATCGGCGCGCTGCAGGCGCAGGGTGGGGCGCACTCGCGCTGCGTGGGCATGATCGAGACCTGCGAGGAATCGGGGAGCTACGACCTGCCCGCGTACCTCGATGCGCTCGCTCCGCGCATGGGAGAAGTCGATTTCGTGATCGGGCTCGATTCCGGCTGCGGCGATTACGAGCGGATGTGGGCAACGACCTCGCTGCGCGGGCTGGCCGGCGGCACGCTCACCGTGGAGGTGCTAACCGAAGGGGTCCACTCCGGCGACGCGAGCGGCGTGGTGCCTTCGTCGTTTCGCATCGCCCGGCAGCTCCTCGATCGCATCGAAGACTCCGCGACCGGTCGCGTATTGCCGCCGGAGCTCCACGTGGCGATTCCTGCGGAGCGCATCGAGCAGGCAAGGCGCGCGGCGGAAATCCTGGGCGACGTGGTCATCGCGAAGTATCCCTTCGCCGGGTCGACGCAGCCGATGGTCTCCGATCGCACGGAAGCGCTGCTCAACCGCACCTGGCGACCCGCGCTGTCGATCACCGGTGCCGACGGGCTGCCTGCCAACGCCGACGCCGGCAACGTGCTGCGTCCGCAGACTTCGCTCAAGCTCTCGCTGCGCTTGCCGCCGACGGTCGACGGCCTGCAGGCGTCGCATGCGCTCAAACGCATTCTGGAAGCCGATCCGCCGCACCGCGCGAGCGTGCGCTTCGAGGTCGAGGAAGGCGCGACCGGCTGGAACGCGCCGCCGGCGGCGCCGTGGCTCGCGCCCGCCGTCAACGACGCCTCGCTCGCGTTCTACGGCCAGCCTGCCGGCGCGATGGGCGAAGGCGGCACGATCCCGTTCATGGCCATGCTCGGCAAGCACTTCCCCGCCGCGCAGTTTCTCATCACCGGCGTGCTCGGCCCACACTCCAACGCGCACGGACCCAACGAGTTCCTGCACGTGCCGTACGCGAAGAAGCTCACGGCGTGCGTGGCGAGCGTGATCGCGGCGCACCGCTAGCGTCTGCGCAGTCTGCTCTCGCGCGGGCCGCGCGCGGCTGCTACAACCGTCCGAACCAGGACAACGACAGCAGCAAGGCGGCGAGCAGCAGCACGATGCCCGCGCCGGCAAACAGGACGCTCACCTCGGTGTCTTTCTTCTCGAGGACGAGCTGGCGGGTGAGCTGCTGGTAGACCTTCTTCAGATCCTCGGCGGTTCCGGCGCGGAAGTACTCGGCGCGCGTGATGTCGGCAACCGCTTTGAGCGCTTCCTCGTCGAGACGGACATAGGCGGACCAGCCTTCGAATCCGATGGTGCCGCCCTCCTCGGTGCCAAAGCCGACGGTGTAGACGCGAACGCCGCGGTCGGCGGCCATCTTCGCGGCCTCCCGCGGATCGGGACCGGTGGTCCGGCGGCCGTCGCTCATGAGAATGATCACGCCCGACGTGTAGGACCCGGGCGCGACGGGCTTGAATGCCTTCTTCTCCGGCTGGGGCGGGGCATCCAACGATCGACCGCGGCCGCCGTTCGGCAGCAAGCCTCCCTTGAAGATGAGCTCCTCGAGGTCGATGCCGGCGTCGGGGAAAAGGGTCTGCAGTGCGACGTAGAGCGCGCTCCCTGTCGCCGTGGCGCGCTGCAGGCTGAACCGATCGATGGCGGCGAGCAGGTCATCGCGGTTGCGCGTCGGCGGCTGTACCAGCGCCGCGGTCCCGCCGAACGCCACGATGCCGATGAGGATATCGGCTGGGCAATTTTCGACGAAACTCCTGGCCGCGGCCTGGGCCGCCGTGATGCGATCGGGATCGACGTCGCGCGCGCCCATGCTGAGCGACACGTCCATGGCGAGCACCACCGTTTTCCGCTCGGCCGGAAGCGTGATGATCGCGGTAGGCCCGGCAGCGGCGATGATGAGCGCGATCTCCGAGAGCACGAACAGCAGCGGCGGCAGATGGCGCCGGATGCGCTGCCCCGGCCCGATCGCGCTCCGGATGACGCCGATGCTCGCGTATCGGATCGCGTGCTGCTTCCTGCGCAGGAGCAGCAGCACGTACGCCGCGACCAGCAGCGGTGCGACGGAGAGCAGCCACAGCAGTTGAGGGTGGAGAAACCTCATCGGCTCACGTTCTAAGCGCAGGGCATGCCGCCGCGGACCGGGCGTGACCCGACACCGCTCTCGTCTGTCGACGCTTCCGCAGGCCGGCGCGCCATGCAATGTGAATTATGCACAGATCGTGCGCGGAACCAAGCCGTGCCCTCGGTCGCCTCAGCAGCCCGGCCCGGATCGGGCCGGCGCTGCCCTCCTGCAACAGACTCCCGAACCGACTGCGGCGTTCCACGACGCGGAAGCCATGTGTGCTTCCGCACTTCGCCGCCGGCAAAGCGGAGGAAAGTTTGCGCGACCGGCGGCACGGAGGCGCTTCTCGCGTGGCCGCGAGGTCATGCGCCTCTCGCGTGCCCGCGAGGTCCTTGGACGCGCTGCAGCACCGGCACTCTCGCGCACCGACGTGTAAACGCGACCTTCTCTTGCGCTGAACCTGAAGCCATAAGCCGTTGTTTTTGCGTCTTCTCGCCCATGGCACAGGGCTTGCTGCGCAAGGCAAAGGGCCGACGCTTCGGTCGAGTAGGCGTCGGCTCGGCCGCTTATCGTTCGGCGTCGCCATGGCCCGCGCACCCTCAGCGTCATCATCTCCTGCGATCGCGATCGACGATCGCGGCGCGCACGTTGCGCTGAGAGGTGCGCTCGGCATCCACACCCTCCCCGCGCTCGATGCCTCGCTGAGGGCACGCCCGCCGCAGGGCAGATCCCGATCGCTCGACTTGAGCGGCCTCACGGCGCTCGACACGCCGGGTGCGTTGTTCCTGTGCGGCCTGCGCAATGAAGGCGCGGCGCTGACCGGCGTCCGGCCCGAGCATCAGGCGCTGCTCGATCTCGTCGGCGGGCTCGAGCTCAAGCCCCTGCCGAAGCAGCCCTCCGTCAGGCGCTGGCGGGAGTTCGTGATCGAGCTCGGCAAGGGTGTCGACGACGCGTGGTGCGACGCGTACGACATCCTCGTCTTCGTCGGCCGCGCCGTGAACGCGATCGCAACGGCGCTGCTTCGCTGGCGTACGCTGCGTCTACCGTCGATCGCGCGCCAGATCGAGCAGACTGGGATTCGCGCGCTGCCGATCATCGGCCTCCTGGCCATCATGATCGCCGTGGTGATCGGCTACCAGAGCGTGGCCCAGCTTCGCCCCTACGGCGGCGAGGACTTCACCATCAATCTGGTCGCCGTGTCGGTGCTGCGCGAGATGGGGGTGCTGATCACCGCGATCATGGTTGCCGGGCGCTCCGGCTCGGCGTTCACCGCCGAGATTGGCGTGATGAAGGCGCGCGAGGAGATCGACGCGCTGCAGGTGATGGGGATCGACCCGATGGAGGTACTGGTCGTGCCGCGCTTGATCGGGCTCATCATCACGCTGCCGCTCTTGACCTTCTTCGCCGACGTCATGGGTCTGCTCGGCGGCGCGATGATCTCGAAGGCGCTGCTCGACGTGTCGTTGCTCCAGTATCTCGACCGCGTGCGGCAGGCTGCCGACGTTCACGACCTGTTCATCGGCTTGGTGAAGGCACCGGTATTCGCCTTCTTCGTCGGCATCATCGGCTGCATGCACGGCCTGCGCGTTCGCGGCTCGGCGCAGAGCGTGGGCGAGGAAACCACGCGCGCCGTGGTCAAGGGCATATTCCTGGTGATCGTGCTCGACGCGTTGTTCTCGGTACTGTTCGAGAAGCTCGGACTATGAGCGCCGCCGGGCCGCCCCAAGGCGCGAATTTCGCCCCCGCTTTTGGGGGCAGCGCAGCGGCCGAATTGGCCCATGAGGCCGCAAGCGTGGGGGTCCACCGATGAGCGCCCGCACGCGAAGCGCGTCGGAACCGATTCTCTCCGCGCGCGGCATCGTGAATCGCTTCGGCAGGCAGGAGGTGCACGATCGAATCGGCCTCGACGTCTTTCCCGGTGAGATCATCGGCGTCGCCGGCGGCTCGGGCTCGGGGAAATCGGTACTGCTCAAGACCCTCACCGGTCTGCACCGGCCGGATGCCGGCGAGGTGCGGGTGAACGGCCGCAAGATCGATGCGATGGCACCTGCGGAGAAAGCTTCGCTCATCGGCGTGCTCTTCCAGCAAGGCGCGCTCTTCTCCTCGCTGTCGGTCGCGCAGAATGTCATGCTACCGCTGCGCGAATACACGGCGCTCCCCGCTCGTGAGCAGGAGCGCATCGCGGCGATGAAGCTGGAGTTGGCGGGGCTGTCGGCCGATACCGGCATCAAGTGGCCGGCGCAACTCTCCGGCGGGATGGTCAAGCGCGCCGCGCTGGCCCGGGCCCTCGCCCTCGATCCGCGCATCCTCTTTCTCGACGAGCCCACCTCCGACCTCGATCCGCTGACCGCGAGCGGCATCGACACGCTGATCCAGAAGCTCAACCGCAGCCTGGGCGTCACCGTGGTCATCGTCACGCACGACCTCACGACGCTCGTCACCATTTGCCACCGCGTCGCGATGCTGGTGGACAGGAAGCTCGAGATCGATACGCTGGACAAGCTGCTGCGCTCCGATCAGCCATGGGTTCACGATTTCCTCCACGGCCCGCGCGCGCAGGGCGCGCTCACGGCGAGAAAGCACGATCATGGAAACCGATAGACACTACTTCTTCGAGGGGCTGTTCATCATCGTCCTCGCCGTGGGAGCGGCGCTCGCGTTCGTCTTGCTCTCGGGCGGTGGGCAGCGCGACGACGTGCTCTACCGCATCTACTTCGCCGAATCGGTGAGCGGGCTCTCGCTCGGCGATCCGGTGAAGTTCCGCGGTGTGGACATCGGTACCGTGCAGGCGATGAATCTCGATCCCGCCGACCCGCAGCGGGTCGAGGTCGACGTTGCTCTGCGCAAGGACGCGCCGGTGAAAACCGATACCCGGGCGAGCCTCAAGCTCAAGGGGATCACCGGCACGGTGTTCATCGAGCTCTCCGGCGGCAGCCCCGAGGCGCGAACCTTGGTGGCGGCCACACCGGCGGGCCAGGTTCCGGAAATTCCGGCGGAAAAGAGCACGCTCACGACGCTGGTCGAGGCGCTGCCCAAGGCGATCGAGCGCTTTCTCGCGATCGAGAACCAGGCGACCAAGGTCTTGTCGGACGTCGGCGCGACCACCAAGGAGATCAAGGAGAACCCGTCGCGACTGATCTTCGGGTCGCGATCCAAGCCGGCGAACGAGAAGTCCGCAGCCAAGGAGCAGACGATGCCGAAACACAGACTCACGGGGCAATGACCGACCGACATTGCGTCCCGCGAGCAGGGTTGATGCATCAGCCCGCTACGCGTGCAGCTCGACGATATCGCCATCCTCCACGCGGTGCTCGTGCCCGACCTGCTGGGCGTCGAATGCGGACCGGCCCCAGAGACGGGCGTAGCGAAGCGAGCGCTCCAGGTCCTTGTGCACCAGGCGCGCGACGTCGCCCACGGTCTGCCCGCGGCGCAGCGTGAACGGCCGCTGTTTCTCCGCGGGCCGGCCCGGAGTCTTGGTGTAGACGCGCACGATGCCGAGGTTGCGGAACAGCCACGGCCCGATCTCGTCTAATCCCTGGCCGGTGATCGCGGACACCGCCAGGACCGGGTAGCGCACGCCGGTCAACTCGCGAAACGCCCGCAGCTCCACCTCCAGTTCGGGAATGACGTCCGCCTTGTTCGCGAGCATCAGCGTCGGCAGCCGCTGGGCGAACGGGTCCTCGTCGCCTTGCCCTGTGACGCCGGGTGATGCGGCGCTCGCCTCCCAGCGCTCGGCGAGCGTCAGGCGCTTGTTCTCCAGCACCGCGCGGACCGCTTGGAGCTGTTCGACACACGAGGGCTCGCCGAGATCGATGACGAGCAGAGCCGCGTCAGCGGTCTGCAGCGCGCCGGCGAGCCACGGCACCGGATGCTCCAGCGCGATCGCCGGCAGGTCGATCAGCTGGAAGGCGACGTCCTCGTGCGGCATCATGCCCGGCTCGGGATACCGGGTCGTGTACGGATACGGGCCGATGGGCGCCGACGATCCCGTGAGCCGCGCATGCAGCGAGGATTTTCCCGCGTTCGGCGGGCCGACGAGCGCGATCTGCGCCGCGCCTTCGGGACGGATCACCAGCGGCGGGCCGCCGTGGCCTGCGCCTTTCTTCGCGCCTTCCAGCTCTTCGGCCAGGTCCTTGATTCGCGCCTTGATGTCGGCCTGAAGGTGTTCCGTGCCCTTGTGTTTGGGGATGACGCGCAACATCTCGCGCAAGCGCTCGAGCCGCTCCCGCGGATCGCGAGACTTGCGGAAGGCGGCTTCGGCCGCCTTGTACTCGGGCGACAGATTGGCGGGCACAGCGGTAAACGTAGTAGAAATGCAGCCTGGCGTCGAGTGCCTCGCCTCGATGGCCGCTTTGCCGGGACGAGCGTAGCGGCCGGGAGCTACGCAGGCTTGCAGACGCGAGCCGCAGACTTCGGGCATGACCCATCGATCGCTCGACGCGGCAGGGCAAAAAGCGCTATGAGTATCGTCGTGCATCGCTCATCCCATGCCCCGAACATGATCGTCCTGTTCACCGATTTCGGCGCCGATGACATCTACGTCGGGCAGATCAAGGCCGCGCTGCTCGAGCAGCTTCGGGTCGATACGCCGATCGTCGACCTGCTCCACAGCGTGTCCAATTTCAACGTCAAGGCCGGCGCGCATCTGCTTGCGGCCCTGCAGGCGCGGTTTCCCGCAGGCACGCTGTTTCTGGCCGTGGTCGATCCGGATGTGGGCAGCGCTCGCGATGCGGTGATCGTCGAGGCCGACGACAAATGGTTCGTGGGACCCGACAACGGATTGCTCGCGGTGATCGCTGCACGCGCCGCCATGAGCCGTGTCCGGCGCATCGTCTGGCGCCCGCAGCGCTTATCGGCCTCCTTCCACGGGCGCGACCTGTTCGCTCCCGTGGTCGCCTGGCTTGCCAACGGCGCCGTGCCTCCCGGCACGGTCGAGGCGATGGCTGAGCTATCGGTGCAGGTCGGACCGGACGATCTGGCCGAAGTCATCCATGCCGATCATTACGGCAACGCGCTCACGGGATTGCGCGCCGGCAACGTGCCGCGCGGCGCGATGCTGGGCATTCGCGGCCACCGCCTTCCCCACGCTCGGGTTTTCACGGAAGCCCCGGCCGGGAGCGCGTTCTGGTACGAGAACAGTCTCGGCCTGGTCGAGATCGCCGCGAATCGGGCCGGCGCGGTGCAACGACTCGGGATCAGCGTCGGCGATCCGGTCGCGGTCGCCGCGTAGACCGGTGCGATCGAAACGAGCGCGCTACTCGTTTCCCTCGCGCCGCCACCCATCACCGCGCCGTGGATGGAGCCTTTCGTAGAACACCTTGAGCGTGCGCAATTCTTCGAGCATCTCCAGAGGGAAGCCTCTGCGACCGCCGCGCCGGTCGGTGAGCAGATCATCGAAGGAGCGCAGCGTTGCATCGCGATCGTGCCATCCGGCCGCCAGCCCGTTGAGAATCCGCGGGAAACACTCGTAGAGCGCCTGCGGTTGCATTGCGTAGGGCAGGCTCGCATAGCCTCATGGTGCAACACAGCTTGTCTCGATGGCGCCGGAGCGAAGTGTCGAAGCGCTTTACATTCGCGATTCACCGGTGCCGGACGCCGCGACCTAACTCTCTGAACCTTCATGACGTTGGCAACCGGGAATGACTCTTGCATATCTCGTGCGAAGGCAGACCGCGTAACACACACAAGCGCAAGGACAGACCGATGAAGTCCATCCTCGACCCTTCGTTCCGCTACACCAAGAGCGTCGACACCGACCTGCGCAAGACCTTCGCCAGGATTCGCCGCGAGCAGCAGAGGCAGGCGCGAGCGCAAACAGCGAATGCCGGCACGGGAGTCGTCGTGACGCTCGACCAGCGCAAAGTGCGCGCCGCCGCGCAGTGATGCGCAAGCTGTTTCTTTGCTGGCGCCCACTACTGTCCGGTTAAACCCCGAGCCGAATCAATTGGTTGGGGTTGAGGGTTGGTTGGGAGATCTGCATTTTCGGTAAGTGCCTGTTGTCGAGGCATTTTTTCGACGATGTGCACCGAGAGAATCTATAGCAGCGTGTGGAGCGAGGCATCGAGGTGCAACTGGTTTTTGACGATAGCGATGAGCACGTAGGTGGCGACGGCACACCATACTGCGTCTTCACGGCGTTCTCGCTGTTGCCCAGGAAACGCCTTGATGCGCAGGTGCTGCTTGATCCACTTGAAGAAGAGTTCGACCTGCCAGCGGCAGCGATAAAGCTCGGCGATC
>DASVPH010000078.1:0-9747 GCA_036382945.1 Casimicrobiaceae bacterium
TGATCAGTGGGCGCATGCACGTTCACCCAGACCCCGGCACGCTCGCCTGGTGCTTCGCGACCGCGCAAAGTCGTGTCGATCGCCAAGCCGCCACCGCCTCAGGCCGATGATTTCGGATTGGCGCCGATCCCCAGGAAGGGCCAGCCAACATCGAACGCCGGGTCTTTCGACCGATAGTGGGGATGGAACAAGTCCCAGAACAGGCTGGCTCCCCCAGGGGAGCCAGCCTTACTTTTCCTTTCGCTGTCATCCGCAAGAACACGCGGGACCTGCCGTGAACGGAGTGTCCTTCGTGCGCTTGGTTGGCACCCGTCTTTGCGCTGGTGAGCGATTGGGCGATGACATCGTTGCCGCCGACCGTTCCTCTCACGGAACGTCACAGTGGCTGTCAGTGGTCCACCGCCCCGGATCGCGCCGGGGGTTCGCGGCAACTGCGAGGCGATCACCGGTCGCTCTATCGAAGGGGAGATAGCGCTGAGAAACCCGATCACGTCGCGGCCATCGTCAGGCCGCGAAAGAACCAAACCGCTGCCTGAGGAAACCATGGGGCGCGCCGGCCGGGGCCGAGGGGCTCCACGCGCGGCTCACGCGCTGCTACACCGGCGCCGTGCACGACGTGCTGCGGATGAAGGGGCACGAGAGTAGCGTGCCCCCGCCCGGGATCGAACCGGTCGCCCCGACGATGCGTCTCGCCGGTGGACGGTGGCTCGCGCGACACCGAACTCATCATCGCGCAGGGATTCCTGGTGTTCTGTTCCTTCCTCACGTCTGTCGATATCGTCGCGCGTTGGGTGCCCGACCGCTACGGCGAACCGGTGACGATCGGTGCCGTCAAGATCGCGACGGGCGACTACGTGCTGGGCGATCGCGACGGTGTGGTCGTCGTCGGGCGTGCTCGCTGCCGAAGTCATCGCGCGGACCGAGGAGGTCGTCTCGACGGAGAGCGAAATGAGGCGCGCTCCTCGGCGGCATGGACCGGTCGCCGCGTACGAGAAGTACGGCAAATTCTGAAGCCCGAGCGCAGCGGGACCGGCCCCGCCGCACGCGCTACACTAGCGAAATGATGTCCCTGCCCGTCGCGGGACCCTGCCGCGGTCGCTACGTAGCCACGGCCGATTGACGGAGAATACGATGAAAAAGCCGCTCTACAAGCACCTGTATGCGCAGGTGTTGTTCGCCATCGCCTGTGGCGTGTTCGTCGGTTATTTCTGGCCGCAGACCGGCGAGGCCATGAAGCCGTTCGGCGACGCGTTCATCAAGCTCATCAAGATGATCATCGCGCCGATCATCTTCTGCACCGTCGTCACCGGCATCGCCGGCATGGAGGACATGAAAAAGGTCGGCCGGGTGGGCGGCAAGGCGCTGATCTACTTCGAGGTGGTGAGCACGATCGCCCTCATCATCGGGCTCATCATCGTCAACACCATCCGGCCCGGCGCGGGGTTCAACGCCGACCCCGCCACGCTCAACACGAAGGACATCGCGAGCTACACCACGGCGGCCAAGTCGCAGGGCGCCGTCGAATTCCTGATGAACGTGATCCCGAGTACCGTGATTGACGCCTTTGCCAGGGGCGAGACCCTGCAGGTGCTGCTGTTCTCGGTGCTGTTCGGGCTGGCGCTCGCGTCGGCCGGCCAAAAGGGCAAGCCTCTCGTGCGCTTCATCGACGAATTCGCGCACGCGCTGTTCATCGTGGTCGGCTTCATCATGCGCGCCGCGCCGATCGGCGCGTTCGGCGCGATGGCCTTCACCATCGGCAAGTACGGGCTCGCTTCGCTCCTCCCGCTTGCCAAGCTGATGGGAAGCTTCTACCTGACTTGCCTGGTGTTCATCCTGGTCGTGCTCGGGCTCATCGCGCGCTTCGCCGGCTTTTCCATCCTGCGCTTCATCGCCTACATCAAGGAAGAGCTGCTGATCGTGCTCGGCACCTCGTCGTCGGAATCGGTGCTGCCGCGCATGATGGCGAAGATGGAAAAGCTCGGCTGCTCGAAGTCGGTGGTCGGGCTAGTGATTCCGGCGGGCTACTCGTTCAACCTCGACGGCACGTCGATCTACCTCACCATGGCGGCGATCTTCGTCGCGCAGGCGACCAATACCGACCTCACGCTTCTCCAGCAGCTCACCATCCTCGCGGTGCTGCTGCTCACCTCCAAGGGCGCGTCGGGCGTGACCGGCAGCGGCTTCATCGTGCTCGCCGCGACGCTCTCGTCGGTGCCGACCATCCCGGTCGCCGGGCTGGCCCTGATCCTCGGCATCGACCGGTTCATGTCGGAGGCGCGCGCGCTCACCAACTTGATCGGCAACGGCGTGGCAACGGTCGTGGTGTCGAAGTGGGAGCGCGAACTCGATCACGCGCAGATGGAGCGCGGGCTGCGCCGCGACGTCGAGGAGGAGCTCGAGGAGGAAGCGCGGCTCAAGCATGCCGTGGCGGCGGCGGTCGACAAGCCAGCGTAAGGCCGATGCAAATCGAAGCCCGCCTGCGTGCGCTCGGCCTCGAGCTGCCGGGGCCGGTGATCGCTCCGGCGGGCGTGCGGCTGCCGTTCGCGTTCGTCCGCGTGCGCGGCAACCGTGCGCTCGTTTCCGGTCACGGGCCGCAGAATGTCGACGGCTCGATCGCCCGACCGCTGGGGAAGCTGGGACGCGAGCTCGGCGTCGAAGATGGCTATCGCGCGGCGCGGCTCACCGCGCTGTCGATCCTGGGCAGCCTCGAGCGCGAGCTGGGCGACCTCGATCGGGTGCAGGCGTGGCTGCGCGTGTTCGGAATGGTGGCGTCGGCGCCGGGCTTCGGGCAGCAGCCGGCGGTCATCAACGGCTTCTCCGACCTGATCCTCGAGCTCTACGGCGCGGAAGCCGGCCGGCACGCGCGCTCGGCAGTCGGCATGGCGGAACTGCCGTTCAACATCCCGGTGGAGATCGAGGCGGAGGTGGAAATCGCGTAACGAATCCTTCAACGAATCTCGGCCTCGAGCAGGCACCCGAACTCGCGCGCGAAATCGATCGACACGCGCGCGTGCACCGCTCCTTGCTTGTCGTAGAAGCGCTGCGTGCCGCGCACGGCGAACACGCCTTCGTGCCAGATGTTCGGATGGATGTACAACCCCCGGTGCCCGTCGAAGCGGAAGCACACGAAATCCTGCGGCCTGACGTCGTCGCCGGGCAGGGCGAGCGGAACCAGAAAGGGCGCCGCGTCGAGCGGGAAGAAAAGCTGGCCGCCGTCGGGATGATAGTTCGCGTGCCAGAGCAGGATCCGCGCCGGATCGCGGTGGTGCACCCGATCGGCCAGCTCCGGTTCGGTCGCGTAGGCGAGAATGTATTCGCCGCCGACCGCGTCGTTGCGGCCGAACAGGACGTCGCCCTGCCACTCGCTCACGAACACGCCTTCGGTCGTGCCGCCCTGGTCGCCGGTGTCGGCGTCGACCGCGCGCCAGCCTTGTGCCGGCCAGCGGACGATCTCGATCGCGCAGCGCGTGCGATCCTCGACCAGGTAACCATAACCTTCCAGCGCCGCGGGCGTGGCATCGACGACGCGCATCGCGACCCGCGACAGACCGGGCGGGAGCTCAGGGTTGAGGTAGTCGAGCGGCACTAGTTCGCGCAATCGGCAACGCGGTGCGCGGAGATCACCTGGCTGCTCGTCCCGCGCCTGTCCGTCGTGCGTATTTCGACCTGATAGGCCGTGTCGCTGTCGGCGGTGAGCACCGAGGTCGTACTGAATGCCGCCGGGCCGGCAGGCAGCTTGACCATGCAATCGGCGCTGTAGGTCCAGGTCGACCCGGCGCGCGTGATCGGCGAGAGGTTGCAGCCGAGCTTCTGCAGCGCGATCTGCTGCCGGCGCGACTCCTCGCCCGGGTCGAGGCATTCGGTGGCCGCGTATCTGTTGCCGCCCGCGACGCGCTGGTACTCCCACAAGCCCTGACGGAAGGCCGGAATTTCCTCCGCGCGCACACCGCTCGGCATGGCCACGAACAGCATTGCCAGCGCGAGCAGCCGCCGCGACGTGGATGGGCTCGGTGCGAATGCGGGCACGCGAGGGAGGGTCATGGGGCTGTTTCCTTCGCAGCGTTGCTCGAGCCGGCTTGCGGGGCGACCGGGCGCGCCATCTTGCGCCGCCCTGCAGTTCCGGTGTCGCGCCGAAGTTGCCATGTTTCCTTGACCACGTCGAGGAGCGCGCGGATGAGCGGATCGTGCTCGCGCGAACGCAGATACACGAACCGCAGCATGGTGTCCACACGCGCATGCTGCCATAGGCAGACCTCGCCCGCCTGCTCCTTCTGCAGGGCGACCTCCTCGCGCATCAGCGCCACGCCCGCGCCCGCGATGACCAGCGAGCTGACCACCGCTTCGTCGTCGGCGCCGATCAGTCGCGTCGCCTCGACGCCGTGCTCGCGAAACAGCGCCGCGGCGAACTCATGGTGACTGCTTACCGGCGGTGGCATGATCCACGGCAGCCCGGCGATCTCGGGCCAGCCCGCGCGCTCGATGCGCTCGCGCCAGGCCGCGGGCGCGGCCAGGCGATAGGTCATCTCGCGCAGCGCCACCCCCGCCACCTGCGGGTAGCGCATGTCGCCGTAGTAGAAGCTCGCCTCCAGCGAGCCGTCGCGCACGCGCTGCAGCGCCACGCCCGTGATCTCGTGCTGGAAATCGATCTCGAGCAGAGGATAGCGCTCCATGGCAATGCTCGTGAATTCGCCGAGGCGGATGAAGGCGGGGTCGGACAGCGTGCCCACCTTCGCCCTGCCCGAGATTCCCCCTTTGAGCGCCTGCGCTTCGGCCTGGAACGTCTGCGCCGCGGCGAGAATCTTGTCGGCCTCGACGAGCAGGCGCTTGCCCGCTGCGGTCAGCGTCATCCCGGTCGACTTGCGCTCGAAGAGCGTGAGGTCGATCTCGTCTTCGAGCGCCTTGATCTGCGCCGAGAGCGCGGGTTGACTGATATGCAGCTTCTCCGCCGCGCGGGTGAGATGGCCCGTTTCGGCGACGACGACGAAGCTCTTGAGGCGGTTGAACTCCATTGGCGGATGGGTCGGCCCGCCGCATTGTAGCAAATCAATCGTTGCAACAAAGACTTAGGCAACCTCTGACATAGCACTGCGCGGTTGCGACGGCAGCCGCTCATCCGCGCGCCGGATGGCGAGGATTCAAACAAGCGATTGGATTTTGCCGGCGGCGATCCTTATCCTGCTTGCGTAAAGCCAAGGACGAATGATCATGAACTATCCGGCCCGCTTCTTCGATTCGCTGATGCGCTCGATCGCCGAGGGCGAGCGCATGCGCCGCGAGGCCTACCTCGCGCAGGCGAGCGATCACCGCGATCTCGAATATCGTATGCAGACGTTCGAGCGCGGCGCCGCACTCGCGCGCGGGCTTCTGGCGGCGCGCGCTCAGTGACTTTCCCGCCCGACCTTCGCGCCCGAGTGGCCCACTAGAAAGTCGAGGTCCACGCCCTGATCGGCCTGTAGCACGGTGCTGCAGTAGAGCTGGACCCAGCCGCGGTCGGCGTGCGGCTTGGGCGGTTTCCAGCGCTTCTTCCGCCGCGCGAGCTCCTCGTCGGAGACGTGAAGGACGAGCTTGCGCTTCGCGACGTCGAGCTCGATCAGATCGCCGTTCTCGACCAGCGCCAGCGGGCCGCCAGCCGCCGCTTCGGGGGCGGTGTGCAAAACGACCGTTCCGTACGCGGTGCCCGACATGCGCGCGTCCGAGATGCGCACCATGTCGGTGACGCCTTGCTTGAGCAGCTTCGCCGGCAGCGCGAAATTGCCGACCTCCGGGAAGCCCGGGTAGCCCTTGGGGCCGCAATTCTTGAGGACCAGCATGCAATCGGCGTCGACGTCGAGCTTGGGATCGTCGATGCGCGCGTTGAGATCGTCGATGTCCTCGAAAACCACGGCGCGCCCCTTGTGCTTCATGAGCTTCGGCGTGGCGGCCGAGGGCTTGAGCACCGCGCCGTTCGGCGCCAGATTGCCGCGCAGCACCGCGATCCCGCCCTGCGGCTTGAACGGTTTGCCGAGCGGGGTGATCACGGCTTCGTTGTAGTTGACCGCGTCCTTGACGTTCTCCCACATCGTTCGCCCGTTGACGGTCAGCGCGTCCTTGTGGATGTGCTTGCCGATCTCGCGGATGACCACCGGCAGTCCGCCCGCGTAATAGAAATCCTCCATCAGGTACTTGCCGGAGGGCATCAGGTTGACCAGGCACGGGATGTCGCGGCCGAGCCGGTCCCAGTCGTCGAGCGAGAGCTTGACCCCGACGCGGCCTGCGATGGCCAGCAGATGCACGACGGCGTTGGTCGAGCCGCCGATCGCGCCGTTGACCAAGATCGCGTTCTCGAACGCTTCCTTGGTGAGGATTCTCGACATGCGCAGGTCTTCGCGCACCATCTCGACGGCGCGCCGTCCCACCATTCGCGCCAGCACTCTGCGGCGCGAATCGACCGCCGGGATCGCCGCGTTGCTGGGCAGGCCCATGCCCAGCGCCTCGACCATCGAGGCCATCGTGGAGGCGGTGCCCATAGTCATGCAATGCCCCGCCGAGCGCGACATGCACGACTCGGCCTCGATCATGTCGGCCTCACCCATCGCGCCGGTCTTGAGCATCTCGGTGAACTTCCACACATGGGTGCCCGAGCCGATATCCTCCCCGCGAAACTTGCCGTTGAGCATCGGGCCGCCGGAAAGCCCGATGGTCGGCAAATCGCAGGACGCCGCACCCATCAGCAGCGACGGAACGGTCTTGTCGCAGCCCATCATCAGCACGACCCCGTCGAAGGGATTGGCGCGGATCGACTCCTCGACGTCCATGGCCGCCTGGTTGCGGAAGAGCATCGTGGTGGGCCGCATCAGCGTCTCGCCAAGGCTCATCACCGGAAACTCGATCGGGAAGCCTCCAGCGTCGAGCACGCCGTCGCGCACGTGCAGCGCGAGCTCGCGAAAGTGCGCGTTGCACGGCGTCGCCTGCGACCAGGTGTTGCAGATGCCGATCACCGGCCGGCCGTCGAACTGGTCGTGCGGGATGCCCTGGTTCTTCATCCACGAGCGGTGGACGAGCCCGTCGCGGTCGTGCCGCCCGAACCACTCGGTCGAGCGCAGCTTGCGCCGGGATTTGGCTGAGGTCTTTGCCATCGAGCTGCTGCCGCGCTTTCGGGTCCGTTTCAGTCCATCGGAAATCATGCCGCGAGCCGCTGCCCGCTGGCTTTGTCGAACACGTGCACCATCGCCGGATCGACGGCAAGCCCGATCTTGTCGCCCGGGTTCACCACCGGCCGGCCGTGCGTCACCAGCACGAGCTGGGCTTCGCCGGCTTTCACCAGCAGCTCGGTCTCGGCACCCGTGGGCTCGACGACGACGACCTCGCCGGCCACCGCCTCGGCGGCGCCGGCGGCGGCGAGCTGCAGATGCTCGGGACGGATGCCATACGCCACGGGCTGGCCGTGGTTGCCCGCCGCATTGCCGAGCGGCCAGCGCATCCCGCCGGCGGCCTCGACGTGCGCCGCTCCGTTGCCCCGCCGCACCGTGCCCTCGATCACGTTCATCGCCGGCGAGCCGATGAATTGCGCTACGAACAGGTTCCGCGGCCGGTCGTAGAGCTCCAGCGGTGTGCCGATCTGCTCGATGCGCCCGTCGTGCATCACCACAATCCGGTCGGCCATGGTCATCGCCTCGACCTGGTCGTGGGTGACGTACACCGTGGTCGTCTTCAACCGCTGATGCAGCGCCTTGATCTCCCCGCGCATCGCCACCCGCAGCTTGGCATCCAGGTTCGACAGCGGCTCGTCGAACAGGAACACCTTGGGGTCGCGCACGATCGCGCGCCCCATCGCCACCCGCTGTCGCTGCCCGCCCGAGAGCTCGCGCGGATAGCGCTTCAGATACGGCTCGAGGTTGAGGATTCTGGCCGCCCTCGCCACCCGCTCCGCGATCATCGCCGGCGCCGCCTTCCTGAGCTTCAGGCTGAACGCCATGTTGTCGGCCACCGTCATGTGCGGATACAGCGCGTAGCTCTGGAACACCATCGCGATATCCCGATCCTTCGACTCCATGTCGTTGACCACCCGGCCGTCGATGGCGATGGTGCCGGCGCTGATCTCCTCCAGCCCGGCGAGCATGCGCAACAGCGTCGACTTGCCGCAGCCCGAGGGGCCGACCAGCACCAGGAACTCGCCGTCGCTGATGTCGAAGCCGATGCCGTGAATGACCTTGGTCGAGCCGAAGGTCTTCTCCACGCCCTGGAACGATACCGATGCCATAAAACACCCCTCACAAGGAGGCACAGACACAAAGCGAAGATCCAAGAGCGGTCAATGCTTGTCTAGCCATTCCTCGGTGCCTCTGCGTCTCCCGGTTGAAGCTCGGTCGCAGCTAGGGAACCCTCCGGGCTGCGGCAAAATGCGGCGCCTGCTTCATCCGGATTTTGCTCGCAGCGCAATCCACGTCGGGCTATTTCAGAGATTCCTTAGCTTTTCACCGCCCCGGCGGTCAACCCGCCGACCATGTAGCGCTTGACCGCATAATAGATCGCCGCCGGGGGCAGCGCATACGATCTCCTCCTCGAAATGATTGCTACGTGAACCTACATCACCGCCCCGAGATACCACGGCACGAACTCGTTCTGGCCGTAACCGTGCAATTCGCTCTTGGTCCGGGCACCCGAGGCGGTCTCCAAAATCAGGCGGAAGAAGCGCTCGCCCATCGCTTCGACCGTCGAGGTGCCGTCGACGATCTCCCCGCAGTTGATGTCGATGTCCTCCTCCTGACGGTTCCACAACGCGGTATTGGTGGCGAGCTTGAGCGAGGGCGCGGGCGCGCAGCCGTACGCCGAGCCGCGCCCGGTGGTGAAGCAGATCATGTTCGCGCCGCCGGCGACCTGCCCGGTCGCCGACACCGGATCGTAGCCCGGCGTGTCCATGTAGACGAACCCTTTCGCCGTCACGGCTGCCGCGTACTCGTAGACTTCGACTAGGTTGGTCGTTCCGCCCTTGGCGACCGCGCCGAGGGACTTCTCCAGGATCGTGGTGAGCCCGCCCGCCTTGTTGCCCGGCGACGGGTTGTTGTTCATCTCGCCCTTGTTGCGTGCGGTGTAGTCCTCCCACCACTTGATGCGCTCGATGAGCTTTTCGCCGACTTCGCGCGACACCGCGCGGCGCGTGAGCAGATGCTCGGCGCCGTAGATTTCGGGGGTCTCGGAGAGGATCGCGGTGCCGCCGTGGCGGACCAGCAGGTCCACTGCGGCGCCGAGCGCCGGGTTGGCCGTAATGCCGGAGTAGCCGTCCGAGCCGCCGCATTGCAGGCCCAGCACGAGATGGCTCGCCGGCACGCTCTGGCGCCGCACGTCGTTCGCGCGCGGCAGCATCTCCTCGATCATTGCCACGCCTTTGGCGATCGTCTTGGCCGTGCCGCCCGTGTCCTGGATGCTGAAAGTGCGCAGCAGCGGCCCTTCCGCGAGGCGCTCGGCTCCCAGCAGCGCGCTGATCTGGTTCGCTTCGCAACCGAGACCGACGATGAGCACGCCGGCGAAGTTGACGTGCCGCGCGTAGCCCCCCAGCGTGCGCCGCAGAACGTGCATGCTCTCGCCGTTGACGTCCATGCCGCAACCGCTGCCGTGAGTCAGCGCGACCACACCGTCGACGCTGGGAAAGGCGCTCATGCCCCGCGCCTTGAACGCATCGGCGATGCCGTGGGCCACCGTGGCCGAGCAGTTGACCGTCGACAGAATGCCGATGTAGTTGCGTGTGGCGACCCGGCCGTCGGCGCGAAC
>DASVPH010000079.1:0-18610 GCA_036382945.1 Casimicrobiaceae bacterium
GACGACAAGTCGCGCAGCCGGCCCAAGCACCTGCAGGTTGTAAAATAGCTGCGGAGCAGCAGGCCCCGCGTAGCGGATGCAGATGCGCGGGCGCCCGTGGCGAGCCGGCATAGCTCAGACGGTAGAGCAGCGGTTTTGTAAACCGTTGGTCGTGGGTTCGATTCCTACTGCCGGCACCAAAGATTACAAGGGATTGGCGTGTTCTGGGGTCCCTTTTCCTTCTCCAGCGTATGAAGGGACCATGATGCCGAAGGCCAATCCGGTAGACGTGCTTGAACACCTTTGGTTACGAATGGTGGATGTTTCGAGAGACGCGCGAGCTATTCCGCTGCGCAGGCGACCAGGGCAGTGGCAAGCGGAACGCGCTCGCCGAGGCGCTAACCATCCACGGTCGTGCGCTCGTCGCGTTCTTCTACCGCCAGAAGCGCTCCCGGACACCGATTGGAATGTCAGGGATCTCGGTATGGAGCTGCCGAGCCGTGATCAGGAGCCAGTTGAGCTTAAAGACTGGTATGACGCGACGGGTCGACTTGTGGCTGACCTGACTCGGTACTGGTGTCGGCGCCACCCCGCTGCTTCGCATTCGAAAGGGCTGCCGATTTGCTCTTCTATCCCTATATCGTTTAGGTTTGTTCGTAGCTGTCAACGCGCAGCGAGACATTGCGCAGCACGATTGGACGATTCGAAGAACAAGCCTCGAAACCGCTTTCCCACCGGCGGTCGGGCACGATATGTGTAGACGAGTCCGGTTGCAGTCCTCACAACGAATAGGCGGGATTCGGGCCGAGACAGTCGTCGACGGAAAGGTCGTGGTCGAGGGCGAGTCGTTGGCCCAGGGATCGAGCGTTACCGTCGTGCTCCGCGATGACGAAGAGGCATTCGAGCTGACTCCTGAAGAGGAGGACGAGCTGCTCGATTCCATCGCTCAAATCGAGCGAGGCGAATTCGTGTCAGGCGATCAACTGCTCGAGCGGTTGCGCCGGTTCGGTTGACTTCACCGCGCAAGATCCGGGTCTCTCCGCAAGCCCTCACCCAGATCGAGCAGGCAGCGGAATGGTGGGCGCGAAACCGGCCGTCGGCGCCCGATGCCATACGCCACGACCCACTCGGGCAGCGTCGGCATCGGCGTGGTCGGCGCAGCCGGCAGGTAACGCCGTCGTCGCTAACGATCGTTCTGGTTGCCGTGGCGGTGGCGATCGTGGCGTTAACCGCGCCGGACAGGTTGACGGAGAACATCTCGTTCGGCTCGACTGCGGTGTCGCCGATGACGTTGACGGTGATCGTCTGTTTCGTGACGCCCGGATTGAATGTCAGCGTATTGCTCGTTGCCGTGTAATCGCTGCCCGCCGCGGCGGTGCCGTTATTGGTTGCGATACCTTGGACTCCACCGCTGCTTGCGCGTAGCCGGGGTGGTCAAAGCTAGGCGAGGGGTCAAAGCTAGGCAAAATGCCGCGGCTTGGCAAGCACATCGCAGCTTCGTCGACCGAACTCTGCTTCGCGGGTCGCAACGGGTCGTCAGAGCGAATGTCGCAGACCAGTCTTTGATCAAGCTTGGTTGATCACCAACGGAACGCCGGTGATCGCCAAATGGAAGTCGGTGGACCAACAGACAGCAATCCGCCGCGCGCGCATGACATGAAGGCCAACAGCATCGCTCATTGTCAGGTCCTGATCCGAGAATCGACGAAGAATTTCAGTAGCCTTCTCTTGCTCGCCAGGACCGACCGCCGCCACGGTTAGCGGCGACATGTCTTCGATCATGGCCAGAAACCGGAGCGCGCGCGTCCGGTCGTACCGGCGAAGAAACCACGCATGGCCCTCCGCAATGACTAACGTGGTGGTCAGAAGCCGTGGCGGCTCGGCAAACAGCCGGCGGAAGGTGAGATGGTGCGTGTCGGAGCGATCCGAGAAAGCGATCAGGGCCGAGGTATCGACGTAACCTTCAATCTTTCCGGCCATAAATGATGTCGTCGACGTGCCGGCTTGACTCCGGGTCGCCGCTTTCAACCATCCCGGCGTAACGCATCCACGGCTTGCTTTGGTCAACAGGAATGACGCTTCGCAAGGAACGGCGAAGAAGCTCGGCCAACGAAACGCCCAACCGCGCGGCTTCCCGCTTGGCCGCGTCGTATTCTTCGTCGCTCAGGCTGATCTGGGTTCGAATCATGATAACATGGTAGCACGATATGTTATCACTAGCAACCGGAGTCTTACAGCACAAAACCGGCCTTTGAAGGGACGTCAGGCGAAGGCCCTCCTCCTGGGTCGCGACGGGATGGCACCACGCGCTGTATCTCCGGTCGATCTAATGGCGTTTCGATATCGCCATGGAGAGCCGGTTTCATCGGTAAGAATTACAAACTATCACTGGTCGCGACTGCATTGCCCTAGTAGGAAGCGGCGGAAAGCCCCGGCATCAATCTTGCATGCGGGGCTTCCGCTTGGGGCTGTCGATGGACGAAATTCCCAAACCGCTGCAGGTCTACCTCGTCGAGGATTCCACGATCATCAGGCGCCTGCTGGCCTCCGCCATCGAGGCGGCGGGCGGGGCGCTGATCGGCAGCAGCGCCAACGCGCGGTCGGCCATTGCGGACCTGGCGGAGCTGCGACCGGATCTGATCGTGATCGATCTCAACCTCGACTCCGGCAGCGGGTTCGATGTGCTGAGAGCCCTGCAAGACCGCAACCTGGTCCCGTGGGCGATCAAGGTCGTGCTGACCAATCATGCGCATGCCGAGTACAGGAATCTGAGCTTCCGCCTGGGCGTGGACGGTTTCTTCGACAAGGCTTCGGATACGTCGCAAGTCCTCGCGCTCATCAATGCACTGGCGGCGCAAAAAGGGCGCGCCGGGAGCCTATCGCGCGGCCCGAATTACCGCGAGCGCGGGAGCCCATCAAAGGATGAGCGGTCGTAGCCCGGTGACGCGCTGACGCGCCGAATCTTCGATCCGCCGCGCCGCGATCGGAGCGCAGCATCGTCGCGAACGAACCTTGCCTCGCCCCGGAGCGGCCGCGGCAGACCCCACGCTGCTTCGAAGAGTCCCGCGTCGATCGTGCTAGGATCGAGTCGTGTGGGCCGGCGTAAAAGCGATCCGCTCCCCCGGGATTTTCTCGACATGAACCAGCTCGACTTCAATGCCCGCACGGCCGTGATCACCGGCGGTGCCTCCGGCATCGGCCTGGCGGTCGCGCGGCGCCTCATCGCCAGCGGCGGACGGGTGAGCCTCTGGGATCGCGATCCGGCCGCGCTCGAGCAAGCGCGAAGCGATCTCGGCGCGGCCGTCGACGTGCGCGTGGTCGACGTTGCCGAGGCTGCGAGCGTGGAATCGGCCGCACAGGCGACGGTGGACGCGCTCGAGCGCATCGACGCGCTGGTCTGCTCGGCCGGGATCACGGGCCCCAACACGACGACATGGGACTATCCGGTCGACGCCTGGCGGCAGGTGATTGAGATCAACCTCAACGGCGTGTTTCTCTGCAACCGCGCAGTGGTGCCGCTGATGCTGAGGCAGGACCACGGCCGCATCGTCAACATCGCCTCAGTCGCCGGCAAGGAGGGCAATCCCAACGCCAGCGCCTATAGCGCATCCAAGGCCGCGGTGATCGGCTTGACCAAATCGCTCGGCAAGGAGCTGGCAAGGACCGGCGTGCGCGTCAACTGCGTCACCCCGGCCGCGGTGAAGACGGCCATCTTCGACCAGATGACACAGGCCCATATCGACTTCATGCTGTCCAAGATCCCGATGGCGCGCTTCGGGCAGGTGGAGGAGATCGCCGCGCTGGTGGCGTGGTTGTGCACCGAAGAGTGCTCGTTCTCCACCGGCGCGGTGTTCGATCTCTCCGGCGGGCGCGCGACCTACTAGGAATACCGTCCGCGGGCCGGCTGTTTACGCGGCACCGGGCCTGATCCCGCATTGGAAATCGCTGGCCCTTGAGCACGGCGAGGCTGCCTCGAGCTTCGTCGATCGCCCAGCGCCCGGCCCGGGAGGAGGAGCCATGAAGCTTGCGCTCGGTTGGGTATTCGGTCTGGCGGCGGCTGCGGCAGCGCCCGCGGCCTGGGCCTCCTTCCACACCTACCAGATCGATCAGATCTTTTCCAACGCCGACGGCACGATCCAGTTCGTCGTGCTGCGCGAAGCGGCGGGCTTGAACGGCGAGAACTTCTTCGCCGGCCATACGTTGACCAGCAGCAGCGTTGGGGCGACCAACACCTATACGTTCCCGGTCGACCTCCCGGGCGGCATGGAAGGCGGATATGGGCAGATGCCCAGCCCGACCGCGTTCACGCGCGTTCTGATCGCCACGCAGGGCTTCGCGCAGCTCGGGATCGTCGCCCCCGACTACGTCATTCCGAACGGCTTCCTGCCGCTGACCAACGGGACGATCAACTTCGCCGGGGTCGATCAGGTGAGTTACGCGTCGCTGCCGACGGACGGCGTGACCGCGATCAACCGCAACGGCACGGCCGTACCGAACGTGGCGACCAACTTCGCCGGGGCATCGGGCTCGGTCACGGCGGCCCCGCCGCCGGCGCAGGGCACGGTGGCCGTGGAGTACTACTACGACGCGTGGAAGTTCTACTTCGAGACCTCGTTCCCGGACGAGATCGCGGCGCTGGATGGCGGCGCCTTCGGCGGCGCGTGGAAGCGCACCGGTCAGACCTTCAACGTCTGGACCTCGGCCGACGCGAGCGCCTCGGCGGTGCCGACCTGCCGTTTCTTCAGTACCGCCTTCGCGCCGAAGAGCTCGCATTTCTACACGCCCTTCGCCAACGAGTGCGACATCGTCAAGACCGAGCCGGCGTGGCAGTTCGAGGCGATCGCGTTCTATGTCGCGCTCGCCGACGCCAACGGCTTGTGCGGCCCAGGGACGATCCCTCTGTACCGGGCTTACAACAACGGTATGGGCGGAGCGCCCAATCACCGTTACACGACCAGCCTCGCCATCCTGAACCAGATGATCGCCGCCGGCTGGGCGTTCGAAGGCAACGGCAACACGATGGTGTTCGCCTGCGTGCCGCAGTAGCCCGTGGTGAGCGCGGAGCGCCAACCGCGGGGTTCGTTGCGCTCACCCGCGGGCTACAATGCACGAGTCGTATCCGCGACGTGATCGCGCGCTCATTCCGTGTCCGCTCCCCAATCGGCGTCCGCCGCGCACAACCTCGCCTCGCTGTTGATCGCGAGCGTTCGCGAGCATCCCGCGCTGCCCGCGCTCGCCTTCGGCTCGGCCGTGCGCCACGACTACGCGACCCTCGCCCGCCGCGTCGCGCAGCTCGCGGCGAGCCTGACCGGCGCCGGTCTCGCGCCCGGCGAGCGCGTGGTGATGGTCGCGCGCAATACGCCGGAATACATCGAAGCGCTGTTCGCCTGCTGGCAGGCGGGGCTGTGCGCGGTGCCGATCAACAGCAAGCTGCATCCCTCCGAGCTCGCCTACGTGCTCGAGCATTCGGGGGCGCGCTGGGCCTTCGTCGACGCGTCCTGGCGCGCCCCGCTCGCGGGCGGCGGCGGCGCGCTTGCGCGCCTTGTGGAATTCGGCTCGAGCGAATATGCGGGTCTGTTCGGCGATGCGCACCGGGACGAGCCTGCCGCGGTCGCTCGCGATGCCCCGGCCTGGCTCTTCTACACGAGCGGCACCACCGGCCGCCCGAAGGGCGCGGTGCTTTCGCACGCGAACTTGCGGGCGATGAGCGAGTGCTTCCTTGGATGCGTGGAAGCGGTCGCGGCGGGCGACGCGATCCTTCACGCCGCGCCGCTCTCGCACGGCTCCGGGCTGTACGTGTTGCCGCACGTGCAGCGTGCCGCGGTCAATGTCGTACCCGAATCGGGCGGGTTCGACCCGGAAGAGGTGCTCGCCCTGATCACCCGCTGGCCGAATACGCGCTTCTTCGCCGCGCCGACGATGGTGAAACGTCTGGTCTCGCATCGCGCGCTCGGCGCCGCCCCGCTCGAGCATCTGACCTCGATCGTCTACGGCGGCGCGCCGATGTACGTCGAGGACTGCGAGACGGCGTACGCGGCGCTCGGGCCACGCCTCGCGCAGATCTATGGGCAAGGCGAGTCGCCGATGACGATCAGCGCCATGTCGCGGGCGATGCTGGCCGCCGCGATCGAGCGCCACGACGAGGCGCGGCTGGGCTCGGTCGGCGTCGCGCAGTCCGGCATCGAGCTACGCATCGCGAACGCCGAGGATGAGGCGCTGCCGGTGGGCGCGGTCGGCGAGGTTCTCGTCCGCGGGCCGACCGTGATGCAGGGCTATTGGCAGAACCCCGAGGCGAGCGCGGCGACGCTCGCCGGCGGCTGGCTGCACACCGGCGACGTCGGTTGTCTCGACCGCGACGGCTTTCTCACGCTCAAGGATCGCTCGAAGGATCTGATCATCAGCGGCGGGAGCAACATCTATCCGCGCGAGATCGAGGAAGTCCTGCAGCGGCATCGCGATGTCGCCGAGGTGGCCGTCGTCGGCCGCCGGCACGTCGACTGGGGCGAGGAGGTCGTGGCGTGCGTCGTGGCGCGGGGCGAGGTCGACCGGGGCGCGCTCGAGCGCGAGCTCGATCTGCTGTGCCTCCGGCACATCGCGCGCTTCAAGCGGCCCAAGGCGTACGTGTTCCTCGACGAGCTGCCGAAGAACAACACCGGCAAGGTGTTGAAGACGGTGCTGCGCGAGCGCGTTGCGTTGCGCTGAGGTCATTTCCGCCGCCGCAGCGACGAGGCGACGCATGCGGCCACCACCCCTGCCGCGCCCCCCGACGCGAACGCCGCCCACGGTCCGATCGTCTCGATGAGCTGGCCGCCGACTGCCATCCCTGCGCCGATCCCGACGACAATGCAGGTCGACATCCAGGTGAACGCCTCGGTCGCGTAGCGTGCGGGGGCGTGATGCGTGACCAGCAGCGCCAGCACCGTCAGCGAGGGTGCGATCATCAGCCCGGCGCCAAGGGCGAGC
Organism: Casimicrobiaceae bacterium; assembly: GCA_036382945.1. Taxonomy (GTDB): domain Bacteria; phylum Pseudomonadota; class Gammaproteobacteria; order Burkholderiales; family Casimicrobiaceae; genus PALSA-1003. The sequence continues at coordinate 6,943 of DASVPH010000079.1, forward strand.
ACGGTGAGAAGCCACGGCGCCGAGACGAGCGCGTGCGCGCCGAGAAGGACAGCGAAGCCGAGCAGCAGTCGCGGCAGTTGGCGCTCGAGTGGTGCGGCGAAGTGCAGGCCGCCGTAGGCCAACCCACCGATCGCGCTGCCGATCGAGCAGGTCGCGAGCAGCGCGCCGCCGAACGGGGGCATGCCGGCGCGGGTGGCGAATCCCGGGTAGCCGACCTCCAGCATGCCGAAGGCGAAGGTCAGCGCCGCGCTGGTCGCGTAGGTGACCCGCAGCCGGCGCTCGGTGAGCGGCCCGAGCAGATGCCGGTCCTCGTCGGCCGCGCGCTTCCAGTAGCGAGGCGCACCCGAGAGCACGAACAGCGGCGCCGAGGCGGCCGCGACCAGCCAGGTGATGGCGAACGCGTCCGCCGGCGTCCCCACCAGTAGCGCCAGCCCGATCAACGCCGGCCCGATGGTGAAATTGATCTCGATCATGACCGTGTCGACCGCGAATGCGGTGCGGCGCTGCTCCGGATCCTCGAACCGATGCCGCCACAGCGTGCGCGTCAGCACCGAGATCGGCGTCACGAAGGCGCCGGCGAGCATCGTGATCGGGGCGATGGCGGCGAGCGGGAGATCGAGCCGCGGCGCGAAGAGCAGCAAGCCGAGCGCAGCCGGATGCACGATGCCGGTCGCGATCAGAACGCCGCGCGGTCCGTAGCGATCGATCAAACGGCCTTGGATCGGCGCGGTCGCCGCCATAGCGATGAGGTAGGTTCCCACCATGGCTCCTGCGAACGCGAACGAGCCGGACAGCTCGCGCAAATGCATGAGCATCGACAGCGACATCATGCCCACCGGCATGCGCGTGACGAGCGCGATCGCGAGCAGCCGCGCGACGCCGGGGAGGCGGAAGAACGTAGCGTAGTGCTTCAGGAAGCGTTGCATCGAGAAAGGAACAGCCCATAGCCATCCGGCAGAGCGTGCACGGCATCGGCGACCTACGGATAGCGACAGGAGAGGCGAACCGAATCTACCAGATGCGCGGGTCGAACGACAGAAGCGCTCGCCGCGCCATCGGCCACCGCCCCGGGCGCGTCACCGCCACTCGACCGCGCCGAACCGGTCGTGACCGAGATAGGTGTAGTAGATGCCGATCGTGCCGCGGGTCTGCGAGATATCGCCGAGATCGGGGAAGCTCGCGTCGCGGCGCGACCAGAGGTAGCGGACCGCGATCGCATGCTGACGATAGATGCGGAAGGTCAGTGCCGTGTCGGCGCGCAGGATGTTGTCGTGGCCGCCGGTGCTGGCCGCGGCGACCCGGCTCACGAAATACTCGCGGCCGACCGCGTCGAGCGAAATCTTGTCGCCGAGGATGAGCCGCAGCGAGAGCAACGCCTGCGGCGCCAGGCCGTAATGGTAGTCGGTGTCAGTCGTGCCGTTGATCGTTCCGACGCCAGCAAAGCCCATGCCGAACAGGCCCGTGCCCTGGAGCGCGATTCCTTCGGAGAGCCACCACTGGCCGGTCGTGCCGACCGAGAGCGCCGTGCTGGAAATGCGAAACACCTGCGGCGCGATGTAATCGTAGCTCCCGTAGAGTCCCCAGACGCCGCGATAATTCGCGCCGGCCTCGTAGCCCTTACCCACGAGCAGTCCGCGGGTCATGATGTTCTCGAAGCCGTTGGCGCTCGACGCGGTCGCCTGGAAAGCGAAATAGTCGAAGGGGCGCTTGTAGGTGTAGCCCGACTTGCCGGGGAGCCCATAGTCTATCGAGAACTCGACCTGCGCCTCGTTGTGCTTGACCTTGGTCGACGCGCCGGGCTCGTTTTGCGTCGTGGCGGCGGCGCCGAGCGCGACGCGACTGTAGTAGACCGCGTCGTGGCTCGGAAAGATCGCCCGGAAGCGCTCGCCGAACGCGAGCCGGTTGAAACCCGTCGCCGGCGAGATCGCTGCAGCCCCGATCTCGCGCCAGAGGTCGGGCGCTTCGCCGCCGCGCTCGAGCAGCAGGCTCGCCATCCGGAACAACGCTTCGCCCAGGAAGCTGCCGGCGATGCCGCTTGCAACCTGATCGTTCCTCGACGGTGGCGTGGTCTCGCCCGCGATCTCCCAGAAGGCGCTGCCGGCGAAGGTGTAGCCGAGGGAGATCCAGAAATCGAGCCCGGCCGAGCGCGCGAAGGCGTGATACATCGACCCTTGATAGGGGTGCCCGAATTGGTTGATCTCGAACGGATCGTTGTCGACGACCCAGTTGTGACGGAGGTTGTGGCGGATCGACGTCAGGCTCGAATGGTAGGGGGCGCCTCTCGAATAGCGGTTGACCAGGCTCAGCAGGACGTCGAAACCGGCGATCTCGAACGCGGGAGTCGCGTAGCTCTTGCGCGACTCGATGCGCGCCTCGAGGTTCGCCGCGAGCTCCGACTTGGCCGGCGCGGGCGGGTTCGACTCGGCGGGGAGCACCGCGTCGCTTCGCAGCGCCGCTTAAAGCTCCGGGAAGCTCGCCGGTGCACTCTCTTGGGCAAGCGCGGCGCGGGCGGCAGTCGAACCCAGCAGGACGAGCCCCTGGAGGAGCGCTCTGAGAGATCGCGCGGCCGTGCCTGTTCTTGGTCTCGGCATAGAGCGGCTTGTAGCGATTGCCGGCGCGGGCAACCCTTACACTGCCTTCTTGCCGCGCATACTTGCGGCGTCACCGCGTCGGGCCTTGCGCGTGGAAGGCCAGCACGAACCGTGCCGCGAGAGTTCGAAGCACCGGTCGGCGATTCTGCCGCCGGCACGCCGAAGCGTGCGCCGGAGGACCTGGCGACCCGCTCAGCTCAGGCCGACGACGGGAATCGCGGCGCCGTGGATCGCGCGCGCCGCGTCGGAGGCGAGAAAAACGATCACCTCGGCGAGCGCCGCCGGCGCGACCCAGCGCCGCGGGTCGGCCTCAGGCATCGCGGCGCGGTTCTGCGGCGTATCGATGATGCTCGGCAGCACGCAATTGACGTTGATGCCACGGTCGCGGAGCTCCGAGGCCATCGACTCGGTCAGCCGGATCGTGGCGCTCTTCGATGCGCTATAGGCGCTCATGTGGGCCTTGCCGGCGAGCGCCGCCATCGCGGCGACGTTGACGATCTTGCCCGAACCCGCGGCCAGCATTCGCGGCACGACGGCGCGCGCGGTGGTGAGCACCGAGCGGGCGTTCAGGTCCAGCAGCGACTGCCACACCTCGTCGGGCGTTTCGTGCACGGGTGCGCCCATCCGGAATCCGCCGGCGACGTTGCACAGCACGTCGATTCGTGCGAAGCGCTCGATCGCCGAGGCGACCGCGGCGTCGACCTCCGCCTGGTCGAGCAGGTTCGCCGCCGCGAGCAGCCGGCGCTCGCTCGCGCTCTGGTACGCCTGAGTCAGGTCCTCCCGCCGCCGATCGAGGAGGACGAGGTTCGCACCGCGCTCGAAGAAAGCCTGGGCGACCGCCCGGCCGAGATTACCGGCTGCGCCGGTGACGAGAACGGTCTGCTTGGCAAAAGTCATGGCGTGCGCTCCAGCGATTTCTTCGACATGCGCCGGTGTCTCGGTCAGTTGTTGACGTCCGGCCGCGGCCGGCGGCCGAGCAAGCGCGCGAACAGCGCGGCGAACGGCGAGCTTCGCTTGGGCAGCAGCTCCGGCTTGAGCTCGAAATAGCGGCGGTGCACATAGCACCAGCCCCACGTCTCGCCGCGCTCGAGGGAGGCGATGAGCGGATGACCGGTGGCGTTGAAATGCTTGAGCGCGTGGGTGTGCTCCGAATCCTCGCAGCATCCCACGTGGCCACAGGAGAGGCACACGCGCAGCTCGTTCCAGCTCGCCCCGAGCGCGAGGCACTCCTCGCAGCCGTTGGTGCGCGGCGTCACTTGGGTGAGACCGCGGAAATGCTCACACAGCGGGTTCATGTCCGGAGTCGGGCGCGGGATCGCGCCGCTGATTCCACCGCCGGGCGAGTCGAAGGAAGTCGTCGGACAGGCGAGGTCATCCGGGCAGCACGGTGATGAGCTTGATGCGGCGCCGATGGCGTTGCAGAAGATAGTCCACGAAATCGCCGATGATCAAGTTCGGCTTGCCCGATCCCTTGTTCACCACGCGACAGGAGAGCACTCGGGTCGCCGCGTTCCACTGCATGTTGATCGAGCCGCGGCGTCCTCCCGCGCGACTCCTCAGTTTGGTCCAGCCGGGGAAACGGCCGGCCTTTCGTTCGAGCACGATCTCGAAATGGTGGCGGTCGAGCTTCGGGTCGTCGGCGATCGCATCGCGCATGCTCAACCCCGGCGTGCAGACCACCTGAACCAGCGTTTGCAACCTGCCCCTCCGCGTGATACGGCGCGACCGACGTTCGCTTCTTTGCGCAGCCGGCCGCGGAACGAGCCCACGTCGGACAGCATACGCCGCCGGGACGCTTCCGGCACGAGGCTGCGACGCAGAGCGCTGCCGCGGCCGTCAGAGGCGAGGGCCAGCGTCGCCGCGACGAGCACTGTCCGATCCAAGAGCTACGCCTGCCGGCCCGAAGCATCGAACACCAGCTTCGCGGCGGCGACATCCTCGATCGCCATGCCGACCGACTTGAAGATGGTCGTCTCGGACACCGGGGCCGGTTTCGAGCCGGCGAAGATCTCGCCGACTTCCGCATAGATGGGCGCCTTGGACAGGATGACGTCGCCCGATTCGTGCATAGCGGCCTCGCGCGACTCGACGACCAGCACGTGGCGCATCGCATCGTCGTCCAGCTCGCGCCAGGTCGGCATGGGCGCGCCGATCGCGTTCACGTGCGCGCCGCGCTTGAGCCAGGCCCCCTTGAGAATCGGCTCGCGGGCCGGCGTGGCGGTGACGATCACGTCGGCCCCGCGCACCGCGGACTCGGCATCGGTCGCTAAAGCCCCGTGCCGGGCGGCGAACCGCTCCGCATGCTCGCGCGTGCGACTCCATACCCGCACTTCGTCGAACCTGCGGACATGAGAAAGTGCCTCCAAGTGCGCTTTGGCTTGCGCCCCGCTTCCGAGCAGGGCAAGCACGCGGCTGTCGGGCGACGCCAGGCGGGCGGTCACCGCCGCTGAAACGGCCGCCGTGCGCAGCGCCGTGAGCGCGGTCGCATCGAGCAACGCAACGGGCTCGCCCGTGTCCGGACGCAGGAGCAAGACCATCGCCATGACCGTCGGTGCCGGCGTGCCCGCGTTGCGAGGATAGAAGCTGACGACTTTCAGCCCCATCGCGTCGTCCGCGGCGGCAGGCATGACGCCGAGGTAGCGGTTTCCTTCTTCGACGGTGAGCCAGTTGCGCAGCGGCTGCACCACGCGGCCGGAGGAGAAAGCCGTGAGCGCCTTCTCCATGGCACCGATCAGCTCATCCCAGCGCAGCGCCGCGCGCACCGCCCCGTCGTCGAAGTGGATCGCCATGCTCCGTACGAACGATCATCAAGGCGCTACCGGCATGCTGTGCCACCAGATGCGGCAATCCTGGCACAAGCCGCCGGCGAATTGCGCCTGCAGTATTCCGTCGAGGACCATGCGCGGCAATGGGTCACCGGGCTTGCGCGCCACCAGGTTCGTTCCCGTGGACCGGGCCCAGATCTGGAACAGCTCCTCGGAGGCCACCTGATACGTCGCATGCCAGTGGGCGATGCCGCTCAGCGGCGCGGAGGAGACGACTTCGTACGTGACTCGAACGTCCTCTTGCAGCTTCACCCGCCGCCAGTACTCGGCGAGCTGGGCGTGCCCGCGCTGCACGGCGAACGGCGTGTTGTGGTACTCGCCGTCCGCCGCAAAGAGGGCACAGAACATCGACTCGTCCCGGTCCTCCCAGGCAGCCTTGTAGCCCTGCATGAATTGGTCGATGTTCACGGTGCCCTCTCAGAAATAGAGGCGAGCGGCCTCAGCGTGAGCCGTTGATCCGCCGTGCGCGCTCGATGAGCCGCTTCGCATTGCGTTAAGTCGGCACTTCCACCCGCAGCCCCAACGCATTGATTCGCACCACGGCGATCCGCCCCGCAACTCGCCAGCGGTGCAGCAAGTCCGCGAGTCCGCGGCGCACCTCGCCGCGAGTACGCGGCGCACCTCGCCGCGAGTACGCGGCGACGAGGCGTACCGGCGGCGTGAAATACGGGTCGACGATCAGCGCATCGGCATCGCTGTGCTGCATCGCGTCGTGAGCTTGCGCGTCGGCACCCGGGCCGAACAGCCAGGTGCGTCTCAGTTCAGGGTCAACGATCGGCATGAGATGGCCACACTCGGGTCCGGGTTGGCGAGAATTGGTCAGTACTGCGCAACAAAGTGAACGATCGCGTCGAGAACATCCGCCGGACGCTCGAGATAGGCAAAATGCCCGCAGTCACGGAGCACGACAAGACGTGCTCCGGTCACTGCGCCCGCGATATTGCGTGCGCATTCCAACGGAACGAAGTCGTGATCGCTATGGATGACCAGTGTCGGCACGTTCAACCCTCGGAGCCTGGCGAGCAGATCGTACCGAGACGACTGCCACGTCTGGCCGTAGAGCCTGTCCTCTATCGCCCGTGCCTTGAGGATGTCGTCCGCCGTGAAATGCGAACGCAATCTGCGAACGATGCTTTCAAGATGATCCGATCGGCGCACGGTATTGCCGTAGTGTGCCCGATAGTATTCGGCCTCCGTTTCGATGTCGCCGTCAGCATACGCGGGTGTGTCTGCGAGGGCACGCATGTTCGCCAAGGTGGTCGCCTCGGTCGCCTGGCGTCGCTCCCGAAAGCGCAGAAGATCGGCATGCGACGCCGGCGCCGTATTCATGAGTATCAGATGCGAGAGGTGATCGGGGTGGCATGCTGCGTATTCCATGGCCAAGACACCGCCCCAGGAGTGGCCCAACACGACGATCGTACTGAGGCCGAAGTGCTGCCTCAGTCTGTCGAGGTCGTCGACCTCGGATTCGATGCTCACGGCTTCGGGGGCGACTCCATGCGAAGACTTGCCACGCCCTCGCTGATCGTAATAGATCAGGCGAAATGCACTCGACAATCGATCCAGCTCGGGCAGCAAGTAGTTGTGGTTGAAGTCCGGTCCGCCGTGCAGGACGACCATCGGCGGTCCGTTGCCGACTTCTCGGAAATAAAGGTGGGCACCTGGGACTGGAACGCAACCCTCATGGACGTGCGGCTGGCCGCAGGCTCGATCGGTGGGTAGGGGTCCGGTGGCCATCGAGCGTCACGCGCGCTTGCCCAGGAAGACGTGGGTTGCGCGTTCGCCGGCGACGTGTTTGGCGCAGTGATATCCCAGTGCATGCATATCGATTTCCTTGAAGAGATGCTCCCCGGATCCGAGTAATACAGGTCGCATGGCGAGATGCAGCTCGTCGATCAGGGCGGCGCGCAGATACTGCCGGATAGTCGCCACGCCGCCGCCGAGGCGGACGTCGCGGCCGCCGGCAGCAGCGGTCGCCTGCTCCAAAGCGGCGTGGATGCCTTCGGTGACAAAGCGAAACTCGGTGCCGCCGGCCATCTTGAGCGGCGAGCGCCGGTGATGCGTCAGCACGAAGACTGGCGTGTGGTACGGCGGCTCGTCGCCCCACCAGCCCTTCCAGTTTTCGTCCGGCCACGGGCCTCGAACAGGGCCGAACATGTTGCGCCCGAGAATCCAGGCACCGATTCCGGCAAAGCCTTGCTCGGCAATCGCGTTGTCGACGCCCGTCTCTCCGTCGTCATGGCCGTGCATCCTGCGCCAGACACGGGTGTGGAAGAACCACTCCATCAACTCGGGGCCCCCGATGCCGAGCGGATTCTGGAGGTCCTGGTTCGGCCCGGCACCATAGCCGTCGATGGAGACCGCGAAGCTTTGGACGCGAAGTTTCGGCATTTGCAATCCTCGCTGGATGGTATGGCGGAACCGCCGAGCGAAGCGAACAGAAAGGGCGTCGGCGGCGGCCCGGCGATCCAGAGCGCGAGAGCGCTCCCAGAGGCCGCCCCGACCACACACCAGAGAAGCCGCAAGGCGGGGTGGCGGTGGATCTTCGTCTTCGAGCGTAGGCGGGCGATTCTCTCGGCCCGTTCGTCGTTCATTGCGCCCCAATGAAAGTGCGGAACCTCATTGCTGAAGCCTGATCGCATCGGTTGCCGGCCCCGCTCTCCGCATGCGCATGACCACTGCATGTGCATGAACTCTAATACACCACCTTTACGTTCTCCGGCGCCAGCCATTCCCGTAGCTGCGTGAGCAGCGGCTCGTCGAGGGTGACGCGCCAGGCTTCGGGTAGCTCGATCTCGCCGCCGGCCGCGCGGTTCTGGTAGTCGATGACGATCGGGCAGGGACCGCGCTTGTAGGGCTCGAGCAGGGCGAGCAGCCGCTCCGCGGACGCGGAGCCGTTGCAGCGAAGCTTGAGCCCGCGCGCGAACTTGCGCCGCGCCGCGGGCAGGTCGTAGAGCGCATCGGCGACGATGCGCAGGCCCTGCAGCTGACCTTCTTCGTTCATACGCTGCTGGACGCGGACCTCGGCGACGATCAGGGCGTCCTCGCGCAGCAAGTGGCGGTGGGCGTCGAACGTCTCGTTATAGACGACGATCTCGGCGATATCCTTGCCGTCGTCGAGCGTCAGGAATCCGATCTTGCCGCGACGCGACGTCTGGGTGCGCAGGGTCATCACGACGCCGGCGATGCGCACCGGGGCGGTCGTCGGCGTGATGGCGCTCAAGCGCACGTGGATGAGCGAAGCGAGCTCCGCCGCGTGCTCGCTGTAGGGGTGCCCGGAGAGATAGAAGCCCAAGCTCGACTTCTCGTTCGCCAGCCGCTCGCTGTCGGTCCACTCGCGGGTCTCGATCAGCTTCGGCCGCGTGGCCGCCTGCTCGTCGGCCTGATCGCCGAACAGCGAGACTTGCGCTGCCGAGCGCTCGGCTCTCTGCGCGAGCTCCAGCGTGACGCCGACGGACGCGAACAGGCTTGCGCGCCGCTTATCGATCGCGTCGAACGCCCCGGCCCGGATCAGCGCCTCGATCGCGCGCCGGTTGACCAGCCGCTTGTCGACGCGCCGGCAGAAATCGAACAGGTCGGCGAACGGCCCGGTCTCGCGCGCCTTGACGATCGCCTCGATCGCCGATTGTCCGGTCCCTTTGATGCCGCCCAGGCCGTAACGGATGTGCTTCTCGTCGACCGGCTCGAAGCGGTAATTGCCGGCGTTGATGTCAGGCGGCAGCACCGCGAGCCCCAGCGCCTTGGCCTCGTCGTGAAAATGCCGCACCTTGTCGGTGTCGTCCATCACCGCCGACAAGTTGGCCGCGATGAACGCCGCCGGATGATGCGCCTTGAAGTACGCCGTCTGATAGGCGATCAGCGCGTAGGCGGCGGCGTGCGACTTGTTGAAGCCGTAGCCCGCGAATTTCTCCATCAAGTCGAAGAGCTGCGTGGCGCGCGCCTTCGACAGTCCGTTCTTCTCCGCGCCCTCGATGAACACGAAGCGGTGCTTCGCCATCTCCTCGGGCAGCTTCTTGCCCATCGCGCGGCGCAGGAGATCGGCGCCGCCGAGCGTGTAGCCGCCGATCACCTGCGCGATCTGCATCACCTGTTCCTGATACACCATCACGCCGTAGGTGGGTGCCAGGATCGGCTCGAGCCGCGGGTCGTAGTAGTCCGGCCGCTCGCTGCCTTGCTTGCGGCGGACATAGTCGGGGATGAGCTCCATCGGCCCGGGCCGGAACAGCGCCACCAGCGCGACGATGTCGTCGAAGCGCTTCGCCGGCGCCTGCAGCAGGAGCTCGCGCATGCCGCGCGATTCGAACTGGAAGATGCCGACGGTGTTGCCGCTCTTGAAGACGTCGTAGGCGGCCTTGTCGTCCAGAGGAATGGTCTCCACGGTGACGGTCGACTCGGGATCGAGCATGCGCACGTAGCGCACCGTCCAGTCGAGGATGGTGAGGGTGGTCAGGCCCAGGAAGTCGAACTTGACCAGGCCCACCTTTTCGACGTCGTCCTTGTCGAACTGCGACACCGGCGCGTCGGTGCCCGCTTGCGTGTACAGCGGGCAGAAGTCGGTGAGCTTGCCCGGCGCGATCAGCACGCCGCCTGCGTGCATGCCCACGTTGCGCGGCAGCCCTTCGAGCTGCTCGGCGAGCGAAAGGAGCTCGCGCACCTCTTCCTCGGCCGCCTCGCGCTCGTTCAATTGCGGCTCGACCTCGCGCGCGTAGATGACATTCGGCGGCGCCTCCCCCGGCGCTCGGCGCTTGAGCGTCACCGTGCGCCCGGGCTGGAACGGAATCAGCTTGGCGATGCCGTCGCAGAAGCCGTACGGCAGATCGAGCACGCGGCCCACGTCGCGCACCACCGCCCGCGCCTGCAGCGTGCCGAAGGTCGCGATCTGCGACACCGATTCGGCGCCGTATTTCCGCTTCACGTACTCGATGACCTTGTCGCGGCCGTCCTGGCAGAAGTCGATGTCGAAGTCGGGCATCGACACCCGCTCGGGATTGAGGAAGCGTTCGAACAGCAGCGCGTAGCGCAGCGGATCGAGATCGGTGATACCGAGCGCGTAGGCGACGAGCGATCCCGCGCCCGAGCCGCGCCCGGGGCCGACCGGGACGCCGTTGTGCTTCGCCCAGTTGATGAAGTCGGCCACGATCAGGAAGTAGCCGGGGTAGCCCATCTGGATGATCGTCTTCGCTTCGAACTCGAGCCGCGCCAGGTACTCAGGACGCCGGGCATCGCGCTCGGGTGCGTCGGGGTAGACCACCGCCAGGCGCTTCTCCAGCCCGGCGAGCGCCTCGTTCTTCAGATGCTGCTCGATGGTGACGCCCGCCGGGATCGGGAAATCCGGGAGGTAGTTCCTGCCGAGCGGGATAGTCAGATTGCAGCGCTGCGCGATCGCCACCGAATTGGCGAGCGCGCCCGGCAGGTCGGCGAAGCGCTTGGCCATCGCTTCCTGCGTGGTGAAATACTGCTCGGTGGAGAAGCGCTTCGGCCGGCGCTGATCGGCGAGCGTGTAGCCTTCGGCGATGCACGCGCGCGCCTCGTGCGCTCGGAACTCGTCACGGGTGAGGAATTGCACCGGATGCGTGGCGACCACCGGCAGGTCGAGCTCGGCGGCAAGCCGCACCGTGGAGGCGGTGAGCGCATCGTCGTCGGCGTGGCCCGCGCGCTGCACTTCCAGAAAGTAGCGATCCGGGAAGAGCTTGGCCCAGCTCGCCGCGGCCTTGCGCGCGCCGGCATCGTTCCTCTGCGCCAGGGCGTCGCCGACGTCGCCGTCGCGAAAACCCGAGAGCGCGATGAGCCCCGTGGTGCCTTCGGCGAACCATTCGCGCCTGAGCTCGGCGCGGCCGCGATGCTGGTTGGTGCGATACGCGCGCGTGAGCCAGTCGGCGAGCCGGAGGTAACCCTCGCGCGACTGGCAGAGCAGGAGCAGCCGGTACGGTGCGTCGCGCTCGGCGTCATGCGTGAGCCAGACGTCGCAGCCGACGATGGGCTTGATTCCCGCCTCGCGCGCCGCGGTGTAGAACTTCACCAAGCCGAACACATTCGCGAGGTCGGTGAGCGCGAGCGCCGGCATCTTGTCGGCGAGCGCGGCGGCGACGGCGTCGTCGACGCGCACCATGCCGTCGACGATCGAGTACTCGCTGTGCAGGCGCAGGTGGACGAACCGGGCGTGCGCCGCGGGCGCTTGCGGGCGTCGCGCCAGCGGCGCCGGGGAGATCGAAGCGACGGGCGCGTCCGACGGCTCCAGCACGGCAGAACCGG
>DASVPH010000080.1:0-31278 GCA_036382945.1 Casimicrobiaceae bacterium
TTTCTGAGTCATGGCCGTGCCGCTCACGCGCAGTGCGTGCAATACCTCCCGGCGCTCCTCGCTAGACTGCACTTCGGCAGCGCTGCCCAGAAGGAGCCAGAGGCCGTGCTCTCGGTCGAAGCGCAAACCGAGTTCGGCCTCGTGTTCGATGTCGCGTCCGGTGACGCTCAAGGTCGCGGTGTTCTCGCCTCGTGCCCGCTTGAGCACGAGCAGCGCATCGGCTGCAGCAGTGAGGCCGTGCGTGCCGGAGATGGCGTCGATCCAGTCGGCCTCGTCGATGCTCTTGCGCACGTGCATGACGATCACGAGCGCGACGTGCCTGCGGTCGGCGACCTGTTCATAGGCGCGGATGGTGGCGTAGTCCTCGGCGACCAGATCGCCGCCTCGAGCACGCTTCGGCGCCAGACCTCGATAGGTGTCAAAGATGACGAGGCGCACGGCAGCGTTCTGGTGGAGATAGTCGTCGAGCTTCGTTGCACCCTCGGGACCGCGCGGCCATTCGTGGCGGATGCGCAATGCACCTGGACTCGGCGTGCCGAGCACTGCGCCGAGCTTGCGTAGGCGTGATTGCAGCCGGCGATCGTTGTCCTCTAGCGCGACGAACAGGCATTGCACGCGCTCGATGCGCCGGCGCATGAATTCGGCGCCGGTGGCCCCGGCCAGCGCGAGCGCCAGCATGAGCCAGGTCTTGCCCAGCTTCGGTTTCGAGGCGGCGATGTTCACGCCTTCGACGATCAGATCGGGGACGATGGCACGCATGGGCTGGAAGGTGGTGGCTAGGAGCTCGGAGGCGTCGATCTCGGCATCGCTCACGCTCTCGGATTCGGGTGGACCGTGGTGGCCGTGGACGACAGACCGGGCGATAGCGCCGACCTCGTGCGCGGGCAGCGGCGGGTTGCAGGTCTTGTTGATGGCGAGCAGCGCAGCGTGGATTGCCTCTTCCGGTAGGCCAGCGCGCCGCGCGCGGCAGCCGATGCGGAACAAGGTGTCGTTGCGAGCGCCCTTGGGGATGGCGTCCGGCGTAGGTTCATCGTGAGTGCCGGCACCGTTTAACCGCGAGTGCCAGATCCCGAGCAGCGGATCCGGAAGGATCGGCATCGCGGCCGGCTCGCCCGTGACGGTGTAGTCGGTGCCGGTGTCCGGATGTTTGCCGGCGATGACATCCTGGCTGCCGGCGCAGCGCAGCTCGAGGATCACGCGGCCGACGTCGTCCTTGATCTTCGTAGTGGGCAGCGGCCGAGTGCCTTCCGGTAGCCTGTAGATCAACTTCCCGCGGTTCGGCCTGCCGCTCGCCACGCTGACGGCGTTCTCGGCCAGGAACAGCGCCTCCAAATTGATGCCGTGCTCGGTCAGCCAAGCGTCGGTCGCGTCGTAGTCGTCGATATCGACAGCGCAGGTTCTCGACCACTCGTGCAGCAGCCCGGCGTTCATGCCGGCGAGCTTCGGTGCGTTCTCGGGACCAGTGACGGCGCGCTCCCGCTTCTGCCAGCCCTTGCCGCGCGGTCCTTTCTCGCCGAGTGGGATCGGCACGAGCGCGCAGCCCGCGGCCAGGAATGCCGCAACGGTGCTATGATCCACGGCGCGCTTCCTTCGATTTGCCGTCGCTGGATTCGCTGCCGCCGCTCATCGCGCCCGATCCGTCGGGCGCTTTGCCGTCTAGGAATGCCTCGATCGCGGCGACGGCCAGGTCGCTCCACTTGTAGCGCAGTCGCTTGTCGGCGAATTCGACGATCGGCGCATAGAGGATCTTCCCGTTGTCGCCGAGCATTGGCTTGCGCTCCGCGTCGAGCTGCGGACGCGACGGCGGCGAGCACCACGCTTTGCCATTGGATCGATGCAAGGTGCAGCCGATCAAGATCAGGCCCGACGGCATCTCGATGTCGGCGAAGCCCTGCAGCGAGCCGCGCGCGAGCGGCCTCCACGTGACGCACCTCATGCGAGCTCCACATCATCAGCGCCCCGCCGCTCGACAATCGTGGCGCTGCCGATGCCGTTGACCCGCGCGAGCTCAAGATATCCCTCCGCCGCGGCCCTGCTCTGGTATACGCGCGAGAGCGGAATTTCATGCCCATGTTCGAATCGTGAGACGCGCCAACCAACCCTGACGGCATGGGGCTTTGCCGGGTGAACCGATGTACCCACGCGTCCGTTTTGCTCCGCGCGATGCCGCGAAATCAATTCCTCCAGTTGTTCGAAGGTAACCTTCATGATGCCGCCTCCGACTCGGCTGCAACCGCCAGCTGCGCAGCGCGGCCTTTCTTACCGGAGGCGCTTCGTTGCTGAGATACCTTGAGCGGGATAGCGCCACCTTTGGCGGCTTTGGCGCGGACGAATCGCTTCGCAGCCTCTACGGTGACGTAGCGGCGCCCGCGGTCAACGAACGTCGCCAACTCGCCGCTGCTCGCGTACTGCGTGGCCCGTGCGCGCGAGCACGGATAGACGCTCTGGTAGAACTGTCGGAAGCTGTAAACGAGCGGCTTGGGTGCCGCCGGGACGTCGGATTTCATTGGGCATCCTCGTTGTTTGAGAACGCCCAACTAAATACTGCTATTTTTTGCGCTTGGGGTGGGGAGCATTTTTCATTTGCTCCCCATTTTTGACTTGGCCTAGCCTCGACTCGACGTCCTGCATGAGCGCCAGCGCTACCGCCGCCACTTTTTTAGCGGCTCCAGGTTGCCTAGGCGGCAGTGGCTTCGGCTTGCGGTAGGTATTCTTGGCCTCGATGATGTCGGCGATCGTGTTCCTGGCGATGCCGCGGCCAAACGCCTTCATCACGTAGTCGTCGATCAACTGGTCCTTGGATTTTTTCGGATGTTGCTTTCGGAGTTGTTGATAGAAGGCGCGAATGCCTTCGGCTTCCCTCGGAAGATATTTGCCGCGGTATGGCTTCGCCAGTTTGATCTCGCCGCCAATCAGGCCGTGAATGACGGCCGCAACATCGGCCCCCATCGCGTCATAGATCAGTGCCAGCAGCGGCCCTGGCCGGCCTTTCCGGGCGCGCTCAAGCGCGGACTCAAGAGTGAGGAGGGGCCCATCGGCCGAGACGAATTCTTCAGGCCGCGACGGTCGTTTCTTCATTGCTTCGCAATCACGCTGGCGACGTGTTCGGCGAGGCGCATCGTCGCTTGCTTGCGCTCCTCGAGCCATTCGCTGCGCAGATAGACCGCCGTCGATTCGCCGCCGCCTTCCAGCGTATGCCCGAGGCACTTCGCGATGATGTGGACGGGAATGCCAAGGTCGCCCAGGCGCGAGGCAAAGGAGCGTCGCAAATCATGCGGCGTCCAGCGGGATTCGATGCCGTGCCGATCCTGCCAGCGGCGCAGCGCCGATTGAACGGCGGTAGGCGACACGGTGCGAAATAAGTGCGGGGCCGCGTCGAGCTCGATCTGTTGCTTCGCCGGCCGCGAGACAAAGGCGCGGTGTGGCTTCCCGTTCTTCATCACATCGGCCGGCAGATCGAGCCAGCCATCGGAGTGCAGCCAGTCGCGTTGCGCGGCTTGCGCCTCACCGATTCGCACTCCGGTCAGGAGCAGGAAGCGCAGCAACGCCCGGTGCGGCAGATCCGGTGCGGTCCAGAATGCGCGGATCTCGTCGTTAGTCAGGATGCGCGCGCGCGGCTGCTCCTCGACACCAAAGGCGCCCGCCTGGATGTCGGCGATCGGCGAGCGCTCAATCAGCCCGAATCCAACACACCAGGAGAAAAAGCCCTTGGCGAAGGCGAGCATCCGCATTGCCGCAACGGGCGCCTCGCGCGAGTAGTCCACGATCATGCGCGAGACATCGACCGCGCGTACCGCGTCGATTGAGAGCGAGCCGAGTTTCTTCTGCAGGTGCCGCGCGTAGACCTCGGCGTTATTCACCCGGCGATAGCGCGGCCGGATGATTGCCGTCATGTAGTCCTCAACCGCCTCTTTGACGGTCACGCGGGCGTCGCCGCGCTCCACCGCGACCAGGTGCGCGGCTCGTTTCCGGGCCTCAAGCAACGTTGTGCTAGGGTAGGGGCCTAAGGTGTGGACGCGACGCTTCCCGCCGCGCTTGATGCGCACAATCCAGACTTTCGAGCCGGTCGGCCGGACCCGCAGGAACAGGTTCCCGCCGTCGGCAATCAAGACTTCGGCGCCGTTGTCGGCCTTGGCGGCGCGAATGCGGAATTCGGTTAGGCGTGGCATCAGGTGCCCCTCTGGGTGCCCCGCCTAGCATCGTACTGGACTTGTCCACAGGTGTCCAGTTGTGCCTAATTTGACTAGGAAAAGATGACCGCCAGGTGCCCCACCGCAGTGCTATTTGTTTGCACCGGCAACATTTGCCGCTCACCGACCGCGGAGGCCGTGTTCCGCACGCTGGTCGCGCGGGCGGGCCTCGCGCAGTCGATCGCCGTCGATTCGGCAGGCACGCACGACTACCAGATCGGGGAACCGGCGGACCCGCGCGCGGTTGTGCACGCGCGCCGGCGCGGCTACGAGCTCCCGGAGCGGCGCGCGCGCCAGGTCGAGACGGAAGATTTCGGGCGTTTCGAGTGGATCCTGGCGATGGATATGGCCAACCTGACCGAGCTCGAGGCGCTGCGCCCGCACGACTATCGCGGCCATCTCGGGCTGTTCCTCGACTTCGCGCCCGATTCGGGAATGCTCGAGATTCCCGATCCGTACCACGGCACGCCCAGGGATTTCGAACGCGTGCTCGATCTCGCCGAGCAGGGTGCAGCCGCGCTGCTCGAGGTTGTGCGCGCGCGGCTTGCGGCGGCAGCGCGTAGGCCGGGGTGAGCGCACCGCGCGAACCCGAGTTACGCCCAGTTACGCCGGGGGCGTCGAATCCTTGGGCGTGGTCTCCACCATCTGCAGCGGCTCCTCGGCGACGACGACCCGTGGCGGACGGACGCGCTGCGGGCGTGGCGCTTCCGGCGCCTCCCCGCTTGGCGGGGCGGCGTGACTCGTCTCGACGAGGACCAGCCCCGACTCGGGCGGCAGCTCCAGCGAGACCCTCGGAATGTCGGGCGCGTTGCGCGGCAACGGCTCGGCGCGCTCCACCGCTGGCGCCGACTCGGCGAGACCGGGCTCGAGCTTCGGCGCCGGCTCCGCGTGCAGCGCTGGCGGTGTCGGCTCGGCGTGGATCGACGCGGACTCGAGCTCGATGTGAACGGCGACGGGTGCCGTGCCGCCTTCCGCTGCGCTGCGCGGTGCCGATGCGCTGGCGACCGGGGGTGCGGCCTCGGTCCGCGGTGCCGCGCGGCGCGCGTCGTCGGGCCGTTCCGGCGGCGCCATAGTCTGGTCGCCGCGCTCACCCCCGCGACCGCGTCCGCCACGGCGCCGATCGCGCCGCCGATGTCCGCCTTCGCCCCGCTCGGTTGGCTGCGCTGCCCCGGGCTGCCCGCGCGTGATTGCCGCAAGCGATGAGTCGACCGGAGGTGGTTCCTGCGGCGGCTTCGGCTCGCGCGCAGGATGCGAACGCTGCGCCTCGCGCGACTCGTTCCGCCGCCCTTCGCGATCGCGACGCGGCTGCTGTTGCTGCGGCCCCTGCGGTGGTCGCTGTCGCTGCGGCTCGCGTTGCTCGCGCGATTCGCCGCGCTGGCCTTCGCGCCGGCCTTGCCGCCGCTCCTCCCCGCGTGCTTCGCGCGGCTCGCGGCGTTCCGGGCGCTGCCTCGGGCCGCGATCGCGCTCCTCGCGCGGCACGTCGCGACGCTGCGGCGCGGGCGACGGCGCGTGCTCCTGCTCGCTCGGCGCTCGCTTGAACCAACCCATCACCGTGGTCAACCAGTTTTCCCGGCGCGGCGGCTCGGTCACCGGCGTGCGCTCGACCGGCATCGGCGCGGGCTGCGCCGGCGTAATGCCCTTGACGGCGGCTTCCTGCCGCGGCTCGCGCGCTTCCTCCTTCTTCAGCTTGACGATGTCCTCCTCTTCCGGCCGCTCGACCATGTCGAACGACGATGGCAGCAGCTCAGCCTGATTCAGGTCGTCGTGGCGCAGGCGCTGCACCTTGTAGTTCGGCGTCTCGAGGTAGCGGTTCGGAACGAGCAGGACGTTGACCTTGAAGCGCGTCTCGATACCGTGGACCTCGGGCCGCTTCTCGTTCAAGAGGAACGTACCGACGTCGACCGGCACCTGCGCCACCACCTGCGCGGTGTTCTCCTTCATCGCCTCTTCCTGCAGGATGCGCAGGATGTGCAGCGCGGTGGATTCGGTGCCGCGGATGTGACCGATGCCGTGGCAGCGCGGGCAGGCGATATACGCCGATTCGACCAGGGCCGGCCGCAGCCGCTGGCGCGAGAGCTCCATCAGGCCGAAGCGCGAGATCTTGCCGAGCTGCACCCGGGCCCGGTCGTACTTCAGCGCATCCTTGAGCCGGCTCTCGACCTCGCGCTGGTTCTTGCCGCTCTCCATGTCGATGAAGTCGATGACGATGAGCCCACCGAGGTCGCGCAGGCGCAACTGGCGCGCGATCTCGTCGGCGGCCTCCAGGTTGGTGTGGTAGGCGGTGGTCTCGATGTCCCCGGCTTTGGTGGCGCGTGCCGAGTTGACATCGATCGAAACCAACGCCTCGGTATGATCGATCACGATCGCGCCGCCGGAGGGCAGCGGCACCTGCCGCGCATACGCGGTCTCGATCTGGTGCTCGATCTGGAAGCGCGAGAACAGCGGCACGTCGTCCTTGTAGAGCTTCACTCGATGCACGTTCGCCGGCATCACGTGGCTCATGAACTGCTGCGCCTGCTCGAAGATCGACTCGGTGTCGATCAGGATCTCGCCGATGTCCGGGTGGAAGTAGTCGCGGATGGCGCGGATCACCAGGCTCGACTCCTGGTAGATCAGGAAGGCACCGGATTGCATCTTGGCCGCCCCGTCGATCGCCTGCCAGAGCTGCATCAGGTAATTCAAGTCCCACTGCAGCTCTTCCAGCGAGCGGCCGATGCCGGCGGTGCGGGCGATCACGCTCATGCCGTCGGGCACCGCGAGCTGGCCGATCACCTCGCGCAGCTCGTTGCGGTCCTCGCCCTCGATGCGGCGCGACACGCCGCCGCCGCGAGGATTGTTCGGCATCAGCACCAGGTAGCGGCCGGCGAGCGAGATGTAGGTCGTGAGCGCCGCACCCTTGCTTCCGCGCTCATCCTTGTCGACTTGGACGATCAGCTCCTGACCTTCCTTGAGCGCCTCCTGCGGCCGACCCCGACCTTCGCCGTTGCCGCGCAGGTATTCGCGGGCGACCTCCTTGAACGGCAGGAAGCCGTGGCGGTCGGTGCCGTAATCGACGAAGCAGGCCTCGAGGCTGGGCTCGACGCGGGTGATGACCGCCTTGTAGATGTTGCTCTTGCGTTGTTCCTTGCTCGCCGATTCGATATCGAGGTCGATCAGCTTTTGGCCGTCGACGATCGCCACCCGAAGCTCCTCGGCCTGGGTGGCGTTGAACAGCATGCGTTTCATGTGCTACTTCCCCGGCGCTAAAGTCGCGTCGGCGAGGCGGAGTGCGGCGGGGGCGCCCGCAACGGGCGCCGGGTCTAGCGGGCGGTGGGCGAGGGCGAGGACGACCACGCGGGCAGCGCGGGCTGCCGGTCTACGAGGGCTCGGATGCGGGTATCGGGCATCATCTGCGACCGCGCGGCGGCGTTGGCGCCTGCCGTGCGGAGCGATTCTCGGGAGCGTGGATGTGTATTCGCGTTGTCGCTCAAACGGTCTGGGGACCGCCTCCGGCGAGCCGCTCGGCCCGTCGACGGATGCGATCGGTTGCAGAATTCGTTGCGCTAACGTTGCGGTTGCGCGCCGCGCGTCGTAGCCGCATCACTCCGGCGTCGGGCCGGTCGCGGTTCTCGCGCTCTTCCATTAACATCGCTACTTTTCCGGGTTGCAAAATCCGGACGGTGAGCCGATTTAACCTTGTTCCCCTCGCGGGGCAACGTGCGGGTGTCGTGGCCGTCGTCCCAAGCTTACGCAGGCGGCGGTCCGAGCGATGGTGAAAACTCTCCTCATGCCCGCCGACTCCAATTTGCCGCTCGTTGTTGCTGACGACAATTATAAGGAAATGAAGGATTTAAGCAAGGAAGCCGCAAGTCACCTTGCGATCGACGAGGCCGGCGCCGGGCAGCGCGTGGACAATTTCCTCCTGCGCGTGCTCAAAGGCGTGCCCAAGAGCCACATCTATCGTATCTTGCGCAGCGGCGAAGTGCGCTTGAATCGCAGGCGGGTCCGGCCCGATGCGCGGCTCGCCGCCGGCGACGATCTGCGCATCCCCCCGGTGCGCACCGCCGAGTCTCCGGCAACCCGGTTGCGCTCGCCGGTTTCCCGGGCCGCATTGCCCATCCTGTACGAGGACGACGCGCTGATAGCGATCGACAAGCCGACCGGTCTGGCGGTCCACGGCGGGAGCGGGATCGACTTCGGGCTGATCGAGCAGCTTCGGGCCGCCCGGCCCGAGGCTCGGTCCCTCGAGCTCGCCCATCGTCTCGACCGCGGCACCTCGGGCGTGCTGCTCGTGGCCAAGAAGCGCGCCGCGCTGCGCGCGCTGCATGCGAGCTTTCGCGAAGGCGAAGCCGACAAGCGCTACCTCGTGCTGGTGAAGGGTCGCTGGCGCGAGGCCACGCGCGAGGTCGAGTTGCCGCTCACCAAATTCGTGACCGGCGCGGGCGAGCGCCGGGTCAAGATCGAGCGCGACGGCGGCAAAATGGCGCGCACCGTATTCCATCGTCGGCGGGTCTGGGCCGACCGCGAGCCGCCGGTGAGCCTGCTCGAAGCGGAGCTCCATACCGGACGCACACATCAGATCCGCGTGCACCTGACCCATCTCGGGTTTCCTCTCGCCGGCGACGACAAGTACGGCGACTTCGCCTGGAACAGGGCGCTGGCCAAGCAGGGCTTGAAGCGCATGTTCCTGCACGCCTGGCGCTTGAGGCTGCCGCACCCGACACAAGCGCGGGCGCTCGAGCTCGAATCGCCGCTCCCGCCCGATCTCGCAAGCTTTACGGCGAGCCTGGAGGCTGCCCATAACAGCGATGCCGAACGATAGAGCCCCGGGCCCGCGCCGGTTCCGGCTCCTGGTCTTCGATTGGGACGGGACCTTGGCCGACTCGACCGCGATCATCGCCCACTCGATCCAGGAGGCGTGCCGCGACTTGGGGCTCCCCGTGCCCGGGGACGCGCAAGCGCGCTTCGTCATCGGCCTGGGCCTCGCCGACGCGCTGCGCTACGTGGCGCCCACGCTCCCGCCCGCGGACTACCCGCGCTTGTCCGAGCGCTACCGCGAGCATTATCTCGCACGCGATCCGGAGATCCCGCTGTTCAGCGGCGCGCGCGAGATGCTCGAGGAGCTCCACGCGCGCGGCTTCCTGCTCGCCGTCGCCACCGGGAAATCGCGCGCCGGGCTCAGCCGGGCACTGGCGCAGCAGGGCCTCGCGCACCGCTTCGTTGCCTCGCGCTGCGCCGACGAGGGGTTCCCGAAGCCGCATCCCGACATGCTGCTCGCGCTGATGGATCGTTGCGGCGTCGAGCCCGTCGAAACGTTGATGGTCGGCGACACGACGCACGATCTGGAGCTCGCTCGCAACGCCGGCGCCGCCGCGGTGGCGGTCACCTACGGCGCGCACGACGCGCAAGGATTCGCCGGCTTCTCGCCGCTGGCGTCGGTGGCCTCGATCGCGGAGCTCGCCGCGTGGCTCGCCGCGAACGCCTGATCTGCCGGAGCGACGCGCTCCTCGACGGCGGCGCCGGCGTGCGCTTCGAAATCCGCCGCGCGGGCGTGACGCTGCCGGCGTTCGCGATCCGCTTTCGCGGCGCGGTGCATGCATACCTCAACGAGTGCCGGCATCAGGCGACCGAGCTCGACTGGAATCCCGGCGAGTTCTTCGATGCCGGGAGGCTATACTTGATTTGCGCCACGCACGGCGCGCTCTATCAGCCGGACACCGGCTGGTGCGTTGATGGACCATGCCGGGGCGCACGGCTCGGGGCCGTCACGGTGTTCGAGCGCGACGGGGGCATCTACTGCAGCGAGGACTGAACAATGGCCGAGGAAAGCTGGGAACGCCGGGTGATCGAGCAGCTCGCCACCGCGGGTGTGCGCGAGCAGACGCGCGCGCGACGTTGGGGCATTTTCTTCAAGCTGCTCGCCTTCGCTTTGCTGGTCGTGGCGCTGTTTGCAGCGATCGGCGTGCTCAGCGAAGTGCAGCACGCGTGCGCCGGCAAATGCACGGCGCAGGTCGAGATGCGCGGCGAGCTCGATCCCGACGGGCTGGTGAGCGCCCAGAACGTCATGGCCGGCTTGCAGGCGGCGTTCAAGGACAAGGGCACGCAGGGAGTCGTGCTGCGCATCAACAGCCCGGGCGGCAGTCCCGTCCAGGCCGGCGAGATCAACGACGAGATCCGGCGCCTGCGCGCGAAGTATTCGGCGATTCCGATCTACGCGGTCTGCGAAGAGGCGTGCGCCTCCGGCGCCTACTATGCCGCCGTCGCGGCCGACAAGATCTACGTCGACAAGGCAACCCTCGTGGGTTCGATCGGCGTTGTCATCGACGGCTTCGGTTTCGTCGGCGCGATGGACAAGCTCGGCATCGAGCGCCGCGCCATCGCCGCCGGCGACAACAAGACTTTCCTCGATCCGTTCCTGCCCATGACCCCGCAGCAGAAGGAATACGCGCAGAAGATGATCGATGAGATCCATCAGCAGTTCATCGCCGTGGTCAAGGCCGGGCGGGGTGAACGCCTCAAGGAAGCGCCCGAGCTGTTCTCCGGCCTGGTGTGGAATGGTGCGCGCAGCGTCGAGCTCGGGCTGGCCGACGGCCTGGGCAGCGTCGACTACGTCGCGCGCGAAGTGATCAAAGCCGAGGATGTCGTCGACTTCACGGTCAAGGAAAACCTGAGCGAGCGCCTGGCCCGCAGGTTCGGCGCTGCCCTGGGCAGAAGCCTCGGGGCGGTCGTCGCCCGCAGCCTGCCCTGGCGCTGAGCTACTCGCGCGCCCTGGGCGCCTTGTCGAGCCCGGTCACGGCATCGCCCGCGCCGATGCCGCGTTCGGCAAACCAGCCCTTTTTCATCTCCAGCGCGTAGAGCGCCAACCCGCGGGAGGGATGCGTGTTCTCGGTGAGCGGCGCCATGTCCTCGATGTTGAGGATCCGTCCGTCGCTGCCGATGAAAGCGATCGACAGCGGCACGTAGGTGTTCTTCATCCAGAACGCCTGCGGCTGCGGCGCCTCGAATACGAACAGCATGCCGTGATCGGGTTGCAGGCTGAACCGGTTCATGAGCCCGGTCGTGCGGGTGGCCTCGGTCGCGGCAACCTCGGCGACCAGCCGCTGGCCTTTGATCGCCAGCTCCACGGTCGGCAACCCGGCTGCCGTTGACGCCGGGGCGGTGAAAAAGGCAAGACCGAAGACAGCGAAGCGGGCAAGCCACGCCACGCGGCCGCGGCCCGAGGTCGAATCACAGCTCATAATGCTCCGCATCGCCCCGGAGCGCCGCCTCGATCGCCGCGCGGTCGTACTGCGGTGCGAACATGGTGATGAACTCGTAGACGAAGCCCCGGGCGTAGACACCGCGGCGCAGCGCCAGCCGCGTGGTGCTGGGCGCGAACAGATGGCTCGCCTCGAGCTTGTCGAACTGCCGATCGCGCGCCGCGTCGTACGCCATCTGCGCCACGATGCCGACCCCCAGGCCCATCTCGACGTAAGTCTTGATCACGTCGGAGTCGAGCGCGGTCAGCACCACGTTGGGGCTCAAGCCCTTGGCGCCGAAGGCCGCGTTGATCTGCGAGCGGCCGGTGAAGCTGAAGTCGTAGGTGACGATGGGGTAGCGCGCCAGCGCTTCGAGCGTCAGCGCTTTCTCCCGCGCCAGCGCATGGCCCTTCGGCACCAGCACGCAGCGGTTCCAGGTGTAGCAGGGAAGCGTCACCAGATCGGGAAAATCGGCAAGCGCCTCGGTGGCGATCCCGACGTCGACCTCGGCGCGCGCGGTCTGTTCCGCGACCTGAATCGGATTGCCCTGGTGCAACAGCAGGCGGACCCTGGGATACTTCTCGGAGAAGCCCTTGAGCACCGGCGGCAGCACGTAGCGCGCTTGGGTATGCGTGGTGGCGATGGCGAGCGTGCCAACGTCCTCGGCCCTGAACTCGGCGCCGACGCGCTTCAGATTGTTGAGCTCCTGCAAGGCGCGCCGCGCCGTGGCGACGATGACTTCGCCGCCCGCGGTCAACGCGGTCAACCGCTTGCCCTGGCGAATGAAGATCGGCACACCGAGCTCGTCCTCGAGCTGCCGGATCTGCTTGCTGATGCCGGGCTGCGAAGTGAACAGCGCATCGGCGGCGACCGAGACATTGAGCCCGTGGTCGACGACCGCGCAGAGGTAGCGAATCTGCTGCAGGTTCACCGGCGACGCAACATATAGCTCGGCGTTAGAATAGGAGCGGATTATATAGCGAACGGCGGCCTGAGCGACTGCTCCCGACATCGTGGCTCAATATTTTTCGATCCATCCGATCGACCCGCAGCCCCGTCTGATCCGGCAGGCGGCGGCCATCGTGCGCGACGGCGGCGTGATCGCCTACCCGACCGATTCGAGCTATGCCCTGGGTTGCCGTGTCGACGATGGCGAGGCCGCCGAGCGCATTCGAGCGCTGCGTCAGATCGACCACCAGCACCACCTGACGCTGGTGTGTCGCGATCTGGCGGAGGTCGGGCTCTACGCGCAGCTCGACAACTGGCAGTTTCGCATCGTGAAGCAAGGCATCCCCGGCAGCTTCACCTTCCTGCTGCCGGCGTCGCGCGAAGTGCCGCGACGGTTGAAGCACCCGCGGCGCCGCACGATCGGCGTTCGCGTGCCCGATCATGCGGTGGTGCGCGCACTGCTCTCCGAGCTGGGCCAACCTCTGCTGTCATCGACGCTGATTCCGCCGGGCGCGAGCGAGCCCCTGAACGATCCGGCCGCGATCCGCGCCCAGTACGAGCGCGCGCTCGATCTCATCATCGACAGCGGCGCGTGCCACCTCGAGCCTACCACGGTGGTCGATCTCGCCGTGTCGCCGCCCGCGATTGCGCGCCTGGGACGCGGCGATCCGGCGCGGCTGGGACTGGCGGGCCCGGCCTAGCGGGCGAAGCGTCGTTGTGCCGCTTTGCGTGGCCTCGCGTTGGGTTTTATCGCGGTACCTGCTAGAATGTGGTTGAAATGGAGCTGTCGCTCGTCACCATCGTGCTCTGGGCGGTACCGGTGGTGCTGGCGATCACGCTGCACGAGGCGGCGCACGGCTTCGTCGCCAAGCAGTTCGGCGACCAGACCGCCTACATGCTCGGGCGGGTGACGCTGAATCCGCTCAAGCACATCGATCCAATCGGAACGATTGCCGTACCGGGTTTCCTGGTCGCCGTCTCGCTCCTGACCGGAGCGCCGCTGTTCATTTTCGGCTGGGCCAAGCCGGTGCCGGTGAATTTCGGCAACCTGCGCCATCCGAAGCGGGACATGTTCTGGGTGGCGGGTGCAGGGCCGTTCGCGAACTTCGCGATGGCGCTGGCCTGGGCGGTGCTGCTCAGGGCTGCCGTGCCCGGAGGGGCGATCGAGAGCGACGGGCTCCTGGAGATGGCCAAGGCGGGAATAGACGTCAATTTGGTGCTGATGGCTCTCAACTTGCTGCCGATTCTGCCGCTCGACGGCGGCCGCATCGCGCTGAGCCTTCTGCCGCAGTCGCTGGCGCAGGGCTACGCGCGCAGCGAGCCGTACGGGTTCATGCTGGTGATCATTCTTCTCGCGACCGGGGTGCTCGGCACCCTGATGCTGCCGATACTGCGCGCCGGCCAGTACGCGATTCACCTGTTGCTCGGCTCGTGATGACGCGAACCGTGGCGGCTCGCGCGCAACGCGATGTTCGCTGACCGCGTGCTGTCGGGCATGCGGCCGACCGGGCGCATGCACCTGGGGCACTACCACGGCGCGCTCAAGAACTGGGTGCGGCTGCAGGAGGAGTACGAGTGTCTGTTCTTCGCGGCCGACTGGCACGCGTTGACCACCCACTACGATTCTCCCGAGACGATCGAGGAAAGCGTGTGGGAGATGTTCATCGACTGGTTCGCGGTCGGCATCAATCCCTCGCGCGCGACCGTGTTCATCCAGTCGCGCGTGCCCGAGCATGCGGAGCTCACGTTGCTGCTCGGCATGATCGCACCGGTCGGCTGGCTGGAGCGTGTGCCGACGTACAAGGAGCAGCAGGAGAAGCTCGCCGACCGCGATCTGTCGACGTACGGCTTTCTGGGCTATCCGGTGATGCAGGGCGCCGACATCCTCGTCTACCGCGCGAACATGGTCCCGGTCGGCGAGGATCAGATCTCGCACCTGGAGCTGGTGCGCGAGCTCGCGCGCCGCTTCAATCACGTCTACGGGCGCGAACCGGGGTTCGAGGAAAAGGCGAAGGCGGCGGTGAAGAAGCTCGGCTCGAAGCGCGCCAAGCGCTACGAGCAGCTGCGCACCGCCTTCCAGGAACAGGGCGATCAGAAGGCGCTGGAAGCCGCGCGGGCGATGCTCGACGACGCGCAGAATCTGGCGTTGGGCGACCGCGAGCGGCTGTTCGGCTACCTCGAAGGCTCGCGGCGGGTGATCCTGCCCGAGCCGCAGGCGCTGCTCACCGAGACCCCCAAGGTCCCCGGGCTCGATGGCCAGAAGATGTCGAAGTCCTACGGCAACGCGATCATGCTGCGCGAGGATGCCGCGTCGATCACCCGGAAGATCCGCACCATGCAGACCGATCCGGCGCGCGTCCGCCGCTCGGATCCGGGCACCCCGGAGAAGTGTCCCGTGTGGCCGCTGCATCGAATCTATTCCGACCCGGAGCGGCAGGCGTGGGTGCAGAAGGGCTGCACCACCGCGGGCATCGGCTGCCTCGAATGCAAGCAGCCGGTGATCGACGCGATCATCGCCGAGCAGGAGCCGATCAAGGAGCGCGCCCAGAAGTATCTGGACGATCCGTCGCTGGTGCGCGCCATCGTCGCCGACGGCTGCGAGCGGGCGCGCAAGCTCGCCGAGGAGACGATGCGCGACGTGCGCGAGGTGATGGGGTTGGTGTACACATGACTGGTGCGGTCAACGCGCCGATGATCGATCTCGCGCAAGCCGCGGGCGCGCCGGTGGCGCGCGTCTACGGCGAGCCGCTCACCGAGCTGCCGCAGGACCTGTACATCCCGCCCGAGGCGCTCGAGGTCTTCCTCGAGACTTTCGAGGGCCCGCTCGATCTGCTCCTCTATCTCATCCGCAAGCAGAACATCAGCGTGCTCGACATCCCGATGGCGGAGCTCACCCGCCAGTATCTCGGCTATGTCGAGATGATGCGGCGCACCCAGCTCGAGCTCGCCGCCGAGTACCTGCTGATGGCGGCGGTGCTGGTCGAGATCAAGTCGCGGCTGCTGCTGCCGAAACCGCCCGCGCCGCCGGGCGAGGAGCCCGAGGATCCGCGCGCCGAGCTGGTCCGGCGACTGCTCGAATATGAGCGCATGAAGGCTGGCGCGGAGGCGCTCGACGCGCTGCCGCTCGCCGAGCGCGATTTTGCGCTGGTGCGCGTGTGGTTCGATCGGCTCCCCGCGGTGCGGCTGCCCGAGGTGCGTCCCGACGATCTCAAGGCCGCCTGGGCCGTGCTGGTCGCGCGCGCCCGGGCCAACCGGCATCACTTGGTCACCCGCGAGCAGCTCTCGGTGCGAAGCCAGATGAGCCGGCTCCTGAAGCTGTTGCAGCCCGGCCGTTTTTTCGAGTTCACCACACTGTTCGAAGAGCAGGTCGACCTGCCGCGACTGGTCGTGACCTTCCTCGCGATCCTCGAGCTCGCGCGCGAGCAGCTCCTGGAGGTCGCGCAGGCCGAGCCGTACGCGCCGATCTATGTCCAGCGCAGGGGCGACCGGGCGTTCGTGCTCGAAGCCGAGGGCGCATGAGACATCCTGTGTCAACCCCCCGGGGTGTTGAGGGCCATCGCAGCGCTCGGCGCCGCGCGAAGGCGCAGGAATCCGACGCGCGACGTTGCAGTGCGCGTTGCGGGCAGAACGAGGCCGACGGCTGACGATGGACGATCTCGCCCGGATCAGGAACATTCTGGAAGCGGCGCTGCTGGTTGCGGGCGAGCCGCTGGCGGCGGGCGAGCTCGCCAAGCTCTTCGATCCGCCGCTCGAGCAGGATCTCGTCCGGACGCTGCTCGACGAAATCCGCGCCGCGTGGGCAGAGCGCAGCGTCGAGCTCACTCAAGTGGCGAGCGGCTGGCGCTTTCGAGCCAAGCCCGAGCTGCAACCGTATCTCGACCGGCTCACGCCGGAGCGGCCGCCGCGTTATTCGCGCGCGACCATGGAGACGTTGGCGATCATCGCCTATCAGCAACCCGTGACGCGGGGCGACATCGAATCGATCCGCGGCGTCGCGGTGTCGACCCACATTATCAAGACGCTCGAAGACCGGCAGTGGATCGAGGTCGTCGGGCATCGCGAGACGCCGGGGCGGCCCGCGCTTTACGCCACCACCAAGCAATTCCTCGACGACTTGAACCTGCGTTCACTCTCCGAGCTGCCGCCGCTGGCGGAGCTCGACACTTCCCACCTCCTGGAGCCATCCGATGCCCCCGCAAAGGCCACCGAGGCCCAACTCGCGCTCGCGAGCCCGATCCTCGGGACACCGGCATCCGCATCCGCTGACCTCGCTGCACCCGCAGGGAGCGACGCAGAGCGCGATGCACCGCAAACCAACCCGACGCTCCACTGAGCCCGTTTTCACCGAGCCGCAGCGCCTGCACAAAGTGCTCGCGCAGTGCGGCTACGGGTCGCTGCGCGGTCTCGAAGAGATGATCATCGCCGGCCGCATCACCGTCAACCGCCAGCCCGCGGAAGTCGGCCAGAAAGTCGGGCCCAACGACCAGATCCGTATCAACGGCGAGCTGGTGCGCCTGCGCTTCGCGCCGCCGCGCTCGCGAGTCCTGCTCTACCACAAGCCGGCGGGCGAGATCGTCAGCCGCGCCGATCCCGAAGGCCGGCCGACGGTGTTCGACAAGCTGCCGCGGCTCGGCAAGGCCAAGTGGATCGCCGTCGGCCGCCTCGATTTCAACAGCGAGGGGCTGCTGCTGTTCACGACCTCGGGCGAGCTCGCCAACCGGCTCATGCATCCGCGCTTCGAGGTCGAGCGCGAGTATTCGGTGCGCATCGTCGGCACGCTCACGCCCGAGCAGGAAGCGGCGTTGCGCGAGGGCGTGCCGCTCGACGACGGTGTGGCGCGCGTCACCTCCCTGTCCGACGAAGGCGGTGAGGGTACCAATCATTGGTACAAGGTCACGCTGCAGGAAGGACGCAACCGCGAGGTACGGCGCTTGTTCGAAGCGGTCGGACTGATGGTGAGTCGCCTGATTCGCACGCGCTACGGCGTCGTGGCGATGCCGCCGCAGTTGAAGCGCGGCCAGACGATCGAGCTCGAAGGTGCGGAGCTCAACCGCGTGTTGCAGGCGGCACGGATGCCGAACGCGGGGCAGGGCGGAGCACGCGAAGGCAATGCCGCGAGAGCCTCGACCGAATCCGCGCCGAGCTCCTACGCCGTATCCGCTGCCCCCGACGACATCGACGGCAATGGCGTGAGTGCGGCGTCGGCGGACGAGCCGAGCGACGAGGCGCTCGATGAGGTCAACGGCAACCGCGCTCTGCCGCCAACGCGCGAAGGTCAGGCCCAATGGCTCGGGCGGCCGTCCGGCAAGCGCCGCGGACCGGGCGGGCCGAATCCGCGCGGCGGTCACCGCGGCAGGCGCAACCGTGGTGGCGGCAACCACGGCAACCACGGTGGCTTCAACCACGGCGGCGGCAATCGCGGCGGTTATTTCGGGGGTGCTTGAGGAGGTTCCCGCGCCGCGTCTTATCCGTCCAGAAAGATATCCGGCAGCAGCGGGGCGCCGGGCTTGACCGCATACCGGCTGAAGTCGGTGACGCCTTCCTCGGCCAGCACCTCCTCGTCGATGTAGAAGTTGCCGGTCGCCCGGCGCGCGTCGCGCGTGAGGATCGCGTGCGCCGCGTCGGCAAGAATCTCGGGTTTGCGGCAATTCTCCAGCCGGTCGGACATCCCGGGAAGCGCCGCCAGCGCCGAGGTGGCGATGATCGTGCGCGGCCACAGCGCGTTGACCGCAACGCCCGCGTCGCGGAACTCCTCGGCCATTCCCAGCACGCACATGCTCATCCCGTATTTGGCGATGGTGTAGGCGACGTGGCTGCGGAACCAGCGCGCACTGAGGTTGAGCGGCGGCGAGAGCGTCAGGATGTGCGCGTTGCGTCCCGCGGCGGCCGACGCGACCAGGTGCGGCAGGCACGCCTGCGAGCAGGCGTAGGTCCCGCGCACGTTGACGCCCACCATGAGGTCGAAGCGTTTCATCGGCGTGTCGAGCGTGCCGGTCAAACCGATCGCGCTGGCGTTGTTGACGAGGATGTCGATGCCGCCGAAGCGCGCAACAGCCGCTTCGACCGCGCGCGCCACCGCGGCGTCATCGCGAATGTCTACGGCGAGCGGCAGGGCGGCGCCGCCTGCACGCTCGAGCTGCGCCGCGGCGGAATGAATCGTTCCCGGCAGCTTCGGATGCGGCTCGGTGGTCTTGGCCGCGATCACGATGTTGGCGCCGTCGCGCGCGGCGCGCAGCGCGATGGCGAGCCCGATGCCGCGCGAGGCGCCGGTGATGAAGAGGGTGCGGCCGTTGAGGCTCGCCATGGTCAGTTCAAAGCTTCACCGCAAGGACGCAGAGTATCGCAAAGGAACTTCGCAAGTGATTCTCTTCGCGTCCCTTGCGCCCTTTGCGGTAAGGCTCTTGACATGATCTTGCGTCAATCCTCTCCGAACCGCGGCGCGCGCTTGTCGAGGAAGGCGCGCACACCCTCGACGAAATCGCCGGTTGCGGCACACGCGCCGAAGCTCGTCGCTTCGGCGTCGAGCTGCGCCGAGAGCGTCTGCGCCAGCGACTGCCGGAGCAGCCGTTTGCCGTTGCGCGTGGCGAGCACCGGACCCGCCGCGAGCGCGGCCGCCATGGCGGCGGTCGCGCGCTCGAGCTCGGCCTCGGGGACGATGCGATTGATGAGCCCGAGGCGCAGCGCTTCGTCGACGCCTAAGCGCTCGCCCAGGAGCAGGATCTCCATCGCTTTCTTGCTGCCGACCAGCCGCGGCAGCGCATACGAGAGTCCGCCGTCGGGCGTAAGGCCCAGGTGCCGATAAGCGGCCGTGAAGTAGCTTCCCTCCGCCGCGATCGCGAGATCACAGGCGCAAACAAGCGACAGCCCGAAGCCCGCGACCGCGCCATGCACGCTCGCGAGCACCGGATGCGGCATGCGCTGCAACTGCTCGATCGCCGCGTGCAGGTGTCCGATCAGCTCCGAGAAGCGTCGCTGCCGCTCCTCCGGCGCAAGCGCGAGCTGCTCGGCAAAATGCCGGATGTCGCCGCCCGCCATGAAATGCTTGCCTGCGCCCTGGATGACGACGCAGCGCAGGCTCGCGTCCGCGGCCAGCTCGGTGGTACGGGCGACGAGCGCGTCCATCATCCCCGGGTCGAGCGCGTTGAGCGACTCGGGTCGATTGAGTGTCAGCGTGGCGAGCGCGCCGTCGCGGGCAAGCAGGATGGGGCTGGTCATGGCAACCGCGAGCGGCAAGGCAGAGCGGTCACGGCGGAAACGCGCATGCAAGCTTAGCAGGTCGGCTACCCGCCGTCAGCTCTCGGCGGTCAGTGGCCTCGAGGAGTCCTTGAACGGTGCGGCCGCTTCGAGCTCCTCGACCGTTTGCGCCACTTCGGCCCGCTCGTCGGCGGTAAAGCGCGCAATCGCGCGGGCGAAATCGGGATCGGCGATCGCGTGCGCCGAGCGCGTCTTCACCGGCAGCAGCCCGCGGGCGAGCTTGTGCACGCCTTGCGCGCCGCCCTCGAAGTGTCCGATGCGGCGCTCGATGCAGAATTCGATCGACTGGTAGTAGCACGCCTCGAAGTGCAGCCCGGGGATGAACTCGGTCGCCCCCCAGTACCGTCCCCACAGCGTATCGCTGCTGAAGACGTCGAGCGCCGAGCATACGCGCTGTCCTCCGCGTTCGCCGACCACGAGCAGCACGTTTTCGGGCAGCGTCGCGCCGAGGCGCTCGAAGAACGCGAGCGACAGGTACGGCGTGGAATGGTGGCGGCGGTACGTGGTCGTATAGCAACGATAGAAGAACTGCCAGTCCCTTTCGCCGATCTCGCGGCCCGGCAGGCGGCGAAAGGTGACGCCGGCCTGAGCGAGCTTGCGCCGCTCCTGGTTGATCCGCTTGCGCTTGGCATGATTCATCGTCGACAGGAAATCGGCGAAGTCGCGATAGCCGGGATTGGTCCAGTGGAACTGCACGCTGTCGCGCAGGTGCATGCCCGCGGCGGCGCACGCGGTTGCGTCTTGCTCTTGTGGGAAGAGAACGTGCAGCGACGAGAAGCGGCGCTCGTGGAGCAGCGCGAGCGCACTGCTGAGCAGCTCTGCGCGTGTCGCGGCCTCCGGCGCGATCAGCCGCGGGCCGGCGGCCGGGGTGAACGGAATGGCACACAAGAGCTTCGGATAATAGCGACGCCCATGGCGCCGGTAGGCATCGGCCCACGACCAGTCGAACACGTATTCGCCGTACGAATGCGCCTTGATGTAGAGCGGCATCGCGCCGACGAGCGCTTGGCCTCGCCACGCCGTCAGATAGTGCGGCGTCCAGCCGGTTTCCGGTGCCGCGCACCCGGTCTCGTGCATGGCGTGCAGGAACGCATGCGAGAGCAGCGGTCGATCGCCGACGAGCGCGTTCCATGCCGACGGCGGAATCGCGCCGAGCGTGTCGACGGTGCGGAGCGTGATGCGTGACATTCAGACACCGATCATTGTGGCGTCCCGAACGCGCCGTCGGCAAGGCCGCGCATGATAAAATCCGTCTATGCGCATCGCCATCGCCCAGCTCGACTGCGTGGTCGGCGATCTCCCGGGCAACGCCGCGCGCATCCTCGGCGCCGTCGGCGAGGCGAGGCGGGGTGGCGCCGACCTCGTGGTCACCCCCGAGCTCTCACTCTGCGGTTACCCTCCGGAAGACCTCGTCCTGCGTCCGGCGTTCCTCGAGGCGTGCGCCGAGGAGCTCGCGCGACTCGCCGCCGAAGTGTCGGGCGCGACGGTCCTGGTCGGCTTTCCCGAGGCCGCGGCGCGCAAGCCGCACAACGCCGTGGCGGTGCTGCGCGAAGGTCGCGTCGCCGCCGTCTATCGCAAATGCGAGCTGCCCAACTACACCGTATTCGACGAGCAGCGCTATTTCGAGCCGGCGCGCGAGCCGTGCGTCGTCGACCTCGCCGGCGTTCGGGTCGGGATTGTAATCTGCGAGGACATCTGGTTCCCGGGTCCTGCGCGCGCCGCCCGCGACGCCGGCGCGCAGCTCATCGTCGTCCCCAACGGTTCGCCTTATCACACGCGGCAGCAGGCGCTGCGACGCGAGGTCGTGACGGCACGGGCGCGAGAAACGGGGATGCCAGTCGTCTACGTCAACCGTGTGGGCGGGCAGGACGAGCTGGTGTTCGACGGCGCGTCGTTCATCGTCGACGGCGCCGGTGCGCTGGCGCAGCAGCTACCGGCGTGGCACGAGACGGTGGCCTTCGCCGAGTTCGACGGACCGACGCCGAAGGCGGTGCGCGGGACGCTGGGCGAGCGCCTGGAGCCGCATGTCTACGCCGCACTCACGATGGGCGTGCGCGACTACGTGCACAAGAACCGCTTCCCCGGCGTGCTGATCGGCTTGTCGGGAGGCATCGATTCCGCGCTCACGCTGGCGATCGCGGTCGACGCGCTCGGCCGCGAGCAGGTACGCGCCCTGATGCTGCCGTCGCGCTTCAACGCCGCGATGAGCCTCGAGGACGCGCGGACGATGGCGGGCATCGTCGGCGTGCGCTACGACGAGATTCCGATCGACGGCGTTTTCGATGCGTTCCGCGGCGCGCTGGCCGAAGAGTTCAAGGGCCTGCGCGAGGATGCGACCGAGGAGAACATCCAGGCGCGCATTCGCGGCACCTTGCTGATGGCGCTCTCCAACAAGCACGGCTCGATCGTGCTCACCACCGGCAACAAGTCGGAGATGGGGGTCGGCTACGCCACGCTCTACGGCGACATGGCCGGCGGCTTCGGCGTGCTCAAGGACATCAGCAAGACGCTCGTCTACCGCCTGGCGCACTACCGCAACAGCCTCGGCCGCGTGATTCCCGAGCGCATCATCACGCGGCCGCCGTCGGCGGAGCTACGCGCCAATCAGACCGACCAGGACAGCCTCCCACCGTACGAGGTGCTCGACGCCATCCTCGAGGCGTACGTGGAGGAAGACCTGAGCCCGGCTGAGATCGTCGCCCGCGGGCTCGCGCCGGCGCACGTAGCCAAAGTCGTGCGGCTGATCAAGGTGAACGAGTACAAACGCCGGCAGGCCGCGGTCGGCATCCGCATCACGCCGCGCGGCTTCGGCAAGGATTGGCGCTACCCGATCACCTCGGCGTGGGCCGAGTGGAAGAGCGTTTCCCCGTAGTGTAATGTGGCCGCGACTCAACGCGGCGGTTCGCGTCATGGAGAGCACCAATGAGGAAAATCGAAGCGATTATCAAGCCGTTCAAGCTCGACGAGGTGCGCGAGGCGCTGTCCGAGATCGGGGTAACCGGCCTAACCGTGACCGAAGTCAAGGGATTCGGGCGGCAGAAGGGGCATACTGAGCTTTACCGCGGAGCGGAGTACGTGGTCGATTTCCTGCCCAAGGTGAAGGTCGAGGTGATTGTGGCCGACAACCTGGTCGACCGGGCGATCGAGGCGGTCATCAAGGCCGCGCGCACGGGCAAGATCGGGGACGGCAAGATCTTCGTGACGGGGGTCGACCAGGTGGTGCGGATCCGCACCGGGGAATCCGGGGAAGCGGCGGTCTGAAGGCAGCGTCGGGGGAGGCGAGATGTCTTTTGCAAGCGAGTTCCGCGAGTTCGCCGTCAAGGGCAGCGTGGTCGACCTCGCGGTCGGCGTGATCATCGGCGCAGCGTTCGGCAAGATCGTCGATTCGCTGGTCAAGGACCTCATCATGCCGATCGCGGGCAGGCTCGTCGGCGGGCTTGACTTCAGCAACTGGTTTTTCATGCTCGGCGCGCCGCCTTCGGGTTACAGCGGGCCGATGACCTACGAGGCGCTGACCAAGGCGGGCGTGCCGCTGTTCGCGTACGGCAACTTCATCACCGTGGCGATCAACTTCGTGATCCTCGCCTTCATCATCTTCGTGATGGTGAAGCAGATCAACCGGGTGCGGGGCGAGAAGCCGGCGGCGCCGCCGCCGACGCCCGAGGACATCGCGCTGCTGCGGGAGATTCGCGATGCGCTGAAGAAGAAGTGAGCAGCAGATGAGTCGTTGTGGACCAACAGACTATGAGAGGAACCTTATGGACCAACAGGCTATGGGAGGAATCATGATTCGGCGGTACATGGCGGCGGTCGCGGTGGCCGCGACGCTGGTCGCGGTCGCGGTGCCCGCTCGCGCGGAGATCAACGTCGGCGTCGTCCTGTCGGCGACCGGCCCAGCGGCCTCGCTCGGCATCCCGGAGAAGAACACTATCGAGCTGCTCGGCACGCCGACCATCGGCGGGCAGAAGGTGAACTTCATTGTCCTCGACGACGCCTCGGACACGACCGAAGCGGTCAAGGACACGCGCAAACTCATCGCGGAAAACTCGGTCGACGTCGTGGTCGGGTCGACGATCACGCCGAACTCGCTGGCCATGATCGACGTGGTCGCCAACGCCGAAACACCGATGATCTCCATGGCGGCCTCCGCGCGCATCGTCGACCCCGCCAATCCCAAGACGCGCTGGGTGTTCAAGACCCCGCAGAGCGACGCTCTGATGGCCGACGCCATCGCCGTGCAAATGAAAGCCAACGGCGTGAAGACCCTGGGCTATATCGGCTTCGCCGACGCCTACGGCGAGAGCTGGCTCGGCGAGATCAAACGTTCGGCCAAGACCGTCGGCATCGAGGTCGTCGCCGAGGAGAAGTACAACCGCAACGACCCCTCGGTCACCGGCCAGATCCTGAAGATTCTCACCGCCAAACCCGACGCCGTGCTGATCGGCGGCTCCGGGACGCCGGCCGCCACGCCGCAGAAGGAGTTGGTCGCGCGCGGCTACAAAGGCCGCATCTACCAGACGCATGGCGTGGCCAATCCGGACTTCCTGCGCGTGGTCGGCAAGGACGGCAACGGGACGATCCTGCCCGCCGGGCCGATGCTGGTCTACGAGCAGCTCCCGGACAGCAACCCGGTGAAGAAATCCGCCGGCGAATACGTGCGCAAGTACGAGGCGAAGTTCGGCACGCGCTCGACCTTCGGCGGCCACGCCTGGGACAGCTACTTGCTGCTCACGCGCGCGGTGCCCGAAGCGCTCAAGAAAGCCAAGCCGGGCACCAAGGAATTTCGAGCGGCGCTGCGCGACGCGCTCGAAGGCGTGAAGAACCTTCCTGGTGCGCACGGGGTGTTCAACATGTCGCCGAGCGACCACAACGGCCTCGACAACCGAGCCCGGGTCATGGTACGCATCGAGAACGGCAAATGGGTCCTGCTCAAGTAGCAGCCGTCGCCAAAACGGCTGCGCGCCACGATCGCTCGAGCGCGGGCTGAGGTCGAGTCCATCGCGCGCCGGATTGGCCGCACCACCGCCGGCGGCGCGTTGAGGCTGCGCGCCGCCGACTACGATGAATCCGACGATCGCCGCGCTTCTGGTGCAGGACGGGATCACCAACGGCGCGATCTACGCGCTGCTCGCGCTGGCCATCGTGCTGGTGTTCGCGGTGACGCGGGTGATCTTCATACCCTCGGGGGAACTGCTCTCCTACGGCACGCTCACCCTCGCCGCGCTTCAGCTCGGCAAGCCGCCGGGGACGGTAGGGCTCCTGGTCTGGCTCGCCCTGGCTGCGGGGGCGATGGAAATTTGGGCCGCGGCACGCCGGCAGGATTGGGACCACCTGCCGCGCCGCCTCGGGCTGTACGTGGCGGCGCCGCTGGCGATCGCAGGCGTGGTCTATGCCGCAGCGCCGCTCGGGCTTGCGCTGCCGCTGCAAATCGTGCTCGCGGTGGCGATCGTCACCGCGCTGGGGCCGCTTCTGTATCGCGTCGCCTACCAACCGCTCGCCGAGGCCTCGGTGCTGGTCCTGCTGATCGTCTCGGTCGCCTTGCACTTCGTCATGCTCGGCCTGGGCCTGTGGTACTTCGGGGCGGAGGGTTCGCGCACCCCGGCGTTCACCAGCGCATCGTTTCAGGTGGGGGAGGTCACCATTAGCGGCCAGAGCCTGCTGGTGCTCGGCTTCTCGCTGCTCCTCATCGGCGTCCTGTACCTGTTCTTCGATCGCACGCTCTACGGCAAAGCGCTGCGCGCGACCGCATTTAACCGCGTCGGCGCGCGCCTGGTCGGCGTTAGCCCGAATCTGGCGGGGAGCGTGACCTTCACTCTCGCCGCGCTGCTGGGTGCGGTCTCCGGCGTGCTGATCGGCCCGATCACCACGGTCTACTACGACTCGGGTTTCCTGGTAAGCCTGAAGGGCTTCGTCGGCGCAATCATCGGCGGGCTGGCGAGCTATCCGCTCGCGGCGGCGGGCTCGCTGCTCGTCGGGCTGCTGGAATCCTTTTCCTCATTCTGGGCGAGCGCGTTCAAGGAGGTGATCGTCTTCACGCTGCTCATCCCGGTGCTCCTGTGGCGCTCGCTCACCACCCTTGAGCACGAGGATCAAGATGAATAGCTTGGCGCCACGGCGCGCGGGACTCCTCGTGCTGGTCGCCGGGCTTCTCGCCACGCCACTGCTGGCGCCGCCGTTCTGGATCACGCTGCTCAACTACATCGGCCTGTACAGCATCGTCGCGCTGGGGCTAGTGCTGCTCACCGGGATCGCGGGCCAGACCTCGTTCGGCCAAGCCGCCTTCGTCGGCATCGGTGCGTACGTGGCCGCGTATCTGTCTACCCGGGCGGGGAGCCCGTCCTGGATGCCGTGGCTCGACCTGGCCATCGGTATCGCGCTGACCGCTGCGGTCGCGCTGCTCCTGGGCTTCATCACCCTGCGCATGCGCGGCCACTACCTGCCGCTGGCGACGCTCGCCTGGGGGATCAGTTTGTACTTCCTGTTCGGCAATTTGGAATTCCTCGGTGGCTTCACGGGCATGACGGGCATCCCGGCGTTGTCGCTGGGGGGGTACGAGCTGCGCAACGAGCGCCATTACGCCTATCTGATCTGGCCGATCGTGATCGCCGCGTTGTGGACCACGCGCAACCTCCTCGACTCGCGCCCGGGGCGCGCCATCCGCGCGCTCAAAGGCAGGCTCGACATGGCCGAAGCCTTCGGCGTCGACACCGGCCGACTGAAGATCGTCGTGTTCGTCTACGCGGCGCTGCTCGCTTCCGTCTCGGGCTGGCTGTACGCGCATCTGCAGCGGTTCGTGAACCCAACCCCGTTCGACTTGAATCAGGGGATCGAATACTTGTTCATGGCCGTGGTTGGCGGCGCCGGCAGCGTCTGGGGCGCGGTCGTCGGCGCGGCACTGGTCACGCTACTCAAGGCGCAGCTCCAGGACTGGCTGCCGATGCTGCTCGGCCGCAGCGGCAACTTCGAGACCGTCGTTTTCGGCATCCTGATCGTTGTGCTGCTGCAGCGAGCGCGCGAGGGCGTGTGGCCGTGGCTCGCGAGGCTGTTGCCGGCGCGCCCTGCGCCGCCGCTGCGCAGCGCGCCCGATCCGCTGCCCGCGCGCCCCCGGACGGCGGCCGGAGCGTTGCTGGTGGTCGAGGCGGCGCGCAAGGAGTTCGGCGGCCTAGTCGCGGTCGACGATCTGTCGTTCGAAATACGCAGCGGGGAGATCCTCGGGCTGATCGGGCCGAACGGCGCGGGCAAGAGCACGATGTTCAACCTGATCAGCGGCGCGTTGCCGTTGACGCGTGGCGCAATCGCATTCGCCGGCGAGCGCATCACCGGCTTGGACGCTTATGCTATCGCTCGGCTCGGCATCGCGCGCAGCTTCCAGCACGTGCGGCTCCTGCCGACGATGTCGGTGCTCGACAACGTCGCGCTCGGCGCGTACCGGCGCGGGCGTGCCGGCCTCGTCCGCGGCGCGCTGCGGCTCGATCGCGCCGAAGAGGCGGGCGTCATGAATGAAGCGGCACGCCAGATCGGCCGGGTCGGGCTCGCCGCGCACCTGCATGTGCCGGCCGGGTCGCTCCCCCTCGGGCAGCAGCGCCTGGTCGAGATCGCGCGGGCGCTCGCGGCTGATCCGTGTCTGCTGCTGCTTGACGAGCCGGCGGCCGGGCTGCGCTACGGCGAGAAGCGGGAGCTCGCCGCGCTCCTGCGCAGCTTGAAAGGCGAGGGGATGACCATCCTGCTGGTCGAGCACGACATGGACTTCGTGATGGGGCTCACCGATCGACTCGTGGTGATGGACTTCGGCGAGAAGATTGCCGAAGGACTGCCGGCGGAGATTCAGGCCAGTCCCGTCGTCCGCGAGGCGTATCTCGGTGGAGTGGCATGAGCGCGGCGCGAGAAGTTAAGGCGCGCAGCGCTCGGCGCCGCGCGAATGCGGTTGCGGCCGACAAGAGCCAGTACACGAGGCGAGGCGCGTGCAAGGAGGTCGCTGCATGAGCGCGCTGCTCGAGGTGCGCGATCTGCACGTCGCTTACGGCAAGGTGGAAGCGGTGCATGGGGTGTCGCTCACGATCGACGCGGGGCGGATCGTGACCGTCATCGGCCCCAACGGCGCTGGAAAGACGACGCTGCTCGGCGCGATCATGGGCTTGTTGCCGGCGCGCGGCGAGGTCTGCTACGCCAGCGAATCGATGGCCCGGTTTGCCGTCGAGCAACGTGTCGCGCGGGGACTGTGCCTGGTACCCGAGCGGCGTGAGCTGTTCGCGGCGATGAGCGTAGCCGACAATCTGGAGCTCGGCGCCTTCGCGCGCCGCCGCGCCGCCGACGGGTCGACCCGCCGGACGCGCGACGAGGTCTATCAGCGCTTTCCGCGGCTTGCCGAGCGTCGGCAGCAGCTCGCCGGAACGCTCTCCGGCGGCGAGCGCCAGATGCTCGCGCTGGGGCGGGCGCTGATGGCGAGGCCCCGGCTGCTCATGCTCGACGAGCCGAGCCTGGGGCTCGCGCCGCTGATCGTGAAGGAAATCTTCAGCATCATCTCCGTGCTGCGCCAGACCGGCGTGGCCATCCTGCTGGTCGAGCAGAACGCACACGCCGCGCTGCAAATCGCCGATTACGGCTATGTTCTGGAAACCGGTGAAGTCGCGATCGAAGGCGCGACCCTGGCGCGCGACCCGCGGGTGGCGGCCACCTATCTCGGCCAGGCCGTCGGGAACGCGGCGCGTTAGAATCGAGGCTCATTGAAGCGCCTCCGATCGCGGCGGGCTCCCGCCGCGCACGACGTTCTCGCCGCAAAGGATAACCGTGACCGATCTCTCCATCCCTGCGCTCAATCCCGCGCTGCTCGACCAGGCGAGGGAGCTTCTGCTCGCGCCTTCGGCGCTCGAATTCCATCAGCTCTCGCAGGTGCTCGCCGACATCCACGGCCATCGCGTGGACTACGCCGACCTTTACTTCCAGTACTCGCGGCTCGAGAGCTGGAGCCTGGAGGAGGGCATCGTCAAGTCGGGCGCGTTCTCGATCGACCGCGGCGTGGGCGTGCGCGCGGTATCGGGCGAGAAGACCGCGTTTGCCTATTCCGACGACATCAACCTCGAGGCGCTGGCGCAGGCCGCAACCGCCACCCGCGCGATCGCCCGCCAGGGCCAGAGCGCAGTAGCCGCCCTCGAGCGCGTAGGCAATGCGCGCGCGCTCTACGCGGCGCGCGATCCGGTCGTGGCGCTCACCGACGGCGCGAAGGTCGAGCTGCTCGAACGGCTGGAGCGGCTGGCCCGCGCGCGCGACCCGCGCGTCACCCAGGTGATCGCCTCGCTCGTGGGCGAGTACGAAGCGATCCTCGTCGCGCGCAGCGACGGTCTGATCGCCGCCGACGTGCGGCCCCTGGTGCGGCTGTCGCTCAACGTCATCGTGGAGGAGAACGGCCGCCGCGAGCAGGGCATGGCCGGCGGCGGCGGGCGGCTCGACTACGCCTACTTCACCGACGCGTTGCTGCAGGACTACGCCTCGAGAGCCGTCGATCAGGCGCTGCTCAATCTCGCTGCGCGCGCCGCGCCCGCGGGGACGATGACGGTGGTCCTGGGGCCGGGTTGGCCCGGGATCCTGCTCCACGAGGCGATCGGACACGGACTCGAAGGCGACTTCAACCGCAAGGGAACCTCGGCGTTCTCGAACCGCATCGGGCAGCGCGTCGCGGCTCCCGGCGTGACGGTGGTCGACGACGGCACGATTCCCGATCGTCGCGGCTCGCTCAACATCGACGACGAAGGCAACCCGACGCAGCGCACGGTGCTTATCGAGGACGGCATCCTCAGGGGCTACATGCAGGACACGATGAATGCGCGCTTGATGGGCGTGGCGCCGACGGGAAACGGCCGGCGGGAGTCGTTCGCGCACGTGCCGATGCCGAGGATGACCAACACGGTGATGCAGAACGGCGAGCGCGATCCGGCCGAGATCATCGCCTCGGTCGACGACGGCCTGTACGCGATCAACTTCGGCGGCGGCCAGGTCGACATCACCAACGGCAAGTTCGTCTTCTCCGCGGCGGAGGCCTGGAAGATCGAGAAGGGAAAGCTCGCCTACCCGGTCAAGGGCGCAACGCTCATCGGCAACGGACCCGATGCGCTCACGCGCGTGTCGATGATCGGCAACGACCTCGCGCTCGACCCGGGCATCGGCACCTGCGGCAAGGACGGCCAGAGCGTGCCGGTCGGCGTCGGACTGCCGACGCTGCGCATCGATGGGCTGACCGTCGGCGGCACGGCGTAGCGGCGCGAGAGAGCGAGAGGGGAACCCGCGCACGCAGTGCGCGGGGGTCGAGCGTCCGCGAGTCGCCGCTGCGGCCGACACTCGGCTTGGCACACGCCGCCAGCGTACAAAGAGGCCGCCCGGCCGCGAGCACCTAGGCCTTAGTGCAGCGGCCCCGCGGGCGCCACGACCGCGATCGCCGGCGCGGGCGACGAGTGGTGCACGACGATCCGCCACCCCGACGGCGTGCGCAGGAAGACGTTGGTGGCAAGCGCGGCGCCGCGCGACTTGGGATCGTTGCCCACCGTGACGTGCTCCACCGCGCTTTGCAACGCGAGGCCGACCGTTTCGATGACGACGATCTCGTCGAGGCGGAACGAGAGCTTGGCGTCGCCCGCGAAGAGCTGCTCCCAGCCCGCGCGCACCGCCTCGTAGCCGACCAGCCTCCGGCCGCCGGGATGAATGCACACGATGTCCTCGTCCTCGGCCCAGGTCGACATCATCGCTTCGATGTCCTTGGCCTCGAACGCCTGATAGAACGCGATCGCCGCGTCCTGGGGTGAGGTGAGAATGGTGGGGGTGCGCGGTTTGGTCATTCGAATTTGACGCGAGAGGTCACACGACGGCGGCGCGGGTGAGCTCGTACACGCGCTCGGGGGTGAGATCGCGCATGCACTTGAAATGGCCCAGCGGGCATTCGCGCTGGAAGCACGGGCTGCAGGCGATGTCGATGCGCGCGACGTGCGCCAGCGGCGACAGCGGCGGCGTGTAGTCGGGAGAGGAGGAGCCGAACAGCGCGATCAGGGGCCGGCCGACCGCAGCCGCCGCGTGCATCAGGCCCGAGTCGTTGCTGACGACCACCGAGGCCAGCGAGATGAGATCGA
Organism: Casimicrobiaceae bacterium; assembly: GCA_036382945.1. Classification (GTDB taxonomy): domain Bacteria; phylum Pseudomonadota; class Gammaproteobacteria; order Burkholderiales; family Casimicrobiaceae; genus PALSA-1003. The sequence goes on from DASVPH010000080.1 coordinate 30,724, forward strand.
TGGCGCTGCCGAGGTCGGTGCGGCCGGTGAGATCGCGCACGCCCGGCACCGCCGCTGCGATCGGAGCGCCAGCGGGCTGATCGTTGGGCGAGCCGAGCAGCCACACCGCGCAACCCGCCTCGAGCAGGCGTCGCGCGAGCGCGATGAAATGCTCGGTCGGCCAGCGCTTGGCCGGCCCGTATTCGGCGCCCGGGCAAACCACGACGACGGGCCGCTGCGTCGACAACGTCAAGGCGCGCATTGCCGCGCCGGCATTGGCGACATCGGCAACCAGCACGGGAGCGGGTGGCGTCGGGATGAGTCTGCCCTTCGGGACGGCCAGCGCGACGAAACGATCGACCAGACGCGGCAGTGCCTTGCGATCGAGCCGACGCGCCTCGGTAAGGAGCACCCCCCGCATTTCGCCGACGTAACCGATGCGCCGCGGGATGCGCGCCAGCCACGGGATCAGCGCCGCCTTGAACGAATTGGGCAGCACGAACGCCCGGGTGTAACCACACGATCGCAACTCACGCGCCAGCATACGCCGTCGGCGAAAGGCCAGCTCGCGATGGC
>DASVPH010000081.1:0-35883 GCA_036382945.1 Casimicrobiaceae bacterium
GTCCTCGATCTGGCGCTCCTGTTAGCACTCAACTCGAGCGAGTGCTAATGATAGAGCGACACAGCGTTGAAATCAAGGCCCCAGCAATGCCGGGACAGGCGATTCGGCGCGTCGGTCGGCACGAGTGTGCTAAGGTTTCCCCAGCGGCGGAGGACGGCGCGGCGAGGCGAACAGGGGTCGCCGCCGGCCTCGGCTAAAGGTGCGCGTGCGGTGCGCGCAATCGGGAACCCAGCTCACGGGGAAGCAGGCGATGGCGAACGAATCCACGGCTGCCGCATCCGGCGCGCAGCCTTCCGACGCGACGAGCCCGACACTCGAGCCGCGGGCGGTCGAGGCCGGACGGGGCGCCTCGTGGTGGGCCGAGGGGTGGCGGCTTTTCACACCCCGGGCCGGCATGTGGCTCTTGATTGCACTCGTCGTCTTCGGTCTCGTCTTGGCGGCCGGCCTGCTCGGGCTCATCCCGTTCATCGGTCAATTGCTCCTGCTCGGGGCCCAGATCCTGACGCCGGTGTTCGTCGGCGGCTTGATGCTCGGATGCCGGGCGGTCGATCGCGGCAATCCCCTTACGGTGGCCCATCTCTTCGCCGGTTTCAGCCAGCGCACCGGCCCGCTGGTTATCGTTGGGCTGATCTACAACGGTGTTGCGATCCTGATCGGCATCCTCGTCGCGGGAATGATGGTCGCGATCTTCGGTGTAGGAGTCCTCGACATGCTCACCGGTGCGACCGATGCGTCGCAAACCGGTATCGCGTTCGGCAGCGCCGTGGTGGCCGTCCTGCTCGGTTTCCTGTTCTTCCTGCTGCTGCTCTTGCCGTTGATCATGGCGATCTGGTTCGCACCGGCGCTGGTCATGCTCGGCGGCATGGCCCCGGTCGCCGCCATGAAGACGTCGTTTCAAGGTTGCCTGCGCAATGTCGTCCCGTTCCTGGTCTACGGAGTGGTCGGGATCGTGCTCGCGATCCTGGCGTCAGTACCGTTCGGGCTGGGCTGGTTCGTGCTCGCGCCGGTGACGGTCGCGACCGTTTACGCGTCGTATTGCGACATCTTCGAGGACCAGGGCGCCGCGTAGCCCGTTCGGCTGCGCGTCGGTTGAAGTCGGCTTACGGCGTTTCAGTTCGTCGGCGGACTTGCGGCGAGCACGCTGTTGACGCGAGCCAGGACCGCTGCCGGCGCGCTTTGCCGGACGAACCAGCGCAGACGCACCGTGTCTCCCGCATGAGCGAAGCCGAAGGGTTTGAGGATGTGCTGCACCGCCGAGGCGTAGCGTGAGCCGCGCGGAATGCGCACGACCCAGGTCTTCTTTCCAGGCGCGGTCGCCAGCAACGCCTCGATCAGCGCCTTGCCGTGGCCACCGCCGCGGCGCTCGAGCTCGAGGCCAGCGAGCCAGAGCTCATAGCCCTCGGCGAGCGCCCTGAACAGCCCGAAGCCTACCGGCGGCATCCCGCTGTTGCGATCGTCGGGCCAGAAGACATAACCGGGCACGGCGACCGCTTCGACGCGGCCGGTCTTCGGATCTTCCTCGACGAAGTAGCCGCTGACGAGCGCTCGCTTGAGCTTCGCGAAGAACTCGATCGCGCCCGGTGTGTCGGCCGCGAGCACGCGATCGAAGCTACCCTCGGAGGCGCCCTGGCGGATGAGCGCGCGCAGCATCGCGAGATGTCCAACGTGAGCCGGAGCGAGCACGAGTCTCGATGCGCGAGTGGACGACGAACTAACTTAACGTGCGTGCGCGTGCGCCGGGGTTGCACCTTACGAACGGGCGACCTCGGGCCACGAGCGGTCGCAGTGTCGGGCCTTGCCGCTCGCGCCACCGTGATGTGTACAACAACATTCGCAAGTGGGGCGCGAGCCGAGTCATGCATTAGGCTGCTAATGCGCTTTTTCCCAGTTCGGTCCTACCCCGACGTCGACGACGAGCGGGACGTCGAGGCTCGCAACGCCCGTCATCAGGCGGGGCATCTCGACCTGCAAGCGCGCGACCTCCCCCTCGGGAACTTCGAGCACGAGCTCGTCGTGCACCTGCAGGATCAGGCGCGAGTTCAAGCCTTCGCGGGCGAGCCATGCTTGCACCGCCACCATCGCGAGCTTGACGAGATCGGCGGCGGTTCCCTGCATCGGGGCGTTGATCGCGGCGCGCTCGGCGGCCTGGCGGCGCGGGCCGCCGCCCGCATTGATGTCTGGCAGCCACAAGCGCCGCCCGAACACCGTCTTCACGTACCCTTGCGTGCGGGCGAGCTCGCGCGTGCGTTGCATGTATTCGGCCACACCGGGATAGCGCGTGAAGTAGCGGTCGATGAACTGCTGCGCCGCGGCGCGCTCGATGCCGAGCTGCGCCGCCAGGCCGAACGCGCTCATGCCGTAGATCAACCCGAAGTTCACCGCCTTGATGTAGCGACGCTGGTCGGATGTCACCTCGGCGATCGGGACACCGAAGATCTCCGCCGCGGTGGCCCGATGAATGTCCTCGCCTGCGGCGAAGGCCTGCTTGAGCGAGGCATCGCCGGACAAGTGCGCCATGATGCGCAGCTCGACCTGCGAATAATCGGCCGAGACGAGCACGTGTCCGGGCGGGGCGATGAAGGCCTCGCGGATGCGCCGCCCTTCCACGGTGCGCACGGGTATGTTCTGCAGGTTCGGATCGGTGCTGGCGAGCCGCCCGGTCACGGCGGTCGCCTGGGCGAAATTGGTATGCACCCTCCCGGTGCGCGGGTTGATCATCTGCGGCAGCTTGTCGGTGTAGGTCGACTTGAGCTTCGACAGCGCACGATGCTCGAGCAGGAGCTTGGGGAGCGGATAGTCGGCGGCGAGCGCCTGCAGCACGTCCTCGTCGGTCGACGGCTGGCCGGTCGCGGTCTTCCGCACCACCGGCAGCCCCATCCGTTCGAACAGGATCTCGCCGAGCTGCCGCGGCGAGCCCAGGTTGAACGGACCTCCCGCGAGCTGAAACGCGCGCTGCTCCAGCGCCGCGAGCCGTTCGCCCAATTCCCGGCTTTGCGCCGCGAGCAATCCCGGGTCGAGCAGAACGCCGGTGCGCTCCATGCGAAACAGAACCTCGCGCGTGGGCATCTCGATCGCCTCGTACACGTGCTTGAGCTCGCTGTCGGCTGCCACGCGCGGGTAGAGCAGGCGATGGAGCTGCAGCGTCACGTCGGCATCTTCGGCCGAGTATTCGGTCGCCACCTCGACCGAGACCTCGTCGAAGCAGATCCGGTTCGAGCCCTTGCCCGTGATGTCGTCGTAGGTAACCGTCTTCACGTCGAGATGGCGCCATGCCAGGCTATCGAGGTCGTGCGGACGATACGATTCGAGCAGATACGACTGCAGCATCGTGTCGTGCGCCACACCGGCGAGCGAGATGCCGTGATTGGCGAGCACGTGCTGGTCGTACTTCACGTTCTGCCCGAGCTTCGCCGCCCGCGGATTCTCGAACCACGGCTTGAGCCGCGCGAGCACGGCTTCGAACGGGAGCTGCGCCGGCACGCCCGTGTAGCGATGCGTCAGCGGGATGTACGCGGCACGGCCGGGTTCGACCGAGAACGCGAATCCGACCAGCCGCGCCTGCATGGGCTCGAGGCTCGTCGTCTCGGTATCGAAGCACACCAGCGGCGCCGCCTCGATCGCGGCGAGCCAGCGCTCGAACGCGCTCTGATCGAGCACCGTCTCGTAGTGCCGGTCGAGTGTCGAGCGTCGAGCCTCGAGCGTCGATTTCGCGGGAGTTTCGCGCTGAACGGCGGAGCCCGGACGCTCAACCTCCTTCTTTGCGGCGGCATCATCGACGTCCTTGATCCAGCTCTTGAATTCGAAGCGCTCGTAGAGCGTCCTGAGCGCCGCCGGATCGGGGATGCGAACGACGAGCTCGTTAGGCTCGAAGGGCAGCTCACAATCGGTCTTGATCGTGAGGAGCCTCTTCGCCTGCGGCAGCCAGTCGAGCACGGCGCGCAGATTCTCGCCGACCACACCGCCGACCTCGCCGGCGTGCGCGATCACGCCGTCGAGCGAGCCGTATTGCTGCAGCCACTTGGCCGCGGTCTTCGGACCGACCTTGGACACGCCCGGCACGTTGTCGACCGCATCGCCGGTCAGCGTCAGCAGGTCGGGCACCTGGTCGGCGCGCACGCCGAACTTCGCGATGACACCCGCCTCATCGAGCTTCTCGTTGCTCATGGTGTTGACGAGCGTGATGCGCGGCGTGACCAGCTGGGCGAGATCCTTGTCCCCGGTGGAGATCACGCACTGCATGCCTTGCCTTTCCGCCTTCTCGACCAGCGTGCCGATGACATCGTCGGCTTCCACACCGTCGACCATCAGCAGCGGCCAGCCTTCGACGCGGATCAGCTCGTGCAGCGGAGCGATCTGCAGCGCGAGGCTCTCCGGCATCGGCGCTCGTGTGGCCTTGTACTCCGGATACCATTCGTCGCGGAAGGTCTTGCCCGGTGCGTCGAAGACGACCGCGAAGTAGTCCGGATTGCCGTCGATTACCAATCGGCGCACCATGGCGACCACGCCTCGAATCGCGCCGGTCGGCTCGCCGCGCGAGGTACGCAGGTCGGGCAGGGCGTGGAACGCGCGATACAGATACGACGAGCCGTCAACCAGGATGAGCGTCGGCATGATTTTGACCAGCAAGATTCCCGAGGTGATCGACCCTCAGGCGATGTATTCGACCAACGGGCAGGAAGCGTGGCGGGTGCTCGGCATTATGGCAGAATTCGCGATCGCGACCGAGCGCCTGCGCGGCGTGCGCCCGGCAGTGAGCCTCTTCGGCAGCGCGCGCATCAAGCCCGATCATCCGTATTACGGCAAGGCCGAGTGGATCGCGCGGCTGCTGTCCGACGCAGGCTTTGCGGTGATCTCCGGCGGTGGTCCCGGCACCATGGAAGCTGCCAACCGCGGCGCCAAGGGCGGCCGTTCGCCCGCGGTCGGCTTGAACATCCTGCTTCCGCACGAGCAGACCGGCAACGACTATCAGGACGTGGCGATCAACTTTCGCTACTTCTTCGCACGCAAGATGATGTTCGTGCGCTTCGCCTCCGCGTACGTGGTCATGCCCGGAGGATTCGGGACCATCGACGAGCTGACCGAATGCCTTACGCTGGTGCAGACGGGCAAGAGCCGCAAGATCCCGATCATTCTCGTCGGCGCCGAGTTCTGGCGAGGCTTGCTCGACTGGATGCGCGACAAGCTCGTCGGCGAGGGGATGATCAGCCCTGCCGACCTCGAGCTGATGCAGGTGATCGACGAGCCCGAGGCGATCGTCGAAGCGATCTTCGACTACTACGAGACGCGCGGCTTCCAGCCCACGCGCGCGGAACGCGACAAGATGCTCAACCTCTAATGATACATTGGGATCCACCGGAGTCGTCGCGGGTTCGACGCTTTGCTAGAATGGGCTCGTGCCACGGCGATCCCACACAATGCGCTACCTGTACATCACTGCAGTTGCCGCTCTCGCTGTCGGCTTCGCGCTGACGGCGGCCGCCGAACCCGCGCCGCCGCCCCCGAAGCTCGAGCCTGTCCCGGAGGCCCCGCCCCCGCCTCCCGAGGTCGCCAACGATCCGGAGCTCGAGCCGCAAGTCACCATCGTCCGGCGCGAGAACGAAACGATCGAGGAGTATCGGCTCAACGGGCGGCTGACCATGGTCAAGGTCACCCCGCGCCATGGTCGTCCGTATTACCTGGTTGCGAGCGCCGACGGCAGCACGTTCATCCGTCGCGACAGCCTCGATACCGGGCTCAGGGTCCCGCTGTGGGTGCTCTTCTCCTTCTGAGCTGATCTTAGAGAAGGCGCTCTTAGGAGATCGCGGCCGCTCGCGTCCGGTCGCGCTGGACAATGTCGGTCTACACCACCGTCACCGCCGAGGAGCTCGCCGCATGGCTGACGCGCTATGCGCTGGGCGCAGTCCGAGCCTTCGAGCCGATCGAAGCCGGCATCGAGAATACCAACTACTTCTTGACGACCGACAAGGGCCGCTTCGTGCTCACGCTCTACGAGCGCCTCCCCGCGGAAGAGCTGCCTTTCTACCTGAACCTGATGGCGCACCTGGCGCGCGCGGGGGTCAAGGCACCGGCGCCCGAACCCGACCGCACCGGCGCACTGTGGAGCTTCCTCAACGGCAAGCCGGCGGGGCTGGTGGCGCGGCTCGAAGGTAGCCCGGTCGAACATCCCGACGCCACGCACTGCAGCGCGGTGGGGCAAGCGCTGGCGGAGCTGCACGTCGCTTCGAAGCAGTATCGCGGGCGACTCGACAACCGCCGCGGGCCGGGCTGGTGGCGGCAGGCCGCGCGCGCGGTGCGCCCTCTGCTCTCCCCGGAGCAGAACGCGATGATCGCTGCGGAGCTCAAGTATCAGGCGACATTTGCCAAGACCAAGCTGCCCCGCGCCGCGATCCACGGCGACCTGTTCTGCGACAACGTCCTGTTCGTGGGCGACAGGCTCTCCGGCATCATCGATTTCGGTTTCGCCGCAACCGACGCGCTCGCCTACGATCTCGCGATCACCGTCAACGACTGGTGCCTCCAACCTGACGAAAACCGTTCGGGGCATCTCGATCCGGCGCGCGTCCGGGCGCTGGTCGGCGCGTACGACGCTGTGAGGCCGCTCGAACCGGATGAGCGCGCATTGTGGGGACCGTTGCTTCGCGCGGCTGCGCTGCGCTTCTTGTTGTCGCGCCTGTACGACCTGCATATCCCGCGATCCGGCGAGCTCACCCATGCGCACGATCCCGGCTCGTTCGAGCGCATCCTGAAAAGCCGCGTTGCGACCGAACCGCGCTTCCCCGACCTGTGACGCCGCCCGACGCGTCACCGACCGCAATTCCGTTCGTGCGTCGCGACGCGCGCCGCGGCATGTATTGGCTCACTCGTGCGTACGCGATGTTCCGCGCCGCGCCGCTTCGGTGGCTGTTGCTGTTCGTGACCTACTCGGTGCTGGTGGCCTTGGCCGAGCTGGCACCGTGGCCCTGGCTCAAGCCGGCCGCATCGGTGTTGAAGCCGGTGTTCGCCGTGGGCTTTCTCGCCGCGGCGTGGAGCCAGGAGCGCGGCGGCAAGCCGACGCTGGCGGATTTGTTCCGCGGCTTTTCGAGCAACCTCTGGGCGCTGCTGCCGGTCGGCATCGTCTTTCTCGGCGGGATGACGCTCGCCGTATGGGCGAGCTCGCTCGTCGACGGCGGCGCGCTGATCGCCTGGTTTTCGACCGGAGAGAAGCCCGACGAAGCGCTGCAGCGAAGCGGCAGGTTGCAGCTCGCGTTCCTGTTCGGCGCGGTGTCCGCGCTGCCGACGCTGCTCGCCTGCTGGTTCGCGCCGGCGCTAATCGTGTTTCATGACGCCGGCGCAGTGTCGGCGTTGTGGACGAGCTTGCGCGCCGCGCTCGCCAATTGGCGTCCGGTCGGCGTCTTCGGGCTCGCGGCGCTCTTCTACGGCGGCGTGTTGCCGCTGGTGGGCGCGATCCTCGCCGGCTTGTTCGGCGAAAGCCTGGGGCCGATCATCGCCGTAGGGCTCGTGCTTCCTTACATGCTCGTGTTCCTCGTCTCGTTTCAAATCGCCGACTACGTCGCCTATCGCGATCTGTTCCACACCGGCGAGCCGCCCGCAATCGGCGATCAAGCGGGCTGAAGCTTGGCGTACTCCAGCGCTAGCCACTTCACGCCTGCGTCGCGAAAATTCACCTGTACGCGCGCGTCGGTGCCGCGCCCTTCGGCGTCGATGATGATGCCGAGCCCGAACTTCGCGTGCTTGACACTCTGCCCGATCCGCCATCCGGGCCGGTCGGCGAGGCTCGCGTAGCGCGGCGGCCCCGCGGCGATGGCGTCATGGGCGGGCGAGGCCGCGGCACGCTGCGGCGACAGCCACCGCAGCAGCGCCGCCGGCAGTTCGTCGAGGAAGCGCGAGGCGACGTTGTAGCGGACCTGGCCGTGCAGCATCCGGCTCTGCGCGTGCGTGAGATAGAGTCGGCGCCGGGCCCGGGTGATGGCGACATAGGCGAGCCGGCGCTCTTCCTCGACGCCGTTGTATTCGGACAGGCTGTTCTCGTGCGGGAAGAGCCCTTCCTCGAGCCCGCTTACGAACACCGTGTGGAACTCGAGGCCCTTCGCCGCGTGCACGGTCATCAGCTGCAACGCCGGGCGGCCCTCCGCAGCCTGGGTCTCGCCGGCCTCGAGCGCGGCATGCGCCAGGAACGCGGTGAGCCCGTCGCCCGTCTCGACTTCCGCTTCGCCCGCGACCTGCAGATTGGCTTCGCGCACGAAGCCCTCGGCGGCATGGACCAGCTCCTCGAGGTTCTCGAGGCGCTCCTGGCCGCCTTTCTCCGCGGCGTAATGCGCAGCGAGCCCGCTCGCCTGCACGACATGCTCGACCATTTCGGCGAGCGGCAGGCCGGCGCTCGCCGCGCGCATCACTTCGATCTCCCTCACGAATTGTCCGAGGCTCGCACCCGCCTTGCCACCGAGGCGCGTCGCGCACGCCGACTGCCACAGGCTCGTCCCTGTCGCGCGTGCCTGATCCTGCAGCGACTCGAGCGTGCGCGCGCCCACACCGCGCGGCGGAAAGTTCGCCACGCGCAAGAAAGCGCCTTCGTCCTCCGGTGCGGCGAGCAGACGCAGGTAAGCGAGCGCGTTCTTCACCTCGGCACGTTCGAAGAAGCGCATGCCGCCGTAGACGCGATACGGCATGCCGGCGTTGAACAGCGCGTGCTCGAGCACGCGCGACTGGGCGTTGGAGCGATACAGCACCGCGATCTCCGCCGGCGAGACCCCTTCGGCGACCAGACTCTTCACCACGTCGACGATGAACGCCGCCTCCTGCACGTCGGAGGGTGCGACGAACGCGCGCACCGGCTCGCCGCGCGCGTCGGCGGTCCACAGATCCTTGCCCAGACGGCTCTGGTTATGCCTGATCAGCGCGTTCGCCGCGTCGAGGATGTGGCCGTGCGAGCGGTAGTTCTGCTCGAGCTTGATCAGTTTCACCGGCGCCTCTGGCGTGGCGAAATCGCGCTCGAAGTGCTGCATGTTGGCGACGTTGGCGCCGCGGAAGGCGTAGATCGATTGATCGTCGTCGCCGACCGCGAACACCGCGGCGTGCGGACCGGCGAGCAGCTTCAGCCAGCGGTACTGCAGCGCGTTGGTGTCCTGGAACTCGTCGATCAGCAGGTGCGAGAAACGGCGCTGATAGTGCTCGCGCAGCGCGTCGCTGCGCGACAGCAACTCGAAACTTCGCAGCAAGAGCTCGGGGAAATCGACCACGCCTTCGCGCCGGCACGCGTCCTCGTAGAGGGCAAAGTGCTCGACCTGGCGACGTGTGAATTCGTCGCTCGCTTCGACCTGGTTCGGCCGCCGGCCTTCTTCCTTCGAGTCGTTGACGAGCGTCTGCAGCCGGCGGGCCGGAAAACGCTCGTCGTCGATGCCGTGCGCCTTGTACAGCCGCTTGATCAGCGCGAGCTGGTCCTGCGTGTCCATGATCTGGAAAAGCTGCGGCAAGCCGGCGTCGCGATAGTGGGCGCGGAGCATCCGGTTGCAAAGACCATGGAAGGTGCCGACCCACATCCCGCGCGTGCTCACCGGCGTCAGTGCCGAGAGCCGGGCGAGCATTTCGCGGGCCGCTTTGTTGGTGAAGGTCACCGCGAGCACCGATGACGGGCTCGCCTGACCGGTCGCCAGCAGCCACGCGATGCGTGTGGTGAGCACGCGCGTCTTGCCGCTGCCGGCGCCGGCGAGAATCAGCGCCGAGCCCTTCGGCAACGTGACCGCGGCGAGCTGTTCGGGGTTGAGGTTCTCTAAAAGCGCAGGGGACATGCGGATCGCATCGACAACTTCCGCATTATAGGCGAATCGGCGCCCGCATTGAGTATCGCCGCGGATTTGAATAGACTCTCTCGGCGGTGACGAGCGAGATGAAGATCGTCGGCATTTCAATGATCCGGAACGACGCGGATATCGTCGAGCCGTTCGTTCGCCACACGCTGCGTGTTCTCGACCACCTCTTCGTCATCGTTCATGCCCCCCAAGACGGGACCGGCGAGATCCTCGAGGCGCTGCACGCCGAAGGTCTGCCGATGACGCTGGTGGAGTACGCCGAGCCCGCTTTCCTTCAGGGCGAGGGCCTGACCTGGCTCGCGCGACAGGCGCACGCGGCGTTTCGAGCCGATTTCCTGTTTCCGCTCGACGCGGACGAATTCGTGCTTCCCGCGGATCGAGCCGCGATCGAGTCCGCGCTGTCGGTGCTGCCGGTGGGTGCGCCGGGAGCGCGAATCCGTCTGCGCACGTTCGTGCCGACCACCGAGGATCCAGCCGATGAGCCGAACCCGCTGCGGCGCATCCGCTGTCGTCCCCGGACCGAGCCCAGGGTCGATAAAGTCGTCCTCGCCGCCGCGTTCGCCGCCGATCCGACGCTCGTTCTCGACCATGGCAATCACGGGCTGTTGCGCATCGGCGGCCCGGCCGCGCCGCTCCCGCTCCCGCCGCTCAAGGACCTCGCGCTCGCGCACTATCCCGTGCGCTCCGCGGCGCAGGTGACGAACAAGACGATCGTCGGCTACCTGGCGCATCTCGCGGCCAGCCGTCCCGAGGTCGAGGAACGCCGGCTCGCGACCCATTGGCGTCGATGTTACGAGGATATGATCGTTCGCGGAGCCACACGCGGCATGACCGAGGCGCAGCTCATGGCCTGGTTTCACGGCAGAAGCAGCGTGCTTGCGCACGAGCTCGTGTCCGATCCGACACCCGCGCCGGATGCGCTGCGCTACACGCACCTCGTGCGCAACGACGCGTACGCGACGCTGGCGCGATTCACCGAAGCGCTGATCCGCGCCCGCCCGGGTCATCTCGACGGGATGCGTTTCGATCACCCGCCCACTACGGTCGCCGGCGGGGCTTGCGCTGCCGTGGCTGGACGGCGACGCACCTAGTGTCCTGTCCCTTTATCGCCGGAACTTGCGGGACAGGACACTAGCGCCGCGATGCGTTTCGATCCCAAGCCGTTCGTGCCGTGGATTCGCGCCGCGGCGCCGTACATTCACGCCTTGCGCGGAAAGACGCTCGTCATCGCTTTCGGCGGCGAGGTGGTCGCCGACGAAACCTTCCTCGGGGTGGTGCACGACCTCAATCTCCTGCACAGCTTGGGGACGCGTTTGGTGGTCGTCCACGGATCGCGCCCGCAGATCGAAGCGATCTTGAAGCAGCAGAGCATCCCGAGCCGCTATCACCGGGGCCTGCGCATCACCGACGTCGAGACCATGGATTGCGTTCTCGAGGGCATGGGCCACGCGCGCAGCCGCATCGAGGCGTTGCTGTCGCTCGGTATCGCCAACTCGCCGATGGCGGGCGCCCGCATCCGGGTCGTCGGCGGCAACTTCATCACCGCCAAGCCGATCGGTGTGGTCGACGGCATCGATATGGGCTTGACCGGCGAAGTGCGCCGCGTCGACATCGAAGGCTTGAGGCAGCGTCTGGACGACGGCGACCTCGTGCTGGTGTCCCCGCTCGGCTATTCGCCGACCGGCGAGATCTTCAACCTCGCCCTGGAAGAGGTCGCCACGCAGGTCGCGGTGCGCCTGTCCGCGCACAAGCTCATCTTCCTCATGGAGACCGACGGCGTACGCAACGGCCGCCGGCGGCTGCTCACCGAGCTCTCGACGCGCGAGGCCGAGGCGCTGCTCGCGCGTAAGGTCAAGCTCGCGCCCGATGTGCTCCATTACCTGCCGTGCGCGATCCGCGCCTGCGACAACGGCGTCAAGCGCGCACATCTGATCAGCCGCCACCGCGACGGCGCGCTGCTGCTCGAGCTCTTCACCCGCGACGGCGTGGGCACGATGGTGGCCGCGGCTCCGCTGGCGCACCTGCGCAGCGCGACCATCGACGACGTGGGCGGCATTCTCTCGATCATCGGGCCGCTCGAGGCCGAAGGCACCCTGGTGCGCCGCTCGCGCGAGCGGCTGGAGATGGAGATCGAACGCTTCGTGGTGGCCGAGCACGACGGCGCGATCGTCGGCTGCGCCGCGCTGTATGCCTTCGGCGAGGAACGCGCGGGCGAGCTGGCGGCGCTCGCGGTGCATCCCGATTTCCGCCGCGAGGGTTACGGCGAGGCGCTGCTGCACGAGATCGAGCAGCGGGCGAAGAAGCTCAAGCTCTCGCGGCTGTTCGTGCTCACCACGCGCGCCTCGGGATGGTTTCTCGAGCGCGGCTTCGTCGAGAGCGATCCCGGCCGGCTGCCCGCGCAGAAGCGCGACCTGTACAACTGGCAGCGGCGATCGCTGGTGTACGAAAAGCACGTGGCGTAGCGGCCCACACGCGACGCCCCGCTTGGCCTGCGGGGCGAGAAGTGAGCACGAAACAACGAAGCCGCCGGCGCGAGCGCGCCGTGCGATAATTTCCGTTGAGCTTTCCTGCCGCAAGGAGTGACGATGGCACGCATGGTTCATTGCATCAAGCTCGGCCGCGAAGCCGAAGGACTCGACTTCCCGCCTTATCCGGGCGAACTGGGCAAGCGGATCTACCAGAACGTCTCGAAGGAGGCGTGGGCGCAGTGGCTCCGGCACCAGACCATGCTGGTGAACGAAAACCGGCTGAGCCTCGCCGATCCGCGCGCGCGCAAATACCTCGCCGAGCAGATGGAGCGCCACTTCTTCGGCAGCGGTGCCGACGTCGCCTCGGGTTACGTGCCGCCGAAGTCGTGAGCGAGCGCCCGATCAGTCGCTATCCGGTCCCGAAGCTCGAGGACCTGCCCGAGGACATCCGCGCGCGGATGCTCGAGGTGCAGGAGAAGGCCGGCTTCATCCCGAACGTCTTTCTCACGCTCGCGCACCGCCCGGATGAGTTTCGGGCCTTCTTCGCCTACCACGACGCGCTGATGCTGCGCGAGTCGGGGCTGACCAAGGCCGAGCGCGAGATGATCGTGGTGGCCACCTCCGGCGCCAACGACTGCCTGTACTGCATCGTCGCGCACGGTGCGATTCTTCGCGTCTACGCCAAGGACCCGTTCGTCGCCGACCAGGTCGCGGCGAACTACCGCAAGGCCGACATCAGCGAGCGGCAGAAGACGATGCTGGAATTCGCTTTGAAGGTTGCGTTACGTTCGGCGGAACTGGTCGAAGCCGATTACGCCAAGCTGCACGCGCACGGCTTCGCCGACGAGGACATCTGGGACATTGGCGCCATCGCGGCGTTCTTCGCGCTGTCCAACCGCATGGCGAACTTGATCTCCATGCGGCCGAACGAGCAGTTCCACCTGCTCGGCCGCGTGCCAAAGGCGTGAGCCCTACCCGAGGCGGGCCGCAACGGCACCGTAGCGGCGGCGTTGGCGCGCTCAGCTCTCGTGAACGACGTGGCCGCCGACCAGCGTATAGCGCACCTTGCCGGGCACCTCGAGCCCGAGGAAGGGCGTATTCTTGCCCTGGCTCCTCAACGCGGAAGGCTCGACTCGCCAGTAGGCCTCGGGGTCGAACACGCACACGTCGGCGTCGACTCCGGGGCCGAGGTGCCCTGCCTCGAGTCCGAGCACGCGCGCCGGCTCCGCGGTCACCCGCGCCAGCGCCGCGGATAGCGCTAGCGCCTCCTCCCGCGCCCATTTGAGCGTCAGCGGCAGCAGGAGCTCGAGTCCGGTGGCGCCGGGCTCGGCCTCGGCGAAGGGCAGCTGCTTGGCGTCGTCGTCGACCGGAGTGTGATCGGAACAGACGAGATCGATGGTCCCGTCGGCGAGCCCGGTGCGGAGCGCCGCCCGGTCGCGGGTGCTGCGCAGCGGCGGCACGAGGTGGCAATGCGGGTTGAACCAGCCGATATCGACCTCGCATAGATGCAGGTGGTGGATGGCGACGTCGCAGGTGACCGGGAGCCCCGCTTTCTTCGCGGCGCGCATTCGCGCCACGCCCTCGTGCGTGGAGAGCCGCGCGACGTGCACCCGCACGCCGGTGGCGCGCGCGAGCTCGAAGATCGCGTCGAGCGCGATCGTCTCGGCGAACGCCGGAATCGCCGGCAGGCCCAATCGCGTCGCGACCTCGCCGTCGTGCGCCACGCCGCCCCGGGCGAGGTGGGCCTCCTGCGGCCGCAACCAGACGCGATAGCCGAACGTCGCCGCGTATTGCAGCGCGCGCAGCAGCACCTGCGTATCGGCGAGCGCCGCGTCGGCGTGCGAGAAGGCGATGCAGCCGGCCTCGGTGAGCTCGCCCATCTCGGTGATGGCCTCTCCCTTCAACCCGACCGTGAGCGCGCCGATCGGGTAGACGTGGGCGCCATTGAGCGAACGGGCGCGGTGCTTGAGCATCTGCACCAGTCCCGGCTCGTCGAGCGGCGGATCGGTATCGGGCGGGCACGCCAGGCTGGTGACGCCGCCGGCGACCGCCGCGGCCATCTCGGAGTCGAGCGTCGCCTTGTATTCGAAGCCCGGCTCGCGCAGTCGTGCCGAGATGTCGATGAGTCCCGGACAGACGACGAGCCCGGTCGCGTCGAGCACGCGGTTGGCGTGCCAGCCGGCGGGAGCCTCGCCCAGCGCCGCGACCTTGCCGGCGGCGATGTAGAGCGACGCCTTGCGATCGGTCCCGTGCCTGGGGTCGATCACGCGGCCGTTCCGGATCTCGATCTTCATCAGTTCCCGGCGAGGATGCTCATCACCGCCATGCGCACCGCGATGCCGAAGGTCACCTGCGGCAGGATCACCGAATGGCTGCCGTCGGCCACCGCGGAGTCGATCTCGACGCCGCGATTCATCGGGCCCGGATGCATGACGATCGCGTCGGGCTTGGCGAGCTTCAACTTCTCCGGTGTCAGTCCGTAATGCTTGAAGAACTCGCCCGACGAAGGCAGCAGCGAGCCTTTCATGCGCTCGCTTTGCAGGCGCAGCATGACCACCACGTCGCAGCCGACGAGTCCCTCGCGCATGTCGTGAAACACGTGCACGCCCATGCTTTCGACCCCGGTCGGCAGGAGCGTCTGCGGCCCGATTACGCGTGCCTCGGCGGTGCCGAGCGTGGTCAAGCCATGGATCAGCGAGCGCGCCACGCGCGAGTGCAGGACGTCGCCGACGATGGCGACGGTGAGCTCGCGGAAATCGCGCTTGTAATGGCGGATCGTGAAGAGGTCCAGTAGGCCCTGCGTGGGATGCCCGTGGCGGCCGTCGCCGGCGTTCACCACGTGGATATGCGCCCGGTTGGTCGCCGAGAGATGCTGCGCAATCAGATGCGGCGCGCCGCTTTGCCCGTGGCGGACGATGAACATGTCGGCGTTCATCGCCACCAGATTGTCGATGGTGTCGAGCAGCGTTTCGCCCTTGCTCGTGGAGGACGCGCCGATGTTCAAGTTGATCACGTCGGCCGAGAGGCGCTTGGCCGCGATCTCGAAGGTCGTCCTGGTGCGGGTGCTGTTCTCGAAGAAGAGGTTGAATACGGTCTTGCCGCGCAGGAGCGGCACCTTCTTCACGTCGCGCTCGGCGATCGACACGAACGGCACCGCCGTGTCGAGAATGCGGCCGATGACCTCCGGCGGCAGCCCTTCGAGCGTGAGCAGGTGCTGCAGCTTCCCCTCGGCGTTGAGCTGCGGGTTATACACGGCCCTCGCTCCCGGCCGGCTCGAGCGAGAGCTCCAGGCTGCCGTCGAGGTGACGCTGCAGCACGACCGACAGATCGCGTGCCACGGCCAGGCGCGCGCCGACGTACTTCGCCTCGATCGGCAGCTCGCGGCCGCCACGGTCGATCAGGACGGCGAGCTCGATCGATTGCGGGCGGCCGTAGTCGAACAGCTCGTTGATCGCCGCTCGGACCGACCGGCCGGTATAGAGCACGTCGTCGACGAGCACGATGCGGCTCTCCCCGACCTCGAACGGGAGCGTGGTCTTGGCGACCTTCGCGCGCAGGCCCTTCTGCGCGTAGTCGTCGCGGTAGAACGACACGTCGATGTATCCGACCGGGGGGCGGCCGGGGAGCAATTCCGCCAGGCGCTCGGCGAGCCACGCGCCGCCGGAATGGATCCCCACCAGCTTCGCGTCGAGCCCGACCGCGCCGCGCATCTTGTCGGCGAGCCGGCCGAGCGCGAGCTCCGCGTTAGGCAGCGCGGCGTCGGTCAAGATAAGCCTGCAGGATGTATTGCGCGGCAACCGCGTCGCGCACGGCTCTTCCCGCGCGCGCCTTCGTGCCGGCACTGCGCAGCGCCGAGGAGGCGGCCTGCGTCGTGAAGCGCTCGTCGGCCAATGCGACGGGCAACGCGAACCGACCCTCGAGCGCTCGCGCGAAACGCCGCGCGCGCGCAGTCATGGCGTGCGGCGTGCCGTCGGCGTGCGTCGGCAGCCCGACCAGCAGCAGCGCCGGCCGCCACTCGGCGACGAGCGCCTCGATCGCCTTGAAGCGCTCCCCGCCGCCGTTGGCAATCGTCAACAAGGGGTGGGCGATACCGAGCCTGGTCTCGCCGACGGCCACGCCGATGCGCTGCGTGCCGAAGTCGAAGGCGAGAACGGTCCCCGCCGGAGCCGCGGAAGCCATCGTCGACACCACGGGTCACGCGTGTCCGACCGCGTCGGACAGCCGCGAAAAATCGATGCCCAGCAGCCGCATCGCCGCAGGCAAGCGCATCTCGGCGGGCTCGCTGAATAGCACCTCGGCGTCGGCGGCAACGGTGAGCCAGGCGTTCTGTGCGATCTCCTGCTCGAGCTGATCCGCCGCCCATCCCGCGTAGCCCAGGGTGACCAGCACGTTGGCCGGGCCGGTCCCGTGACCCACGGCTTCGAGGATGTCCTTCGAGGTCGTGAGCCCCAGCCCATTGCTGATCGCGAGCGTGGACTGCCAGCTTCCCAAAGGCCGATGCAGCACGAAGCCCCGATCGATCTGCACCGGTCCTCCGTAATGAACCTTCGTCTCGCGCAAGCCCGAATCGGCGAGCGGGATATTGATCTGCTCGAACAGCGCCGAGAGCGTCATATCGATTGGCTTGTTGACAACGATGCCGAGCGCCCCCTGATCGTTGTGCTCGCAGATGTAGATCAGAGTATGGGCAAAGTGCGGATCGGCCATGCTGGGCATGGCAATCAGGAAGTGGTGGGTCAGGCTGACCCGTGAATCGCCCATGGCTCGCATTGTAAACCCCGCATCGGCGGGGCACAAATCGGCGGCCTCTTTAAGTGTTTCGTGCAATGCGTGTCGTTCCGTGTAGGCCGCCGGCGGCGACTCGCGGACGCTCGACCCCCGCGCACTACGTGCGCGGGTTCCCCTCTCGCTGCTCGCGCCGCTACCGCCTACGCCTCTTCCTCGTGCTTGCGGTGTTTCTGGTACTCGGCGGCGAGCTGCTGCTGCAGATTGGGCGGCGCGGGATCGTAACGCGACAGCGCCATTGTCCACGCCGCGTGCCCCGCGGTCATCGCCTTGAGCCGCGCCGCGTAACCATCGAGCTCGGACAGCGGCGCCAGAGCGTTGACGGTCAACGTTCCGGGCTGCAGCGATTTCGTTCCAGTGACCTGTCCGCGCCGCCCGGAAAGGTCGCCCGCGACATCGCCCATGTTCGATTCGGGACACAGCACCTCGAGACTCACGATCGGCTCGAGCACGATCGGCCGCGCCTTTTCGATCGCGTCCAGGAACGCCTTGCGGCCGGCGGTCACGAACGCGACTTCCTTCGAATCGACCGGGTGGTGCTTGCCGTCGTAGACGATGACGCGCACGTCCTGCAGTGGAAAGCCGGCGGTGGGCCCCGCCGCGAGCACCTGCTCCACGCCCTTCTGGACCGCGGGAATGAACTGGTTCGGAATGGTCCCGCCCTTGACCTGATCGACGAACTCGAAGCCCGCCCCGCGCGGCAACGGCTCGATGCGCAGAAATACTTCGCCGAACTGGCCCGCCCCGCCGGTCTGTTTCTTGTGCCGGTGATGCCCTTCGGCTTTGGCGGTGACCGTCTCGCGATACGGAATCCGCGGCGGCCGGGTGTCGATCTCGAGCTTGTACTGCGAGGCCATCCGCTCGAACACCGAGCGCAAATGCAGCTCGCCCAAGCCCCGCAGCACGGTCTCGTTCAGGTTGGGGTCGTGCTCGAGGGAAAGCGTGGGATCCTCGGCGATCATCTTGTGCAGGACGTCGGAGATGCGCTGCTCGTCGCCGCGCTTCTTGGGAGAGATCGCGAAGCCGTGCATCGGCATGGGGAACTCGAGCGGCCGCATGCCGATCTGATCCTCGTCGCGCGAGTCGTGCAGCACGCAGTCGAAGCCGATGTCGTCGACTTTCGCCACTGCGGCGATGTCGCCGGGAACGGCGCGATCGACCTCGACCTGCTTGCCCCCCTGCAGCATCAAGAGGTGCCCGACCTTGAAGGGCTTGCGCCCGTCGCCGATGAAAAGCTGCGTGTCGCGCGTCACCGTTCCCTGATGCACGCGGAAGATGCCGAGCTTGCCGATGAACGGGTCGATCACGACCTTGAAGACGTGCGCCAGCACGTGCTTCTTCGGATCGGGCTCGGAGCGGAACTCGACGGCGGCCT
Organism: Casimicrobiaceae bacterium; assembly: GCA_036382945.1. Taxonomy (GTDB): domain Bacteria; phylum Pseudomonadota; class Gammaproteobacteria; order Burkholderiales; family Casimicrobiaceae; genus PALSA-1003. Next base: position 18,435 of record DASVPH010000081.1, read on the forward strand.
CGCCCGTGCCCTTGCTGAACAGCGGCCGATTGCCCTCGGCGGGGCTCGGCGCGAGCTTCACCAGCACGTCGAGGAACTCCGCCACGCCGGCGCCGGTGCGTCCAGAAACGAAGCATACGGGCACCAGGTGTCCTTCGCGCAGCGCCTTCTCGAAAGGTGCGTGCAGCTCGGCGGGCGCGATCTCGCCCTGCTCCAGATACCGCGCCATCAGCTCCTCGTCGACCTCGACGACCTGGTCGACCAGAGCGCGATGCGCAGCGGCCACCGAGGAGAAATCCGCCTCCCCTGCGGGATTGAAGAAGCAGTCGACGACGCGCTTGCCGCCGTCGGCAGGCAGATTGATCGGCAGGCATTCCTTCCCGAACGCCGCCTGGATCGCGGCGAGGACCTGCTCCGGGTCGGCGTTCTCCGCGTCGATCTTGTTGACGATCAAGACCCGGCAGAGCTTCCGCTCCGCAGCCCACACCATCATGCGCGAGGTGATCATCTCGATGCCGGCTTGCGCATTGACCACGACCGCTGCCGTCTCCACTGCATCGAGTGCGCCGATCGCCTGCCCGATGAAATCCGGGAAACCGGGCGTGTCGATCAGGTGCACGCGGGTGGAGTCGGTATCGAGGTGCAGGATCGAGGCGCGCAAGGAGTGTTGCAGCGACTTCTCCAGCGGATCGAAATCGCTCACCGTGGTTCCGCGCTCGACGCTGCCGGGTGCCGGAATCGCCTTGGCGCTCGCCAGCAACGCTTCGGCCAGCGTCGTCTTACCCGCCGCGCCGTGACCGACCAGCGCGACGGTACGAATGTTCTCGGTGGCGTAATGCCCCATGCTTCACTCCTCGTGACCTGGTAGATTGCTTTCATTGTAATCAAAACGGCGCCGCCCGCACGAGCCGTGCGGCGGTCACGTATCCCGCGAGGGGATGCCAGGGCTGCGAATGCGCGAGAGAGACCCGCGGGAGAGCTTACGCGGGATGGAGCGCCAGGAGCTCGCGCAGATGGCGGACCAGCTCCTCTTCCTGATACGGCTTGCCGAGATAGACCTCGACACCGAGCTGCTGCGCGTGGCTGCGGTGCTTGCCCGCGGTGCGCGAGGTGATCATGATGATCGGAATATGGGCGAGTTTCGCGTCGGCCTTCACCGTCTTCGCGAACTCGAAGCCGTCCATGCGTGGCATTTCGATGTCGAGCAGGATGGCATCGGGCGTGCGCTCGCCGATCACCTGCAGCGCATCGAGCCCGTCCTTCGCCGTGATGACCTCGAAGCCCTCGCGCGTGAGCAGCCGGCTGGTGATCTTGCGCACGGTGAGCGAGTCATCGACGATCATGACCAGCGGCGGACCGGCGGCCGCCGCGCTCGCTGCCGCGGCGCTCGGCTGCGCGGTCTTGACGAGCGTCGGCGCCGCGGCCTCCATGTCGGCGCGCTGCGCGAGGGCGACGGGGTTGATGATCAGCACCACTTCGCCGGTGCCGAGCACCGTGGCCCCGGCGATTCCGGACACGCGTGCGAGCTGCGGGCCGATGTTCTTCACCACCACTTCCTGGTTGCCGATCATCTCGTCGATGTGGACGGCGGCCGTGTTCTGGCCGCTTTTGAGCAGAACCACCGCGTTGTAGCGCAGCGTCTCGGGATTGTGCTCGCCGTCGCCGAGCAGCCGCGGCAGGTAGAAGAAAGGATACTTCCGGTTCTGCCACACGACCTCGCGCGTGAGGTAGAGGTTGATCAGCTCCTTGGCCTTGATCTGCTGCACCTGTTCGACCATCGGCGCGGGCAGCGCCCACAGTCGTCCGCCCGCGCGCACCAGCACGGTCTGCGCGACCGCCAAGGTCAGCGGCAGATAGAGCGTGAAAGTGGTGCCGCGGTGGCGCGTGGTGGCCACCTCGACGCGGCCGCCGAGCGCGGCGATCTCCGCGCGCACGACGTCCATGCCCACACCGCGACCCGAGATCTGCGTGACCTCGGCCGCGGTCGAAAACCCGGGCGCGAAAATGCACTGGATGAGCCGCACCTCGTTGGGCTCGGCGTCGGGCGGAACGAGCCCCAGCGCGCGCGCCTTGTCGCGGATGCGCTCGAAATCGAGCCCGGCGCCGTCGTCGGCGAGCTCGATGGCAATTTCGTTGCCTTGCTGGCGCACGGTGAGCGTGATCTCGCCCGTCTCCGGCTTACCGAGCTTCGCTCTATCTTCGCGGCTCTCGATCCCGTGATCGAGCGCGTTGCGCAGCAGGTGCTCGAGAGGGCCGACCAGCTTCTCGAGCACCGAGCGGTCGAGCTCGACCTGCGTGCCGCGGATCTCCAGATTCGCGCGCTTGTCGAGCTCCTTCGCGGTCTGCCGCAGGATGCGGTACAGGCGCTCGGACAGGCTCGCGAACGGAACGGTGCGAATGGAGAACAGTTGCTGCTGCACGTCGCGCGACAGGCGCGCCTGCGCCAGCAGCGCCGCGTCCGCGTCGTCGATGTTCCGCAGCAGTGCCTGCTGCACGGTGGAAACGTCGTTGACGCCTTCGGCGAGGCTGCGCGTGAGCTCCTGGAACCGGGTGAAGCGGTCGAACTCGAGGGGATCGAAATCGGCCTCGCCGGGCTTGACGAGCGAGGTGCGCGACTGGATCTGCGATTCGGCCTGGATCTCGATCTCGCGCACCTGCGAGCGCAGGCGAATGACGCTGTTGGTGAGCTCGAGCAGGTTCCCCTTGAGCGAGCGCAGCTCCCCTTCGACCCGGGCGCGTGCAATCGCCACCTCGCCGGCCTCGTTGACCAGACGGTCGATCAAATCGGCGCGCACCCGCAACATCGCGGTTCTCGCCGCCTCGACCTCCGCCGGCGCGGGCGGTGCCGCGCTGGCGGGCGCCGGGACGGAGTGCACAACGCGGGGCGTCACCACCGCGCGCGGGGCGGGCGGCGGCCCGGCTGCGCTCGGCACCGCGGGCGCGGCATCGGCCGCCAGCCATGGCAGCGAAGCGTTCACCTCGCCCTTATGCAGCCGATCGAGGACGAAGGCGACGTGGTCGAGATCGCTCTCGAGCGTCTCGAACAGCTCCGGCGACGGCTCGACCAAGCCGTCGCCCGTGAGCAGCCGGCTCTCCATCAGATGGGTGAGCTCGCCCAGCCGCATCGCGCCGGCCATGCGTGCGCTGCCCTTGAAGGTGTGCAGCGTGCGCCGCAGCGCTTGCGCAGTTTCCCTCTGCGCAGGGTGGCGGCGCCAGACGCGCAGCTGTTCGCCCGCTTGCGGGAACAGCTCGGCCGCCTCCTCGAGAAAGATCGGAAGCACCTGCTCGTCGACATCGTCCTGAACGCTCGCGAGCATGTCCTCTGCCGCCGGTGTGGCCGCCGCCGGGCTGGGAGCCGCGCCTGCGTCGCGCGGCGCGCGACGCGCAGCGGGCTTGGCCGGTGCCTCGGCGTACGGCGCTGCGACCGCCGGCGCTACGGGGCCCGGCGCGGGCGCTTCGTGCGCCTCCTCCGCGGCAGCCGCACGGGCGGCCTGGCTCTCGCTGTCCTCAGCGGTTGTCTCCGGCGTCACCTCGTGCCGCAGCGCCTCGAGCTCCGCCGCGATCTCCGCGGCTTCGGCGCGATCGCCGGCATCGAAGGCCGTGCGCGAACGAACGCGCGCGGTCAGTGCATGCAGCCCCGCGATCGCCCGTGCCAGCACCGGCTGCGCGGTCGAAGGCAACGGGGCGCCGCGCCCCTCGAGACCCAGCAGACACTGCTCGAGCGCCTTGGCAGTGGTCGCCACGAGGCCGAAGCCTCCGGTGCGGTGGATGCCGCAGAGCGTGTGGCTCGCGCGAATCATGGCTTGTGAAGGCGTACGTGCCGGATCGGACTCGAGCGCCTGCTGCTCCGCATCGAGACTCGCCAGATGCTGTTGCGCCTCGTCGCACAGGATGTGATAGAGCGCGCTCGACAGCGTCACCTCGCCGACGCTGACCTCGTCGGGCTCGGCGGCTACCTGGGGCGGCGCGGGCGGTGCATCGGGTATCGCCGCGCGAGGCGCGGCCGGCGGGCTGAACTCGATGATTTCCGCGGTCGGCCTCGACGCAGCGCGAGGTTCGGGCTCGAACGACGGCGTCTCGTCGAGCTCGAGCACTTCGATCGGCGCGCTGCTCGGTGGAGCAGGCGGTGTGGCCGCGAGCGGCGCGGCCGTGGGGCGCAGCGCATCGCGCCTCGGCAACTGCGCCTCGACTTTGGCGATGGCCGCGCGCAGCGCCTTCGGGTCCGGGGCGACGCGTCCCTTGCGCCGCAGCGTGTCCACCCAGACGCGGAAGCTCGTCTGGGCGCTGTCGATCATGGCCAGCACCGCCGGCGTGGCCGGCCGTTCGTCCTCCAGCAGCCGGTTGTGGATTCTCTCGACCTCAAAGGCGATCTCGCCCAGCTCCGTCAGACCGACCATGCGGCCGCTTCCCTTGAGCGTGTGAAAGCCGCGCCGCACGGTGATCAACGCTTCCCGATCGTCGGGCTGCGCCTTGAGCTGCACCGCGCTCGAGGCGACACGGTCGAGCACCTCGTCGGCCTCGGTCAAATAGATCTCCAAGAGCTCGGCGTCGAGCTGGGAGGCTTGCGTCTCGAGCAGCCGCTGGGTCTCTTCCGAAGGCGCCGGCGCGGGTGCCGCTTCGTCGCCCGAAGCGATCGCGGCGATGGCGTCCTGCAGTGCGGCGGTGTCGCCCGCGCCGGCACGCGCGAGCAGCGCCAGCGCCGCGTCGGCGTCCGATTGCAGCCCGGGATCGCCGATCAGCTCGGCATCGTTCTTGAGCGCTGTCAGCTCCGCGGCGAGCCGCTCGCGCACACCCGCTTCGCCGGGCGAGCGCTTGAGCTCGGCGATCGTCGCCGGCAGCGCGGCCCTGAGCTCGATCACCGCCGCTTCGACCGTATCGTGCGCCTCCACCTGCGGCTGCAGCGGCGTGCCGAGCCGCTTCGCCAAGAGCGGCTCGATCAGACGCTCGCGATCCGGGCGCTGCTGCTCGACCGCTTCGATGTAGAAGCCCAAGCCGGAAAGCGATTCCGCGAGCAGCTCCAGGCCCTCGTTGGCCACGACCGTGTCCGGCTTGGCGTATTCGTCGATCTGTTGCTGGCACAACGCGAGGAGCTGCTCGGCGTGCTCGAGCCCGAGCATCTTCAATGCGCCCACGATCTGCTTGGTATCCTGGGAGAGCGTGGCGAGATCGGCGCGCTTTTCGTGGTCGCGGAAAAAGGCGTCGAGCACCTGCTCCATGTGTCGCAGGTTGGCCTGGATCTCGCGCCCGACCTGGGCGAGAAGCAACCGTTCCTGTGCCCGGCGCGCCATTTCGTCGAGGATCGGCGCCGCGGCAGCGGCCACGGGACGACCGCCCTGCGCCGCGTCGAGCCGCGCGATCATCGCCTCGACCTGCTTCGGAAACTCCGCCGACCGTGAGGCGAAGTTCTCGACCGCCGACTCGGCGAGCAGCAGCCCCGTGGCGTACTCCATCGCCAACGCTTCGGGAATCGCTCCGGCGGGAAGCTTGTCCAGCTTCGCTGCCAGCGCGCTCGCGAGCTTCGACAGCGACGCTTCGCCGATCGCCGCTGTCTTGTCGCGCAGTACCGAGAGCGTCTGCTTGAGCTTGGGCAGGCTCTCCGCGCGCCCGCCGGTGAGCTTGAGCCACAGGTCTTTCGTCGTAGTAAGCAGGTCGCGCGCTTCGCGCAAATGCGGCTGCACCCGCACCACGTCGGCGGAAAGCACTTCCGCGGTCGGGATCAGCCCGGGCAGCCGGTAGGCGCGCTGAACCGCCTGCACCTGCGGTCCCACCGGCGCGCTGATCGCGACGTAATACAGCACCTCGCGCCGCATGCGGTCGGCGACCTTGGTCGAGCCTTCGATGAAACGGCGGATCTGCAGGTCGATCCGGCCACAGAGCTGCTTGACACCAAAGCCGGCCTCAACGCCTCCATCGACGATGCTTTCCAGCAACGCCCCGACCGCCCACCAGAACGAGCGCTGCGCGGAATGCGTCTGCACGTCCTCGATGCCCTGGACCGCCTCGCGCATCAACCGCGCGCCCTCTTCGTCACCGCGCAGCCAGACGAGAAGCCCGCGCTGGAACACGCGCCGCTGCTTGATCAGGTACGAAGCAAGCCGCTGCGGCGTCACCGCCGTGTTCGCCGCAATCTTCGGTGCGCGCGGCGACAGATCGGGATAGAACAGATCGGTGGGTGCGGCCGCTTTCGCGCCGCGGGCCTGCTGCATCGATTCGTATTCGGGGAAGAGCTTGAGCGGCACGGGGTTCGCACCGCCGACCAGCTCGTCCAGGAAGATCTTGAGCTTGCGGCACGCGCGGTCGACCAGGTCGCATGCGGCGGGCACCTCGGCGGAGGCGAGCTCTTCCAGGCGCGCGAGCTGGCGCTCGAGCTCGTCGGTATACGCCGTGACGGCATCGAGGCCGACCATCTGGATTGCGCCCGCGGCCTGGTGGATGTGGGTACGAGCCAGCTTGAGCGCAGTCGCGTCGCGCGGGGCGGCCTTGAACGTCGCGAGCGCATCCACACCGCGGCTGAGCGCGTGGTCGATTTCGCCCTGGACCCACGACAGCGGCCCAAGGTCGAAGTCAGAGCCGGTGTCTATCGCCATGGCTTCGTTGGATGTCGGGGCGTTTCCGGCGAGCGAAGCAAGAAATACGCCCCCTACACCTTGAAGCCCGCTACCGAGCTGCGCAGCTCGGCCGCCAGCTTGGTGAGCTGTCCGATCGAGACATTGGTCTGCTTGGTGCCTTCGGTCGTCTCCTCGGTGATCTTCAAGATGCCCTGCATGCCGCGGGTGACCTCCGACACCGAGGCGGACTGCTTCTGCGTCTGCGCGGAAATGCCGCCGATCAGCTCCGCCAGCTCGCGCGAAACGCGCCGGATCTCATCCAGCGCCTGCCCTGCCGCGTCGGAGAGCTTCGTGCCTTCGACCACGCCGACGGTGCTCTTCTCCATGGCCGCAACCGCGTCCTGGGTGTCGGCCTGAATCGTCTTCACGATGGCGTCGATCTGCTTGGTCGCCTCACCCGAACGTTCGGCGAGCCGCTGCACCTCCTCGGCGACCACCGTGAAGCCGCGGCCCGCCTCACCGGCGGATGCCGCCTGAATCGCCGCGTTCAGCGCCAGCACGTTGGTCTGCTCGGTGATGTCCGAGATGAGCTCGACGATCTCGCCGATCTCCAGCGACGATTCGCCGAGGCGCTTGATGCGTTTGGCGGTGTCCTGGATCTGGGTGCGGATCTCGTTCATGCCGGAGATCTGGTTCTGCACCGCCTGGCCGCCCTTCTCCGCGGCCGCCAGTGATTGCTGCGCCACCCGCGCCGACTGCGCGGCGCTCTGCGAGACCTCGTTGATCGATTGCGCCATCTGCAGCACCGAGGCCGAAGCCTGCTGGATCTCGCGGTTCTGCCGCTGCGCGGCCTCGTAGAGCCGATTCGAGATCGCCTGCGCATCGGTCGTGGCCTTCGCCACCTGGTCGGTCGCGCTGTTGATCCCCTTGACCAGCGTGCGCAGCTCCTCGATGGTGAAGTTGATCGAATCGGCGATCGCGCCGGTGACATCCTCGGTCACCGAGGCCTGCACCGTAAGATCACCGTCGGCGAGGTTCCCCATCTCGTTGAGCAGCCGCAGAATCGCTTCCTGGTTGCGCTTGTTCTCCTGCTCGCTTTCGAATGCGCTCGCCTTCTGCTCGTCGTAGAGGACCTTGGCCAATGCCGCGGCGAACAGCAGCGCGAACACCGCGAAGAAGATCGCCGCACCGAGCGCTCCCAGGCGTCCGGCGGTCTGGCTCTCGTAGCCCGCAGCCAGATTGGTCGCGTCGGCGAGCAGCGGCTCGGACTCCTGGTTGATGCCGCGCGCGGCCTCCTTGGCTACCACCAGCCGTTGCATGTTCTGCAGGATGGCGTTGACGCCCGCCTCGTAGGTCGCGAAGCGCTTCTGCAGGTCGGAGAGCGTGGCGCGCGCTTCCTCGTTGCGCACGCCCGACAGTCGCAGCGACTCGCTTCCCTTGAGCAGCCCGTTCAGGATGTCGCGGAACGTGCCGGTGTCCTTGCCGAGCAGGAAGGCGACCTCGGGATCGATTTCGTCTGCCGATACCAGCGAGTTGGCGTTCTTGGCGATGCGCTGCGAGAGCATCGCGAGCTGGCTGGTGAAGTCGATCTCGCGCACGCTCGCGCCCCCGGCCGCCGCTTGCGACGAAGCCTGCTGCGCCAGTTCGAGCAGCGTCGTGTTGCCCTGGTTGATCCCCTCCAGTCCCTTGGACAGCGACAGCAGCGGCGCCTGGTTCTCCAGCACGGCGGTCGCGTTCTTCTCGACCCTCTCCCAGCGCGAGCCGACCTTGTTGAGCTGCGTCTGCAACGCCTCCGTGCTCGGGACGTCTACCGACGCCCCCTTGATCGTGCCCCCCTTGCTGATCGCGTCGAGGTCGGCGCGGAAGCGATCGCGCGAGTCCTTGACCGCCTCGAAGGCGCCGGCATTGCCCTGCACGGCGAGCGAGGTCCCGCGCGCGAGCCGCTGCGAGAGCATCTGCATCTCGGTGGAGGTGCTCGCGCTGGCGGCGGTCCTCGCGGTGAGCGTGATGTACAGGAACAGCATCAGCAGCGCCAGCACCACGAAGATCCCGATCAGCGCGCCGAGAATCTGGTACTGCTTCGCAGCCGGCAGGTGACCGATGAAAGGCAAGCGCCCGGGTTGCCGCTTCTCGGCCGCGGCCGTGCGCAGCTGCTCCATGATCGACGCCGAAGCGAGCGGGTCGTAGCCCGGCGGCGGCGCGCTCATCTTGACCTGTGTGGTGGTCGGCATCTCGAGCTCGGCCTCCGCCGCGGATCGTGCCGGCCTCGCGCCGAGCATGCTTTTCAGATTCAGAGTGAGCGCCATGTCCTCTCCCATCCCGAACGGTCGCTGTACATCCCGCTTTCCCTCCGCGTCACAGACCCACCTGCAGGAAGGCAGGGTCCTGCGCGAGCCGCGCCAGATCGATCTCCTGCCAAGCCGCGCCGCCCGTTTCCGTCCAGCGCGCTCCGTACCAGTGCGGTGCGCCCGCCACGGGCTCGCTCGGAGAAAGCTCGGCCAGGTTGCGTAAGCCCAGAACCCGATGCACGATCAGTCCGGCGCGAAGCTCCCCCACCCGCGGCCCGAACAGCACCAATCGGCTCTGGCTCGCGCCCGTGGCGATCGGCTCGAGCGGATGCCCCAGAAAGCCGGCGAAGTCGATCACCCCGTACAGATTGCCGCGGATGTTGGCGATGCCCAGATACCAGGGCTTGGTCAGCGGCACGCTTGCGGTGGGCGGCAGCGCGATCACCTCGCCCGCGTCGGAGAGTCGGATCAGCCACTGCTCACTGGCGCAGGCGAGTCCCAGCCGCGATTGCTCGACCTGCGCCGCGGTCTTGGCGGCGAGCCGGGCGGCCAGCTCTTGCTGGAATGCCCGGAGGTCGAGCTTTGCGGCACGGGCCATCGCGCTCTTCGACTTGGACGGCGGCTCAGCCGAATGCGGTGATCTTCGCGAGCAGCTCCTCGCGTTTCACCGGTTTCACGATATAGTCGCGCGCACCCTGGCGCAGCCCCCAGATCTTGTCGGTCTCCTGGCTCTTGGAGGTGCACAGGATGATCGGCACGGTGCGCGTGGTCGGGTCGCGGCTGATGGCTCGCGTGGCCTGGAAGCCGTTCAGCCCCGGCATGACCACGTCCATCAGGATCAGGTCCGGCTTGACGGTTTTCGCTTTCAGGATCGCGTCCTCGCCGTTGTCGCTGGCAACGACCTCGTACCCGGCCTTGGTCAGCATGTCGTTGAGGACATGCCGCTCGGTCGGCGAATCGTCGACGATCAGAATGCGCTTGATTGCCATGATGCGCTGCCCCTCAATCACGTCCCCCGTACGCGCTCCCACCTCCGCCATGGCGGTTGGCGGTTCGCCCTTCAACTGGATTGATGCACGATCGCCTTCACGTGGGTGGCCACCGCCTTCAACAGGCTTTCCTTGGTGAAGGGTTTGGTCAGATATTGATCCGATCCGACCATGCGGCCGCGGGCGCGATCGAACAAGCCGTCTTTTGACGACAGCATTACCACCGGAGTCTGCTGAAACTTGGCATTTTTCTTGATCAGCGCGCAGGTCTGGTAGCCGTCGAGCCGCGGCATCATGATGTCCACGAAGATCAGGTCCGGCTGGTGGTCGGTGATCTTGGCCAGGGCGTCGAACCCGTCGTCGGCCAGGATCACCGTGCAGCCCGCCTGGAGCAGAAAGATCTCGGCGCTGCGACGAATCGTGTTGCTGTCGTCGATCACCATCACTTTCACGCCCTTCAAGACGGCTACATCTGCCACGGCCCGGCCCCCGGCGTCGTCGATCAATCGAATACTTGCAGTCATCGCTTCCATGCAGACCTCGCGAAAGTGTGCCACGGATGTAAGCAAATGCCTAGAGCATAATCCTTGCCAGAACCACCAAAGCGCTGCCTTCTGAGGGATTTACAACATCGACTTCGCGCAAAGCCTGCGCAGATCCGACGTTTTTCGGCAGTTTCCGGCTCGGGACGGCTCAAAACCGGGCCCAGAACGCAGAAATGCAAGTTTCGAGCCCGGTACCTCGGGACAACCGGAGGCAGCGCCAGGCTACGCGGCTACCGGCCCAGGAACATCCGATAGGCAGGGTTGGCCGATTCGTCGACGTAGTGGTAGCCCACCCGATCGAGGAAGCGCTGGAACTCGGCGTGGTCGGCGGGCGGGACCTGCATGCCGACCAGCACGCGGCCATAGTCGGCGCCATGGTTGCGGTAGTGGAACAGGCTGATGTTCCAGCCGCGGCTCATGCTGTTCAGGAATTGCATCAGCGCGCCCGGCCGCTCCGGGAACTCGAAGCGGAACAGAATCTCGTGCTCGGCCTCCGGTGCGTGCCCGCCGACCAGGTGCCGCACGTGGAGCTTCGCCATCTCATTGTCGGAGAGGTCGTACGCCTCGATGCGCCGCCTGTGCATCGCCCGCAGGAGCTCCACGGTCTCGCGACGGCTGTGCACTTCGACGCCGACGAAGATGTGCGCGATCTTCGCATCGCCGTAGCGATAGTTGAATTCGGTGACGTTGCGCTTGCCGAGCAGCGCGCAGAACTCGCGGAAGCTGCCGGGCCGCTCCGGGATCGTGACCGCGAGGATCGCCTCGCGCTCTTCGCCGAGCTCGGCGCGCTCGGCAACGAAGCGCAAGCGGTCGAAGTTCATGTTGGCTCCGGTAGCGATCGCAACAAAGGTCCGGTCGCGCGTGCGATGCCGCTCCCAGTACGTCTTGACCCCTGCGATGGCGAGCGCACCGGCCGGCTCGAGGATCGAGCGCGTGTCCTCGAAGGCGTCCTTGATCGCCGCGCAGATCGCGTCGGTATCGACCAGCACCATCTCGTCGACGAGCTCGCGGCAGATCCGAAACGGCTCCTTGCCAACCTGCTTGACGGCCACCCCGTCGGCGAAGAGCCCCACCTGGTCGAGCTTCACCCGGCGTCCGGCCTCGAGCGAGCGCGCCATCGCCGCCGAATCGACCGGCTCGACGCCGATCACCCGGACCTCGGGCCGCACGCGCTTGACATAGGCGGCGACGCCCGAGATCAATCCGCCACCCCCGACCGGCACGAAGATCGCGTCGATCGCGCTCTGCTGCTGGCGCAGGATCTCCATTCCGATCGTGCCTTGACCGGCGATCACGTCGAGATCGTCGTACGGATGCACGAACACCGCCCCCGTCGACCGCGCGAGCGCGGTGGCGCGGGCGTAGGCATCGCTGTACGAATCGCCGTGGAGCAGCACTTTGGCGCCGCGCGCTTGGACGGCGTGGATCTTGATCGACGGCGTGGTGACGGGCATGACGATCGTCGCCGTGCAGGCGAGCCGCTGCGCGGCGAGCGCCACGCCCTGCGCGTGATTGCCGGCCGAGGCGGCCACGACCCCTCGCGCGCGCTCCGCGGTCGAGAGGTGCGCCATCCGGTTGTACGCCCCACGCAGCTTGAACGAGAACACCGGCTGCTGGTCTTCGCGCTTGAGCAGTACCGTGTTGCCGAGCCGCGCGGAGAGCGTCGGGGCGAGCTCGAGCGGCGACTCGATCGCCACGTCATAGACCTTGGCGGTCAGGATCTTCTTGAGGTAGTCGACCGGCATCGGCAAGGCAGGCGGCACGCGACAATGGAGCGCGCAAGGGTAGCAGAAAGGCGCAACGGTCCAAAGGCGCGTCGCCGTTTCTGTTAGCCTTGGCGCTCCGCCTCGCTCCGGCTCGCGTCCGCTTTTCGCCTCGACCTGCCATGGCCCGCACGGCGACCGCCTCGACCGCGCCTGTACGCACGCTCGCCGTCGTCGACCTGGGATCGAACAGCTTCCGACTCGAGATCGGGCGCGTCGAGGGCGATCAAATCTATCGTCTCGACACCTGGCGCGAGACGTTGCGCTTCGGTGCCGGTCTCGACCCGCAAGGGCGGATCAAGCCCGCGGCGATGAAAGCGGCGCGCGAATGCCTCGCCCGCTTCCGCGAGCGCCTGGCTGGGCTGCACCCCGCCGCGGTGCGCGCGGTCGCGACCAACACCTTCCGCGTGGCGAAGAACGCCCGCGAGTTCCTGCCGCAGGCGGAGCGCGCCCTCGGGTTCCCGATCGACGTCATCGGCGGGCATGAAGAGGCGCGGCTGATCTACCTCGGCGTCGCGCACGAGCTGCCACGGTCAGTCGAGCCGCGGCTGGTGATCGACATCGGCGGCGGATCGACCGAGTTCATCATCGGCCGCGGCCTCGAGCCCGAGCGCCTGGAGTCGCTCAAGATCGGCTGCGTGGGCATGACCGAACGCTTCTTCCCGGACGGTCGGCTCACCGAGGAGGCGTTCGCTGCGGCGGAGACCGCGGCGGGGGCCGAGATCGAGGCGATCGCTAAGGAGTTCGGCCCGCGTCACTGGCACGATGCGTACGCCTCGTCCGGCACTGCGGCGGCGCTCTCCGAGATCCTGGAGCAGAACGGCTTCTCGGGCGGCGGCATCACCCCGGTAGGGCTCGCCCGCCTCAAGCAGCGCATGCTCGCGGCCAAGCACGTCAAGCGCCTGTCGCTGCACGCGCTCAAGCCCGAGCGAGCGCCGGTGCTGGCCGCGGGATTGGCCATCATGGCCGCTGCGGTTGCCGAGCTCAAGGTCCAGCGCATCGATCCGGTCGGTGGCGCGCTGCGCCTGGGGGTGCTCTACGATCTGCTCGGCCGGACGATCGACGAAGATGTGCGCGGTGTGACCGTCGAGCGCTTCGTCAAGCGCTACACCATCGATCGCGAGCACGCGGCGCGGGTAGCCGATCTGGCGACGAGCCTGTATCGGCGCGCGCTCGGGCGGCCGGAGGCCGGAACGCTCCAGCTTCTTGCCTGGGCGGCAACGCTGCATGAGGTCGGCATGTCGGTCTCGCACATCGGCTTCCACAAGCACGGCGCGTACATCCTCCAGCACGCCGACATGCCCGGCTTCTCGGCCGGCGAGCAGGGGAGGCTCGCGCTGCTGGTCTTCGGCTGCCGCGGAGGTCTGGCCAAAGTTGAAGCGGTGCTGGGCGACGAGGACATTCGGCTCCAGCTCCTGGCGCTGCGGCTCGGCGTGCTCTTCCACCACGCGCGCGCCGCGATCGCCCTGCCCCGCCTGCGGCTCAAGGTCGGTCGGCGCATCGCGCTCGATGTCTCGGCGCGCTGGCTTGCCGCCCATCCGCTGACCGCGCACCTGCTCGCCAAGGAACGCTCGCAGTGGGACGCGCTGGGCTACCCGTGGAAGGCGGCGCGGGACTGATCCCGGACGCAGCCGCGCCGGGGCGCCCGAGCGGCGTTACACGAAGTCCGGCCCGATCACGACCTTGAGCACGACGCTGGGTGCGCCGTCGCGCACACGGTTGGTGAGCCACCACGCCGCACCCTTGCGCATGCTCCACGGCTGCGCCTCGCCGCAGAGCAGCAGCGCGGCGAGCTCGCCGAGGGTGGGTTGATGGCCGATGACGAGCACGGCCGCGCGCGCGTCAGGCCAGCCCGCTGCCGCGAGCACGTCGGAGGGCGCCGCGCCCGGTGCCAGCTCGGGGACGACCCGGAACTTGCGCTTGAGCGCGCGTGCGGTCTGCTGCGCGCGCTCGGCGGGGCTTGCCAGTATCCGCGTCGTGTCGGGCAGATGTCCGTCGAGCCAGGTGGCCACGCGCTCGGCTTGTTTGAGGCCCTTCGCGGTGAGCCGCCGGCCGAGATCGGGCTCGCCCGGCTCGGCTTCCGCGTGGCGCCAGAGGATCAGATCCATACCGGCTAGAATCCCGCGGCGGTCTTGTCCGCCATGCGTTCCAGGAGCTCGAGCTGCGCGGAGGCGGCCGACGCGCGCCCCTTGGCCTTGGCCCGCGCATACGTGCCATCGGCCGCAAGCTCCCACGCATCCTGAGTATCGTCGAGATAGGGCTTCAACCCTTCGTCGATCACCCGTGCCTTGAGCGCGGGATCGAGGACCGGAAAGGCGACCTCGATGCGCCGGAAGAGGTTGCGCCCCATCCAGTCGGCGCTGGCGAGATAGACATCCTCGGCGCCGTCGTTGTCGAAAAGCCAGACGCGGCTGTGCTCGAGAAAACGGCCCACCACCGAGCGCACGCGAATGTGGTCGGAAACCCCTTTGACGCCGGGCCGCAGCGCGCACGCACCGCGTACGATGAGGTCGATCTCCACACCCGCCTGAGACGCCGAGTACAACGCCCTCATCACCGCCTCCTCGAGCAGCGCGTTCATCTTCGCCACGATGCGCGCGCGCTTGCCTTCCTTGGCGTGGCGCGTCTCGCGGCGGATCGCCTCGAGCAGATGCCGATGCATGGTGAACGGCGAGAGCCAGAGCCGCTTGAGCCGATTCGCCTTGGCGAGGCTGGTGATGTGCAGAAACACTTCGTCGACGTCGCCGCAGATCTCCGGGTTCGCGGTGAGCAGTCCGAAATCGGTATACAGGCGCGCGGTGCGCGGATGGTAGTTGCCGGTGGCGAGATGCGCGTAGCGCTGAAGCTGCGCCCGGCCGCTGGCGTCGTTCTCCCGCCGCAGCAGCAGCGCGAGCTTGGCATGCGTCTTCAATCCGAACACACCGTAGACGACCTGCGCTCCCGCCTGCTCCAGCCGCTCCGCCCAGTTGATGTTGGCCTCCTCGTCGAAGCGCGCCATCAGCTCGACCACGACCGTCACCTCCTTGCCGCGGCCCGCGGCCTCGACCAGCGCTTCCATCAACACCGAGTTGACGCCGGTGCGGTAGACGGTCTGCTTGATCGCGACGACGTCTGCATCGTCGGCCGCCTTGCGGATGAACTCGACCACCGGCTCGAACGACTGGAAGGGGTGGTGCAGGAGGATGTCGTGCTGCCGGATCGTGGCGAAGAGATCCTGCTTGTCGCGCAACCGGTCGGGCAAGCCCGGCAGGAACGCCGGATACTCGAGCTCGTCGAGCTCGACCTGGTCCAAGAGCGCCGACATGCGCGCGAGATTCACCGGCCCCTCGCAGCGGTACAGATCGGTGTCGGCGAGCTCGAACTGCTGCAGCAGGAAGGCGGCAAGGTGCTGCGGGCAGCTCGCCGCGACCTCTAGCCGCACGGCGAGCCCGAACTGCCGCTGCGGCAGCTCGCCTTCCAGCGCCTGGCGTAGATTCTTCACTTCCTCCTCGTCGATCCACAGGTCGGCGTCGCGCGTGACCCGAAACTGCGAATAGCTCACCACGTCGCGACCTGCGAACAGCTCGTGCAGGTGGGCGTGCATGATCGAGGAGAGCAGCACGAAGGTGTTGTCGGCGCCGGCGACTTCCCGCGGCATCTTGATCACGCGCGGCACCAGACGCGGCGCCTTGACGATGGCCACCGCGGTCTCGCGTCCGAACGCATCGCGCCCAGAGAGCTCGACGATGAAGTTCAGGCTCTTGTTGACCACCTGCGGAAACGGGTGCGCCGGGTCGAGGCCGATGGGGGTTAAGAGCGGGCGGATCTCGCGCTGGAAGTAAGCGGCCACCCAGGCGCGCTGCGCGGGCGTGCGCTCGGCGCCGCGCAGCATGCGGATTCCTGCGGCGCTGAGCGCAGGAAGGATCTGCCCGTTGAGCACGCCGTACATCTCGGCCATCAGCCTCTGGGCACCTTCGCTGATCGCGACGAGGTTGGTTCTGAGCTCGTGCAGCGACGTGCCGACCAGAGGCGCCTTGAGGCGGAGCTGTTCGCGCAAGCCCGCGACCCGGATCTCGAAGAACTCGTCGAGGTTGCTACTGACGATGCACAGAAAGCGCAGTCGCTCGAGGAGCGGCGTCGCCGGATCCTCCGCCATGGCGAGCACCCGACGGTTGAACGCCAGCATCGACAGCTCGCGATTGATCGCCTGCGGATCGGGCTCCCTGCCGGGCACCGGAGTGGGAACGGACGCGATCGAGCTCACCGAGGGGGCGCTGGACAGTGCAGCTCTCGCAGTATCGATCGCGCGCATGACAGAACGGTTACGGGGCGCCTTTAGGCGGCCTCGGCCACCGGCAGGCGGCCCTCGCCGAGCTCGAGCCAGAGGCAGCGGCCCTTAGCCTCGCGGTCGATGGCCGCCAGATACTCGAGGTGCGCGGCAAGCTCTTCGGCGGTGGGCTCGAGGACGCGCACGGCGGGAAGCGCGCTCGTGCCGGCAATGGCGGCAGCCGGCGCCGGAGCCGCGAGGTCGATCACCAGGCTTTCCTGGCCGCGCGTCATCGCCAGGTAAACCTCGGCGAGTAACCGCGCGTCGAGCAACGCGCCGTGCAGCGTCCGGTGCGCGTTGGCAATGGCGAAACGCTCGCAGAGCGCGTCCAGACTGTTTTTCTTGCCCGGAAACTGCTCGCGAGCGAGCGCGAGCGTATCGATGGCGCACTCGCACAGGCCCGCCGTCAGGGTGAGCTGCAGCCGCTCGAGCTCCGCGTCCAGGAACGCCAGGTCGAAGGGCGCGTTGTGGATCACCCAGCGCGCGCCGCGCGCGAACTCGATGAGCTCGCCGGCGATGTCCTCGAAGCGGGGCTTGTCGCGCAGCATGTCCCAGGTCAACCCGTGGACGTCGGTCGCGCCGACGTCGATCTCGCGGTCGGGATTCAAGTAGAAGTGCACGCTGCGGCCGGTCAGGCGCCGGTCGACCACCTCCACGGCAGCGATCTCGATGATGCGGTGACCCTGCTTCGGGTCGAGGCCCGTGGTTTCCGTGTCGAGGATGAGGTGCCGCATCCGCCGGGGTCAGGATCGGGGCCGAGGATCGAGGGAGGGGTTACGAGAAAGGCGATCGGTGGCGCCTATTCTCTCTCATTTCCCCCGCCCGCGCCTGAATCCCCTCGACTCTCGATCCCGATTCCCGATCCCAACCCTCGACCCTCGATCGCCGCCCTAGTACCGCGCCCCATAAGTTTCGCTATGTTCGAGCCGACCCGCATCGCCGATCGCTTTGTCGCTCATCCTCGCCATAGCCCAAGCTATGGCTGCGGTTCGCTTCGCGCGCTCGGCGCGCGGGATCGTCTCTCGGCATGT
>DASVPH010000082.1:0-50376 GCA_036382945.1 Casimicrobiaceae bacterium
GAGCAAAATGCGGATGAATGCGAGACGCCCGACGAAGGGTAATAGTTCATCCTATTACCGAGGAGGGCGGCGAAGCAGGCGCCGCATTTTGCCGCAGCCCGGAGGGACGGCCGCGTTTCGGGCGGTCTACTTTGTCGCAGCTTCGCTCGTGTACGCCCGGTACACGTCGCTCGCTGCTTCGCGTATTCCATCCCGAAACGCGGCCGTCGCAACCGCGCGGAGGTATTTCAGAGGTTCCCTAAGCTCGTTGACCGCGGTCTCCTGGCCGCAGCCCTGGTCGCAGATCCGGGTCGACGCGATGGCGCACGGTCTCAAGCTGCTCCCGGGCGGCACGGCGGCGGCGCAAGGCTTAAATGCGCCAGATCAGGAGTGAATGTCCATGACACCGGTTCATGAAACTCTATCTGAAACAAGCCCCGGCGCGCCGGCGGCGATGACAGCGCGGGCCCCGAGGCGCCGCCTGCTGCTCCTCGTGCCGCTGCTGCTCTTTGTGGTGATCGGCGTCTTCTTGGCCATCGGGCTCGGACGCGATCCGTCGCTGGTTCCCTCACCGCTCATCGGGAAACCGGTCCCCCAATTCGCGCTACCACCGGTGCGAGGCCGGTCGCTCGGCCTGGCGACCGCGGATCTCAAAGGCCAGGTCTCGCTGGTGAACGTGTTCGCCTCATGGTGTGTGGCGTGCCGAGCGGAACACCCGGTGCTCATGCAGATCGAACGCGATGGCGTGCTCCCCGTCTACGGCCTCAACTACAAGGACCAGCCCGAGGACGCGGCGCGCTGGCTGGACGAGATGGGTGATCCTTACGCGCGCACCGGCGCCGATATCGATGGCCGGGTGGCGATCGACTGGGGCGTATACGGCGTACCCGAGACGTTTATCGTCGACCGCGAGGGCATCATCCGATACAAGCAGATCGGGCCCATCTCGCCCGCCGTTTGGAACCAGACCATGCTGCCGCTCGTTCGCGAGCTGCAAAAGAAATGAGCGCTCTTCAACCGGAGGGTCCCCGGGCCGGCGCGAATCGGCAAGCGCTGATCTGGAAGACGGCGTTCGTCGTCCTCGGGCTGATCGCACTGGCCGCCTCGCTGGTCGGCGTCTGGCTATCGTCAGGGCCGCCGGCAACCGCGGTGATGCCGTCGCCGCAGGCCTCGGCCCCTGCCGAGCGGCAGTTCAAGTTCGTTCCGTACTCGTCGCCCCGCGCCGTGGCGAACGTCGAATTCGAAGACGGCAACAATCAGAAGCGCTCGCTGACCGACTTTCGGGGCAAGGTCGTCCTTCTGAACATCTGGGCGACCTGGTGCGGCCCGTGCCGCAAGGAAATGCCCACGCTCGACCGGCTCCAAGCCAAGCTCGGCAGCGCCGACTTCGAGGTCGTCGCCCTGTCGATCGATCGCGGCGGTCAGGCCGTCGTCAAGAGCTTCTTCGACGAGATCGACGTGCAGCACCTCGCAGTCTACGTCGACGCCAGCGCGCAGGCAGGCGACAGCTTGAGCATCCTCGGCATTCCGACCACGTTGCTTCTCGACCGCGAAGGCCGTGAGATCGGCCGCGTCGTGGGCCCGGCGCAATGGGATCGTCCCGAAGTACTGGACACGATCCGCCGGTACCTGCCGCGCCCGACGTGAAACGAGGTCCACTACAGGACCATGGATAGTATCGTTGGAACGTGAAGCGCAGGGCGATGGCTCCCACCACAAAGGCGGCGCAGCGGGCGTCAGGGCCATGCCGACGACCGTCGTTCGCAACAACGAAACCGGAGCGAGCGAGCCGTTGGTCGGCGCCATTCCGACCGAGAACGTGGTGGCGGCGAGCGAGCGGATGCTCAATGCCAAGCCGTAGCGCTCGCTGCGTCTCGAGGTGCCACGAGCGATGACCGACGCGTCGAACCTCGGCCTCGCCGTCGCCTTCCTGGGCGGGGCCGTGTCTTTCCTGTCGCCGTGCGTCCTGCCGCTGGTACCGGGCTACATCTCCTACATCGCAGGGCAGTCGCAACGCGGGCCCGCGGCCGTGCTTCACGGGCACCGCCGCGTCAAGGCGGTGGTGTTGAGCGCGTTCTTCGTCACCGGGTTCGGTGCCGTATTCGTCGCGCTCGGTGCCAGCGCAACCGCCGTGGGGCGGCTCTTCCTGCAGTATCGGTACGAGACCAACATCGTCGGGGGGGTCATCGTCATCCTGTTCGGGCTGTTCATGCTGGGGGCTATGAGTCGCATCCCCTGGTTCCAGCGCGATTTCCGTCTGCACCCCCGCGTCGCGGGCGGTCACCCGGCGACCGCATTCGTGCTGGGCGTCGCCTTCGGCTTCGGCTGGACGCCGTGCATCGGGCCGGTACTCGGCGCGATCCTTACCGTGAGCGCCGTCCAGAGCTCGCTGCAGGGAAGCATCGGCCTGCTCACCGCGTATGCGCTCGGGCTGGGTCTGCCGTTCGTGCTGTCGGCTATCTTCATGCGCGAGCTGCTCGGCCGGCTGAAGTTCCTGCGCCGCGCCGGGCGGCCGCTGGAAATCGCCGCCGGCGTGATCCTGGTGTTGTTCGGCCTGGCGATGTTGACCGGCAAGCTCAGCACGTTCGCCTATTGGCTTTTGCAGACCTTCCCCGTGCTGGGGCAGATCGGCTGATCGGCGCTTCGTCCTGTATCCGGCGCCAACCGTCGGCAGGGCTGCCGACCGGCAGGTACGCAGCCCGCCAAGGCCTCAGCGGCCCAGCAGACGTCCGAGCGCCTTGCCGACATCGCCGACCGCGGTCGCGGCCGGGTTCGCGCTGGGCGACGACTTCGTCGCCGTCGTCGTGCCTCCACCGCGCCCCAGCGCGATCTGGCAGGGTGCGCCGGGATCGGCTTTGGCTTGCGCCAGCAGCGATTCGCCGATGATCGACAGCCCGCCCGTGTAGACCGCGGCGCCGAGGCGCGTAACCGTGGCCGCGGTCGCGGTCGCATCGATGCCCACCGACGGCGACGCGAACGGTCCGCGCAGGCGCACCAGTTGCGCGACCTGCGGAATCTCGACCTTCACGCCTTGACGAATCTGCGGCTGAAACGAAAGATCGAGGATCTCGTCGCGGAAGTCGAGCGTGCCGCTCGCGGTCGCGCCGAGCTTGCTCGTTTCCGCGGCGATGCTGCGATCGACGCGGGCCACGCCGTTCTTGAGCGGCAAGCGGATCACCGCGCATTGGAGCTGCGTGAACGAGTCGGTTTCGCGGAACGGGTTCACCGCGCCCGCGAGCCGATCGAGCGACGAGTCCGGATTGACCTTCCCGGTCGCGAGCGTGGCGGGCCCCACCACCGCGATGACGTTGCCGCTGGCGCTCGCCGCCCACTGGTGGGGCGAGGCGCCGTGCGCGCTGAAGTCCGCCTTGAATTCGGTCTTGCCGCCCTTGACCTCGCGCTGCACGCCGGCCGCGGTCATGATCGCCGCCAGATCGAGATTCTTCGCCTCGGCGCGCACGCTGAGCAATGCGTCCGGCGCGCGGCTCGCGTCGAGCTGCGCCTGGACGAGCAGCGTCCCTCCGAACGCGCTCGCCTGGAGCACCGGAAGATCGAGCTTGCCGTTGGCGAGCGTGAGCTGCACGTGCACCTGCTCGAGCTTGCGACCGTTGGGCAAGGTCAGCGTGCCGATCGCGATCTCACCCTCAGCGTCGAACGCCTTGAGCGCAGCCACATCGATCGGCTCGTCGCTGAACACGTATTTCGACTTGGACGCAGCCTTGGCGGCGGCGAGAGCCTTCGCGGGGAAACTGAAGTCCTCCAGCCAGAGCGTGGGCGAATCGAGCTTGAAGGTGAGCTTCGGGCGCGCACCGGCGCTCACCACCGCCATCTTGCCGGAGAGCTGGCTCGACCCGGAGCCGACCTTCAGGTTGTCCAGCCCGATGACGCGCTCCTTGACGGTGATCTGCGTGTCGACCGAAGCTTTCTTGCCGTTGATGTCGCCCTGCACCGTGACCGGATACGGCCAGCGCTGGCGGAGCAGCTGATCGAGCGGCCCGAAATCGCCTTCCAGCGCGACCGTGGTGCCGTTGATCTTGCCGCGGAAACGACCGCTCACCGGAGAGCGCCCATCGCGGGCATGCACCTCCAGGTCGTCGACCACGATCGTGGTGATGGCGCCGGTCTTGCCGTCGCGATAGGTCACCGAGCCTTGGGAGATCGCGGCGTCGCCGACGGCGAACCCGCCCAGCGTCGCGCCGGACGGCGCCTGATCGCTGGTTGTCTTCGCCCTTGACAGCGACGGGAATTCCCAGTTGCCCTTGCCGCTGGCATCGGTCTCGAGCGCAATCGTCGGTTCGATGAGCTTGAAGCTGATGACCTCGAAGCGCTTGCGCAGCAGCGGCAGCAGCTCGATCTGCGCCTCGACGCGCTTGGCGCTGATCATCTGCGGCTCTCTGCCCCACGGCGCGTTGCCCAGCGCGACGTCGTCGAGCACGAGCTTCGGTGCGAGCCCCAGCTTGAGATCGATCCCGCCGCGCACCGTAAGCTCGCGGCCGGTCGCGTCCTTGACGCGCTGCTGGATTGGGCCGATGAATTCCCTGACGTCGACGGTGCGGATGGCGACCGCGACCGCGATGAGCAGCAACAGCACGATGCCGCCGAGCACCGCCAGGGTTCGCCAGAAAATGCGCACGCCGCGATTGTACGCCGGCTGGTGCATGCGGTGAGTGGCCCAGAAGTGTCGGGATTCGGCAACAATCGGGAGGCGAATTTGCGGATCGGCACACGCACCGGCCTCGGTCGGCTTGATGCACATCAAGGCTCTTGCGCGCGGCGACTCCTAGAGTGCGCCCGCATGCAAGCCATTCGTCGCATCGTGGTGCTCGTGCTCCTGCTCGTGCCGCTGCCGGCGACGTTGGCTGCGGCCGTCGCCGCGGCGCAGCCGACAGCGCATGCCGCCCAGACGTCCTCGCCCTGCCACCAGGCCGAGCGCGCCGGGCCGGATACCGGACATGAAGGCGACACCGGCAGCGCCATGGCTTGTCCGGCGGCCGGCGCTTGTGTGCAGCAGTGCGTCATGCGGGCGCTGCTGTCCGCCGTGTCCACGACTGGCGCCCGGGCGCTCGACGGGCCCCGCACTGACGCCATCGGCGTGCGCAGCGTCACCTTCCCCCCGCCGCATCGACCTCCCCTCGCGCTCTTAGCCTTGGCTGCAACTTCAGGTCGCCTGCTGTCGAGGACGCAGGCTCTGGTTCCAACTTACGAGTCCAAGGGAAGGTTCCATGTTCAAGCAGTTATTGAAGCTCAGCAGCATCGCAACGGCGCTGGTCAGCGGCACGCTCTACGCGACCGCTTTGCCGAGCGGTTCGGTCTACAGCGCCAACGAGGGTGACAACTCAATCAGCGAGATCCAGCTCGGCAGCGGCAAGGTCAACACGGTCAAGGTGCCGATCGTGCCGCATAACGTCCAGATCGCCCCGGGAGGCAAGACGTTGCTGGCCGTGGGCATGCCGGCGAAAGAGGGTGGCGCGCACGACATGGCCGGCATGTCGGGCAGCAAGCCGGACGACGACGACGGCGATGAGGAGCGCGGCAAGCTGCTGGTTCTCGACACCACGCGCTTCGGCAAGATCGTGATGTCGCTCCCCGTCGGGAAGCACCCGGCGCACGTGGTCACGGACCCCAAGGGCAGCCGGGCTTACGTCACCAACTCGGAAGACAACGCGATCACGGTCGTCGACCTCAAGACCAAGCGCACCGTGGCAACGGTGGGCACCGGCGCCGCTCCGCACGGGCTGCGCCCCAGTCCGGACGGGCGCGAACTGTACGTCGCGAACGTGCAGGACAACAGCGTATCGGTGATCGATACTGCACGTCTGGCCGAGGTTGCGCGCATACCGGTGGGCCGCGCCCCGGTCCAGGTGGGTTTCACGCCCGACGGCAAGCAAGCCTATGTGTCGTTGCGCGACGACGACCAGGTCGCGGTCATCGACACCGTGACCCGGCAGGTCGTTGGGCGCGTCGGCGTCGGCCGCAAGCCTATCCAGGTCTTCGCCACGCCGGACGGACGCCAGGTCTATGTGGCCAACCAGGGCACGGAAGCCGAGCCTGACAACCGCGTGTCGGTCATCGACACGCTCAGTCGAAGCGTACGCAGCACGGTGACGACCGGCGCCGGCGCGCACGGCGTGGTCGCGAGCAACGACGGTGCCGCGGTATTCATCACGAATATCGGGGCGGGAACGGTGAGCGCGATCGATACCGGCACCCAACAGGTCGTCGCGACCTACCGGGTGGGCGCGGGGCCGAACGGCATCAGCTATCGCGTAACGCAGTAGAGCGCCGGCGGCGGGGCCCGGAAGGGCTCCGCCGGCCGCCCGTGGCGGGCGAACCGAGCGCGGCTACGTAACATTCAACACCTGTGCCGCGGGGTTCGCGCTCCTGCGCTCGCCCCGGGCTAGCGCAGCGACGCGTTGAATTTCTCGAGCGCCGTCGCCCCTGGGACGAGCTCCTTCTCGCTCAAGCTGTTGAGCGGCACGTCGACCGTATTGAGCAACCGGTGCAGATCGTCGGCGTCGGGCTTGAGGTACAACAATCCCGTGACGATCTCCCCGGCGGCTTGCCGCTGGTGCAGGTAGTTGATCGCGACCAGCTTCGCGCTCGGGTCGTAATCGGCGTGCAGCTTGCGCAGGCGCAGGGTCGAGCCGTCGTGCTGCACCACGTCGCGCACGTTTCCCGGCGGGTAGTCGGCGGTGATCTCCGAGCGCGCCGGCATGAAGTCGAGGCGGTTCACGGCCTCGTTGTGCTCGCGCACGAAATCGTAGCTCTTGGTCGATCCGGGGTGATTGTTGAAGGCCACGCACGGGCTGATGACGTCGATGAACGCGGCGCCCCGGTGCGCGACCGCTGCACGGATCAGCGGCACGAGCTGCTCCTTGTCGCCGGAGAAGCTCCGCGCGACGAAGGTCGCGCCGAGCTGCAGCGCCAGCATGACCAGATCGATCGCCTCCTCGTTGTTGACCGCGCCGCGCTTGGCCTTGGAGCCCTTGTCGGCGGTGGCCGAGAACTGGCCCTTGGTGAGCCCGTAGACACCGTTGTTCTCGACGATATAGATCATGTTCACGCCGCGGCGCATGGCGTGCGCGAACTGGCCGAGCCCGATCGACGCCGAGTCGCCGTCGCCCGAGACGCCCAGATAGATGAGATCGCGGTTGGCGAGATTGGCGCCGGTCAGCACCGACGGCATGCGGCCGTGCACGCTGTTGAAGCCGTGCGAGTTGCCGAGGAAGTAGGTCGGCGTCTTCGACGAGCAGCCGATGCCGGAGAGCTTCGCCACGCGGTGCGGCGGAATGTCGAGATCGAAGAACGCCTGGATGATCGCGCCCGAGATCGAGTCGTGCCCGCAGCCGGCGCACAGCGTCGACACCGTGCCCTCGTAGTCGCGGTGGGTGTAACCGAGCTTGTTCCGCGGCAGCTCGGGGTGGTGCAGCTTCGGCTTGGCGAGATAAGTCACGGCGCAACCTTGCGCAGCGGCGTCACGTTGAACAGGGCGAGCTTCTCGCCGATCTCGCGCAGGATGAACCGCGCGGTGATCGGCGTGCCGTCGTAGTGCAGCAGGGGTAGAAGCTTGGTCGGGTCGACCGGCAATTCGTTGACGAGCAGCATGCGCATCTGCGCGTCGCGATTCTGTTCGACGACAAATACCTGGTCGTGCGCGGCAATGAAATCGGCGATCTCGTCGTGGAACGGAAACGAGCGCACGCGCAGCGTGTCGAGGTGGATGCCCTGCCCGGCGAGCGCGGCGAGCGTCTCGTCCATCGCCGCCCCGGTCGAGCCGAAGTAGATCGCTCCGAAGCGCGTGGGCTGTGCAGCATTCCGGCGCACCGGCTTGGGCAGGTAATTCTTCGCGGTCTCGAACTTGCGCAGCAGCCGCTCCATGTTGTCGACGTAGGTCGCACCGTCCTCGGTGTAGCGCGCATAGCGGTCCTTGGTCGACCCACGCGTGAAATAGGCGCCGCGCTTCGGATGCGTTCCGGGATAGGTCCGATACGGGATCCCGTCGCCGTCGACGTCAAGATAGCGGCCGAACTCCTTGCCCGCTTCCAGCTCGTCGTAGCCCAGCACCTTGCCGCGATCGAACCGGCGCGAGTCGTCCCAGACGAGCGGCTCGCACAGCCAGTCCTGCATGCCGATGTCCAAGTCCATCATGACGAAGATCGGCGTCTGCAGGCGCTCGGCGAGATCGAACGACAGCGCGGCGAACTCGAAGGCCTCCTTCGGATCCTCGGGGAAGACGAGCACGTGTTTGGTGTCGCCGTGCGAGGCGTAGGCGCAGGAGACGAGGTCCGCCTGCTGCGTGCGAGTCGGCATCCCGGTCGACGGGCTGCCGCGCTGGATGTCGAAGATCACCGCCGGAATCTCGGCGAAGTAGGCGAGCCCGATGAACTCCTGCATCAGCGAGATGCCCGGCCCCGAGGTGCAGGTGAACGCGCGCACCCCGTTCCAGCCCGCGCCGATCACGATGCCGATCGAGGCGAGCTCGTCTTCGGCCTGAATGATCGCGTAGCGCGCCTTGCCGGTCGCGGGATCGGTGCGGAAGCGCTTGCAGTGCCGCGCGAAGGCCTCCGCCAGCGAGGAGGACGGCGTGATCGGATACCACGCGGCCACCGTCGCGCCGCCGTAGACGCAGCCCAGCGCCGCGGCGCTGTTGCCCTCGATGAAGATCTTCTCGCCCACCGCGTTGGCGCGCTGCACCCGAATGCCCAACGGCCAGTCGAGCTCGTTCTTGGCGTAGGTGCGCCCCATGTGCATCGCCTGCACGTTGGGCTTGAGCAGCGCTTCCTTCCCCTTGTACTGCTCGCCGATCAGCTCGGCGATCGCCTCGGGCTCGATCTCGAGCAGCGCCGAGAGCGCGCCCACGTAGATGATGTTCTTGAAGAGCTGTCGCTGCCTCGGATCGCTATATTGGCGGTTGCAGATTTCGGTGAGCGGCATGCCGATCACAGTGATGTCGTCGCGGAACTTCGCGGCGGGGAGCGGTTTGGTGGAGTCGTAGAAGAGGTAACCCCCCGGCTCGATCTCCCGGATGTCCTGGTCCCACGTCTGCGGGTTCATCGCCACCATGAGATCGACCCCGCCGCGGCGGCCGCGCCATCCCGCCTCGTTGACGCGCACCTCGAACCAGGTCGGTAGACCCTGGATGTTCGAGGGGAAGATGTTGCGCGGCGCGACGGGGACACCCATGCGCAGGATCGATTTGGCGAACAGCAGGTTCGCGGATGCCGAGCCCGAGCCGTTGACGTTGGCAAACTTGACGACGAAGTCGTTGACGCGCTCGATCGGTGCGACAGCGGGCTTCGTCATTCTGCCGCCTGCCCGTACACTAAGGCGCGTCCGGCCGTCGGTGTCGGACCGCTACGGTAGCAGTCGTGCGCGTGCGCCGGCTCGAAGAAGAATCTCTGCATGTCCCAGGCACCGGTCGGACAGCGCTCGGCGCACAGCCCGCAATGCAGGCACACGTCCTCGTCCTTGACCATCACCCGGCCGGTCTTGAGACCGCCTGCGACGTAGAGGTCCTGCGTGAGGTTGTGCGAAGGCGCGTTGAGCCGCGCCCGCAGCTCCTGCTCCTGGCCGTCGGCGGTGAAGGTGATGCAATCCATCGGGCAGATGTCCACGCAAGCATCGCATTCGATGCACAGCTTCGGCGTGAACACGGTCTGCACGTCGCAGTTCAAGCACCGTTGCGCCTCGGCGTAAGCCTGCGCGGCGTCGAAGCCGAGCTCCACTTCGACCTTGATGTTCCTAAGCGCGATCACCTTGTCCTTGAGAGGAACCCGGAACCGGGCGTCGTTGGTCACGTCGTTGTCGTAGCTCCACTCGTGGATGCCCATCTTCTGGGACACCAGGTTGAAGAGCGGCGGCGGGCGCTTGTGCAGATCCTCGCCGTGGCAAAGCGCGTCGATCGAGATCGCTGCTTCGTGGCCGTGCGCCACCGCCCAGATGATGTTCTTGGGACCGAACGCGGCGTCGCCGCCGAAGAACACCTTCGGATGCGTGGACTGGAAGGTCGTCTTGTCGAGCACCGGAAGCCCGCGCTTGTCGAATTCGACGCCGGCGTCGCGCTCGATCCAGGGGAATGCGTTCTCCTGGCCGACCGCGATCAGCACGTCGTCGCACGGAAAGTGCACGTCGGGCTCGCCGGTCGGTACGAGCTCTCGCCGCCCCTCGGTGTCGTGCTCGGCTCGGACCTTCTCGAAGAGCATCCCGGTGAGCTTGCCGTACTCGTGGACGAACGCCTTTGGCACGTGATAGTTGATGATCGGGATCCCCTCGTGCATCGCGTCTTCCTTCTCCCACGGCGAGGCCTTCATCTCCTCGAATCCGGAGCGCACGATGACCTTGACTTCCTCGCCGCCTAGCCGCCGCGAGCTGCGGCAGCAGTCCATGGCGGTGTTGCCGCCGCCGAGCACGATGACGCGCTTGCCGATCTTGTCGATATGGCCGAACGAAACGCTGGCGAGCCAGTCGATGCCGATATGGATGTTCTTCGCCGCTTCGTTCCGACCGGGAAGATCGAGGTCGCGCCCGCGCGGCGCGCCGCTGCCGACGAAGATCGCGTCAAACGTCCCGCCGTCGCCCTGGAGCAGCGCCCTCAGGCTGTCGATGCGCGCCCCGCCGCGGAACTCGACTCCAAGGTCGAGTATGTAGCCGACTTCCTCGTCGATGATCGATTCGGGGAGCCGAAACTTGGGGATCTGGCTGCGGATCATGCCGCCGGTTTGTGCATCACCGTCGTAGATCACGCATTCGTAACCGAGCGGGGCGAGGTCGCGCGCTACGGTAAGCGATGCGGGTCCGGCACCGACCAGGGCGATGCGCTTGCCGTTCTTCCGCGCGGCGCGCTTGGGCAAACGATGGCGGATATCGGTCTTGTGATCGGCCGCAACGCGTTTGAGCCGACAGATCGCCACTGGCTCCGGGTCCTTCGCTGCAGGCGTTCCGGCCGGCGCACCTTCCTCCACGCGGCCGCGGCGGCAGGCGGGTTCGCACGGGCGATCACAGGTCCGGCCAAGGATGCCGGGGAACACGTTCGACTTCCAGTTGATCATATAGGCGTCCTCGTAACGCCCGGCGGCGATCAACCGGATATATTCAGGAACGGGTGTATGGGCGGGACACGCCCACTGGCAATCGACGACCTTGTGGAAATAGGATGGATCGGAAATATCGGTTTGCTTCAATGCGCCTCCGCATCGGACGCGTCCGCTCACTTATCCTTAGACCGCCTCGTCTGCCTTTCTGCTCCGCGAGGCCCAAGGCCGGTACAACGCGCTCGAAAAGTGGCGCCATCCTACGCTTCCGCTGCTTGCCTGAAAAGGCCTTTGCTTTCAGCTACTAGCGATATGGTTTTTAGGTCTGGCCTGATACCGATCCGTACACTACACTGGCGACGGGCGGAAGCGCGTTTCGGCTGGCCGCCAACCCGCTGGAACAGTATCTTGTACGCGCCATGAACGCCCCCGACCGCGCCGCGCTTCGGCTCACCCAGTTCAGCCATGGTGGCGGCTGCGGCTGCAAGATCGCGCCCGCGCCGCTCCAGGACCTGCTGGCCCGCGCGGCGCCGGGGATCATACCCGCCGATCTCCTGGTCGGGGTCGAGACCGCAGACGACGCGGCGGTGTATCGGATCAACGCCTCGCAGGCGATCGTCGCCACGACCGACTTCTTCATGCCGATTGTCGACGATGCGTTCGATTTCGGTGCGATTGCGGCGACCAACGCGCTCTCCGACATCTACGCGATGGGCGCCACGCCGCTGTTCGCGCTCGCGCTGGTCGGCATGCCGATCGACAAGCTTCCGGTGGAGACCATGCGCTCGGTCCTCCAAGGCGGCGAAGCGATCTGCGCCAAAGCGGGAATCCCTATCGCGGGCGGGCATACGATCGACTCGGTCGAGCCGATCTACGGCTTGGCGGCGATCGGGCTGGTCGACCCGAGGCAGCTCAAGCGCAACGCCGGCGCGCGGGTCGGCGACGCGCTGATCCTCGGCAAGCCGTTGGGGGTGGGCGTCTACAGCGCAGCGTTGAAGAAGGGACGGCTCGAAGGCGAGCGCTACGCCACGATGTTGGCGAGCACGACCCAGCTCAACACGCCCGGCGTAGCGCTCGGTCGCATCGACGGCGTGCATGCCCTGACCGACGTCACCGGGTTCGGGCTGCTCGGTCACCTGCTCGAGATCTGCCGCGCGTCGCGGCTCGGCGCGCGCATCGCTTTCGAGCGCCTGCCTCTGCATCCGGGCGTGCTCGAGCTCGCGCGCGCCGGCTGCATCACGGGCGCCTCCGCCCGCAACTGGGCGAGCTACGGCGAGGAAGTCGCGCTCTCCGCCGAAATCGATGAGCTCCGGCGGGCGCTTCTCACCGACCCGCAGACCTCCGGCGGGCTGCTCGCCGCCTGCGCACCCGACGCGGTGGAGAGCGTGCTCGCAACATTCCGCGACGAGGGATTCGCCCGCGCCAGCGTCATCGGCCAATGCATGGCTGGCCCCGCGCGGGTGAGCGTGAGTTGAAGGCGAGTTGCTGACTTTCGTGCCGAGCGCGCAGGACAAACGCCGACATCGAACAACGCGCATCACGCCGCATCCAAGAACAATAATCAGACCTCTGCCTATGAACGATCGCTCAGCTTCGCCGCGGACCCTCGCTTCGGCCTCCGACGCGTCTGCCCGGCTCGGGCAACGCTATCGCGCCATCCGCGCTGCGACCGAAGCGCTGGCCGCACCGCTGTCCGCCGAGGATTGCGCCGTCCAGTCGATGCCCGACGCCAGCCCCGTGAAATGGCATCTTGCGCACACGACCTGGTTCTTCGAGACCTTCCTCCTCGAGGCGCATGTTCCCGGATACCGGGCGCACGATCCTGCATTCCGGTTCCTGTTCAACTCGTATTACAACGCGGTAGGTGACCGGCCTCCGCGGCCGCAGCGGGGCTTGCTCTCGCGGCCGTCGCTCGACGCGGTGCGAGCCTACCGCGCGCATGTCGACGAGGCGATGGCGGCTCTCTTCGCCCAAGAAGTTGCCGAGTCGCTCGCCGCGCTGATCGAACTTGGAGTCCACCACGAGCAGCAGCATCAGGAGCTGATCCTGACCGACGTCAAGCACATGCTGTCGTGTAATCCGCTCAAGCCCGCGTATGCGCCGGCCCGCGCCAGCGCGGCGCCGACCGGCGCCGCGTCGCTCGGCTGGGTCGAGTTCGACGCGGGGCTGGTGGAGATCGGGCACGACGGGAAAGGGTTTGCCTTCGACAACGAGACGCCGCGCCATCGCGAATATGTGAACGCCTATGCGCTCGCTTCGCGTCCGGTGACCAACGTGGAATATGCTGCGTTCATCGACGACGGCGGCTACCGGCGTCCCGAGCTGTGGCTCGCCGAAGGCTGGGATTGGGTGAACGCGCATCGGATCGCCGCGCCGCTGTACTGGGAGGCGTCCGGGACAGAGCCGCGGCAGTTTACGCTGCGCGGGATGCGGCCGGTCGAACCCGATGCGCCGGTGTGCCACGTGAGCCTGTACGAGGCCGACGCCTACGCGCGCTGGGCCGGCGCGCGCCTGCCCACCGAAGCCGAATGGGAAGCGGCCGCCGCGACCGCGCCGATCGACGGCCACTTCCTGGAAGACGGCGCGTTGCATCCGCAACCCGCGCGCCGCGACGATGCATCGCCGGCCCAGCTCTTCGGCGAGGTGTGGCAGTGGACGCAAAGCGCCTATGCGCCGTACCCCGGCTTTCGTGCCGCCGCTGGCGCGATCGGTGAATACAACGGCAAGTTCATGTGCAACCAGTACGTGCTACGCGGGGGCTCGTGCGCGACGCCGCGCTCGCACATCCGGGCGAGCTATCGCAATTTCTTTCCGGCGCCGGCGCAGTGGCAGTTCAGCGGGCTCAGGCTCGCACGCGATCTGTGACAGAGAGCGCCTCGGCGATGCGACTCGCTCGTGCCGCAAGTCTCGCCCTGCTCGTCGCTCTGACACCGGCGAGCGCATTCGGCTTCGGCTTCGAGGAAGTCGCGCACCGCGCGCAACAGCTCGCGGCGCAGCCCTACCGGCCGCAGAAAGTCGAGCTGCCCAAGGAACTGCAGGGGATCAACTACGACCGCTTCCGCGACATCCGCTTCAAGCCCGAGCGCGCGCTCTGGCGCGACGCCAAGCTGCCGTTCGAGGTCGCTTTTTTCCACCTCGGTTGGTACTTCGATCGTCCGGTGCGGATCAACGAGCTCGTCGGCAACACCACGCGCGAGATCCGCTTCGATCCCGCGCTGTTCGACTACGGCGCCAATAAATTGGATCCTCAGCGGTTGAGCGGCCTCGGCTTCGCGGGCTTTCGCGTCCACTACCCGCTCAACACGCCGAAGTACAAGGACGAGGTGGCGGTCTTCCTCGGCGCGAGCTATTTCCGCGCACTTGGCAAGGGACAGGTCTACGGCATCTCGGCACGCGGACTGGCCATCGACACCGGGCTCGCCTCCGGCGAGGAATTCCCGGCCTTCGTCGAGTTCTGGCTCGAACGGCCCGCACCGAACGCCACCGAGCTCACCATCTACGCGCTGCTCGATTCACGCCGCGCGAGCGGCGCGTACCGCTTCATCTTGAGGCCGGGCACCGAGACCGTGATCGAGGTCAAGGAGCGGCTGTTCCTCCGCGAGAACGTGAGCCGGCTTGGGCTGGCGCCGCTCACCACGATGTACTTCTTCGGCGAGAACCAGCGCTCCGCGCGCGACGACTATCGGCCGGAGGTTCACGATTCCGACGGCCTGTCGATCCAGTCCGGCACGGGCGAATGGATCTGGCGGCCGCTGGTCAACCCGAAGCGGCTGCTGGTGACCTCCTTCGCGCTGACCAATCCTGTCGGCTTCGGTCTGATGCAGCGCGACCGCGATTTCAGCCATTACGAGGACCTCGAGGCGCGCTACGACTTGCGCCCGAGCGTGTGGGTGCAGCCCAAGGGCAATTGGGGCGCCGGTCGGGTGGAGCTGGTGCAGATTCCAAGTCCGGACGAAACCAACGACAACATCGTCGCCTACTGGGTCCCCGACACCCCGCCTCAACCCAAGGCGCCGCTCGACCTCGAATACCGCCTGCTATGGCAGAAGGATCCCGCGATGCGCCCGCCCTCGTCCTGGGTCACGCAAACGCGGCGCGGCCGCGGCTACGTCCGCAACGACGACGGCACCCTGGGTCTGGTCATCGACTTCGAGGGCCCGGCATTGCGCAGGCTTGCTGCCGATGTCGAAGTCGAGGGCATCGTGACGGTGGATTCCAATGCCGAGGTGCGCGAGGTAGGCACGGAGCGCAATGTCGTGACCGGCGGCTGGCGGCTGGTGCTGCGCATTGCGCGCGTCGATGCCGCAAAACCGTCCGAACTGAGGGCGTACCTGCGGACTCGAACGAGTACACTGTCGGAAACCTGGAGCTACGTCCTGCCGCCCGAATAGCGGCAACAGGTCATCGCATGAACGATCGCGGCGCATCGGGGCGCACTGAAAATCGGCGGGAGATGCTCGAGGCGTGCATGCGTTATCTCGACCGGCTGCCGCTCTCCCCTGCCGAGCGCCGCGAGATGCTGGCAAAGCTCGGGCCCGGCGTACGCGACGCCGCGGCAAGCGCCGGCGATGGCTTCGCCGCGCTGCACCGCGCCATCGCCGGCGATGTCGGCAACGACGAGCCGACGCGGGCGTCGATCCGGCGCCGACTGGCGCTCAGCGCGGGCCGGAATGCGCCGCTTGTGCTCGATGCGCACGGCCGCGAGCGGCTACCCACCGCGCCGCCGCTGGCGCGCAGCTCGATGGCTCCGCCGCCGTGGTCGCGTGGATTGTTCACACGCGGCCTCCGCGGGGTGAGCCCCGGAGCGAGCAGCGGATCGCCCGGCGACACGGTTTCGCCCGATCCCCAGGGGCATTGGCATGCGGTCGGCAACTTTCGGCGGGTCGTGCTGCTCGGTCTGGTGATTGCGCAAACCTACATCGCGACCAATTTCATGGTGGCCGTGCTGCCGTATCACGGCCGGCAACCGCTCGAGATCGCGATGCTCAGCCTGTTCGCGATTCTCTTCGCATGGATTTCGGGCGGGTTCTGGACGGCGATCGCCGGCTTTGTGCTGCAGTTGCTCGGCGGCGATCGCTTCGCCATTTCGCGCACCGCCGCGGCCAACGCTCCGCTCGACCCCGACGCGCGCACGGCAATCGTCATGCCGGTCCGCAACGAGAACGTGGCTCGGGTGTTCGCCGGATTGCGCGCGACCTACGAGTCGCTCGCGCGCACCGGCGAGCTCGCGCAGTTCGACTTCTTCGTGCTCTCCGACACCAGTGACCCCGATGCGCGGGTGGCCGAGACCGACGCCTGGCTCGCTCTGTGCGGGACCGTGGGCTTCGGGCACGTGTTCTATCGCTGGCGGCGGCACCGCATCAAGCGCAAGAGCGGCAACATCGCGGACTTCTGCCGGCGCTGGGGCCGCAACTACCGCTACATGGTGGTGCTTGATGCGGACAGCGTGATGAGCGGCGAGTGCCTGACCCGGCTGGTGCGCCTGATGGAGGCCAATCCGGGCGCGGGGATCATTCAGACCGCGCCGCGCGCCGCCGGCCGCGATACGATGTACGCACGCGTCCAACAATTCGCCAATCGGGTGTATGGCCCGTTGTTCACGGCGGGCCTGCATTTCTGGCAGCTCGGCGAATCGCATTATTGGGGACACAACGCCATCATTCGCGTCGCGCCGTTCATGCGCCATTGCGGCTTGAGGCGCCTGCCCGGACGCGGCAGCCTCTCCGGCGAGATCCTCTCCCACGACTTCGTCGAGGCGGCGTTGATGCGTCGTGCCGGCTGGGCGGTGTGGATCGCCTATGACCTCTCCGGGAGCTACGAGGAGATGCCGCCGAACCTGGTCGATGAGCTCAAGCGCGACCGCCGCTGGTGCCAGGGCAACCTGATGAATTTCCGGCTGTTCCTGCTCAAGGGTCTGCACGTCGCGCATCGCGCGGTGTTCATGAGCGGGGTGATGGCATACGTGTCGGCGCTGCTGTGGTTCGCCTTCCTGATCCTGTCCACGGCGCTGCTGGCGGTGCATACCTTGAGCCTCCCCAAGTACTTCGTGCAGCCGTATCAGCTCTTTCCGCTCTGGCCGGAGTGGCACCCGGAGTGGGCGATCTCGCTCTTTGGCGCCACGGCGGCGCTCTTGTTCGTGCCGAAGCTCTTGAGCATGCTGGTGGTCGCGGCGCGCGGCGCGAGCCGCTTCGGCGGCACGGGACGGCTGGCGCTGTCCGTAGTGGGCGAAATGCTTCTCTCCGCGCTACTCGCCCCCGTCCGGATGCTCTTCCATACGTGGTTCGTGCTGCTCGCCTTTCTCGGCTGGAAGCCGCAGTGGAAGTCGCCGCCACGCCAGGACGCCGAGACGACCTGGCGCGAAGCGGTCGTGAGGCACGGCCCGTGCACGCTGCTGGGCGTGTTGTGGGCTGGCGGCGTGTATTGGCTGAACCCGTCATTCCTGTGGTGGCTCCTCCCCATCGCCGGCGCGCTGATCGTGTCGATACCCGTGTCGGTCTACACGAGCCGCGTGGCGCTCGGTCGCGGCTTGCGCGCCGCGCGCCTGTTCGTCATACCGGAGGAGCTGCATCCGCCGCAGGAAATCCGCGACGCGATCATGAGCAACGGCCGCCTCGCGCCGAGCCCGGGATTCACCTATGCCGTGGCCGATCCTGTGCTCAATGCGCTGATGTGCGCGACGGGCACGCCCCGGGAGCGTCAGACCGAAGCGGGCCGCCGCGAGCGCTGGCGGCTGGTCCGCGCCGCGCTCACGGGTGGGCCGGACGCGCTCGCGGAAACGCAAAAGATGCGAATCCTCGCCGATCCCGACGCGCTGTCGGAGTTGCATAGCGCCGTGTGGTCCTCGGCCGACGCTCACCCGTGTTGGCTGGCCGTATTGGGCCCGGTGCCTGCGGTCGCACGCGACGACCGCGCAGAAATGCAGGTCGCCCTTGACGCGGCCTGAACAATCCTTCGGAGCAACGGGCGGCGCCCGGCTCTGTCGCTGCGCTCACCGGACAGGACTCCCAGGTGGCACAAGCAACTGATGCGGTGATCGACCTTCGCTCGGACACGGTGACGCGGCCGACCCCGGCCATGCGCGAAGCGATGGCGGCGGCGCCCGTCGGCGACGATCAGTATGGCGAGGATCCGACGGCGAATGCGCTGCAGGAGCGCGTGGCGAAGCTCTTGGGAAAAGAGGCCGCGCTGTGGCTGCCCTCAGGGACGATGGCCAACCAAGTCGCGCTGCGCGTGCTCACGCGGCCCGGCGACGACGTCATCGTCAGCCGCGAAAGCCATGCGGTGTGGCACGAAACCGGCGCGGGGGCGGCAAACGCCGGCGTACAGTTCACCGAGGTCGGCGCACGCGGGGTGTTCAGCGCTGAAGATTTCATCGCCGCCTGCAAGCCCCGCACTCACGTGATCTATCCGCCAACCACACTGGTCGAGATCGAGAACACGCATAACCGCGCGGGCGGCGTGATCTTCCCCCAGTCCGAGGTCGAGCGCATTTGCGCCGCGGCGCGCGAGCGCGAGATCGCGACCTTCCTCGACGGCGCGCGCCTGTGGAACGTCGCCATCGCGAGCCGGCACGCGCTCGCCGAGTTGGCCGCCCCCTTCGATCTGGTCGCCGTCGCGCTGTCCAAGGGCTTGGGCGCGCCGGGCGGGTCGCTCCTCGCGGGATCGCGCGCCCTCATCGAGCGCGCGGTGCGCTACCGCCGGATGTCCGGCGGCGCGATGCGCCAGGTCGGGATCTTCGCGGCGGCCGGCCTCTACGCGCTGGACCGGCACCTGGAGCGGCTGACCGAGGATCACGCCAATGCGCGGCTCATCGCCGAGCGGCTCGCCACGAGCACGCGGGTGCTCATCGATCTCGCCGCGGCACAGACCAACATCCTCGTCTTCGGCCTCGCGCCTGAGGCGCCGGATGCGGCAACCGTCGTGACCCGTGCCAAGGAGCGCGGCGTGCTCATCTTCGCCTTCGGCCCGCGAACGATGCGCGCGGTGACGCATCTCGATGTCACGCGCGCCCAGTGCGAGCGCGCAGCGCAGGTGCTCGTGGAGATCGTCGAAGGACGGTGACGCGCTGGGCAGCCCGGCGCGGTCATCAGCGCGCGAGCGTTCGGCTCCGCTCCAGCCGACACGGTTGTTGATTTTCGCCGCGTTAACCGGCGCGTCAGCGCTGCGTTCAACGCGACGAGCTAGTTATTCGGCGTAATAGACGGCGAAGGCGCCCGCCTCATCCTGCCACAGCGTGATGTCGGAAAAGCCGGCGCGGCGCAGCACGCTGGCGAACTGCTCCGGCGTGTACTTGTACGAATTCTCGGTGTGGATGCGCTCGCCCGGGGCGAACACGCGTTCGCGCCCGCCGATGACGACGCAGTGTGCCCGACGTGCCTCGAGATGCATCTCGATCCGGCTCGCGGCCGGGTTGTAGAAGGCCACGTGCGCGAACGCCGCCGGATCGAATTCGGTTCCGAGCAGAGCGTTGACGTGGTTGAGCACGTTTCGGTTGAACGCGGCGGTGACCCCTAAGGCGTCGTCATAGGCCGCACCCAGTCGCGCCGGATCCTTGGGCGCGTCGACGCCGATCAGCAGCCCGCCGCCGCGGCTGCATAGGCGGCGCACCTGCGCGAGCAGCTTGAGCGCTTCATCCGGCGCGAAGTTGCCGATGCTCGAGCCTGGATAGAAGAACGTGACCGGCCCTGCGTCCAGGTCGGCGCCGAGATCGAGCGTACGCGAGAAATCGGTGACCACACCCGCGAACTCGACCTCGGGATGGGCGGCGGCTAGCCGGGTGAGCGCGGATTCTATCGCCGCCGCCGCGATATCGACCGCGATGAAACGGCGCGGTCGCAACGCCGTGAGCCACCATTCCCCCTTGCGGCAGTCCCCCGCCCCAAGATCGACGAACTGCCGGTGCTGCCCAAGCAGCGCGGCGATCGTTTCCCGATGCGCGGCGAAGATCGCGCGCTCGGTGCGCGTGAGATAGTACTCGGGCAATTCGCAGATCGCCTCGAACAAGGCGCAGCCCAGCGCATCGTAGAGGTACTTTGGCGGGATCGTGGCGGGGTTGGCAAGCAGCCCGTCGACGAGCTCGCGGCGGTCGTTGCGCCCCTGCGCCCGCCAGGGGCCGATAAGCCGATTTGTCAGTCGAGGGCCGACACGCGCCCCCCCCTCGAAATCCCGTTGCCGGACTGTTGCCCAATGCGCCATCATTCCCCCGGTTTGAAGTCGTATCATAAACGTCGACAGCGCCTTGAAAAACTTACACTACCGGCAAGACAAGATCGGCTCACGATGATCGAGGATATCACTTCGGCCATGGTGTGCGAGGAGAATGGCGAGGGTGGTACTTGTGTGGATGTCGCGCGGCGTCGCGCGGTCTTCCAGAGCGCTCGCAAGTCCCGTGCCTGAGCTTGTCTCGGGTCGGCCAACGTCGCCGCTCGAATCGAACATCGGGTTGTTCCCGGGTAAGAGCTTGCGCCTTGCCAGCGGGCGCTCGGCCGACGGCGCGACGATTCCGCAGGCGCTTTGGTATTTCACCGACGAGACCATCGCCGTGCCGCGCCCCGGTTTCACCGTCGCCGGATTCACGCGCGGCGTCACGGCGTGGGACGACCTCCGCCGATGGGCGCGCACCCACGCGCTCGATGGACGGCTCGATGCGCCGCCTTTGATCTGGCTGGGCTCGCCCGAGATCGTGCGCGGGGCACGCCTTTCAAGCGACGGCCGGACGCTCGTCGCAGGCGGCCGCCGCTGGACGTTTGCACTTGCGCCGAAGATTGCGCTCAACCGCTCCTACTACGACGAGACCTCGACCGCGTACCTCGCCGCCCGGAACCTCACGGTGCGCGGGAGCGCGCACGCCAGCACCTTCACCGCGCGCACGATGTGGCCCGAAGATTTCCACTTGGACGAGCGCGCGCCACTACGCCCCGTCGAGGCGACGGCGGGGGCGCTGCGTGCCCTCGTCCGCGCCCAGCCGCGCGGTGGCGCGCAAAGCCCGTTTGGCGCCGTCGCGCTCTGGGAGCGTGCGCCGGGCGCGGCTCGGCGCTGGCAGGACGCGCCGGTGCTGGCTGTCATGTTGAACGGGGCGCAGGGCGACGACGACGAGGCGCACGGGGGGCATTTCGCGCTGGTGACCGGATACGTCGGCACCGCAGGCGCGATCGGGGACTGGATCGCCAACAATTTCTACACACTCGATACCGAGAGTGAAAAGGGCATCCTCCCAGCCATGGTGCCGCTCGATAATTATCTCGCCGATCTCAACAGCGGCCAGGCGTGGTATCGGCCGTCGTACCTGCTGGTCGCGGTGCTCAAGAGCGAGCGCGTGGCGAGCCGCGTCCAAGCCGCGCTCGGGCGCACTTACAGCCAGTTCTATCGGCACCAGCTCGTCTATCGACACGCGACCATGAACTGCGCCAGCATCAGCATCGACGTGCTGCGTGCGCTCGGTTGGAACGTCCCTGCGCGCGGCGCGACAAGTTGGTCGGGCGCAGTGCTGGGGCTGCCTTATTTTGCGCTGCGCGAGGGCGTCGAGAAGGCCGCGCAGAGCTTTGATTACTTGACCGAGGATCGCACGCGACTCTTCCCCGCGGTCGCGTTCGAGGACATCGGGGCGGATCTGCTCGGGCTCGCTACGGGCAAGCTCACTCGACCGCGGAGTGCATTCGAGGACACGCTGGCGCAAGACCTGGAGGCGCTCGTTTTCCTGCGCGTGCCGCAGTTGCCGTCGTCGCGGGCGTACGGCACGTTTCCCGTCGTCACCGCGTGGGAATACCGCGATCGCTATCCTCGCGACCCGGCGTTGGCACAAATCGTCCCCGTGCCGCCGCGACCGTTCCCTATGGCCTTGCGGGACGATGACCTGCTGCCGCCGCCGCGCCGCCGTTCGGACGTCGCTGTGGCGCTGTGGGCGCTGCTATCGATCGTCGGTATCCCGTGGCTGGTCTGGCGGTGGTGGCGAAGAGGTTCGGCCGAGCCTCGAGGTCCAGCACACCTTGTACAACCGCGGAGAGATGCACCTTGGCGGTCGGATCAGCGCTGACGACGGATGTTTGCAGCAGCAGCGCACCGGCGATGGCCGTACGGTCAGGCCGCGCCGATGACCCTCTTTCTTGGTTTTGCCCAGACCTTCATCCCGATGGCTATCAATGCGCCGGTAACGACGTAGAACACAACCTGAACCCCGGCCGGACGTGCGTCATAGCCGATCAGCGCCTTCAGCGTCTGTCCGAACAGAGAGCGGTCGGATAGCAGCGCGGAGGTGTCCCACAGCTGCGACCCGAGCGTCGGCAGCAGGTCGGCCTGTACCAAGAACCGCGCCCCTTGCGAGGCCATACCCGCGGCGAGCAGGAGTAGCAGCCAATTGGTGGCAGTAAAGAAGTGGCGGATCGGGACGCGCAACAGTCCGAGGTAGAGCGCAAGGCCGGTCGCGATCCCACCCGCCACACCGAGCGCGAGGCCGCCCGCGGTATCGATCCACCCGGACCCGCCGGCGGCCTGCGCGAACAGGAACAGCACAACCTCCGAGCCCTCCCGCAGGACGGCGATGGCCACGACAATCAGCAGCGCGGCGAGCGGCCTGCGCCCGACGGACACTTCGTCGCCCAGCGTTTGCATCCGCAGCGCGATCTCCTTGCCGTGGGTGGACATCCAGATCGCGTGCCAGGCGATCATCGCCACGGCCGCGAAGAGCACGCTGGCATTGAACAGCTCTTGGCCCATGCCTGCGACCGCCTCCGCGATCGCGCCGGCCGATAGCGCCACCACCACGGCGCCAAGCACGCCCGCGGCGATGCCCGCGCCGACCCAGCGCGCGCGTCCCGGCACGCCGCGCGTGGCGGCGAACACGACGCTCACCACCAGCGCCGCCTCGATCACCTCTCGAAAGACGAGTACCGCGATCCCAGCCATGATCGTTCCTATTTCGCGATGAGGACGCCCTGGGCGGTGGCCTTGTGGAAGTCGCCAAAGAACGGATAGCGACCCGGCTTCAGCGGACCGAGGAGCACGGTGATCTTCCCTTTGAGCGGCACGATTTTCTCGCGCTTGAGCTCGTAGCTCTCGAATTCCTCCGCCGTCGCATCCTGGTTCTCGATGACGAGCTTCACCTTCCTGCCCGCCGGAACCGTGATCTCTGCCGGTTCGAATTTGTTGTTGAGAATGACGAGCTGGGCTTCGGCTTCCTGGGCACCAGCCGCGCCAGCCGCGAGCAATAGGGCCGAAGCCAACATCAGTTTCAAGAGCGTTTTCGACTGCATACGAAGTCCCTTCAACCGTTAGCTATAATAATAATGATTCTCATTGCGATATGCAAGCTGGACTTATTTTCTTAGGACTATGATTACAATTATTTGATCTGGATCAAGAAAAACCCTTGCGGCCTGGGGCTAAGCTCCTAGATAATAGGAATTGTTCTCATTCGTTTCATGGCGATCAGCCGCTGTTGACGCCCGCGTGCGAGACTATGTACATCTGCCTATGTAACGCCATCACCGACCGTGAAATCATGCAGGCCGCGGAGCTCGGAGCGCGCTCGCCCCAGGACCTCGCGCAGCATCTAGGTGTCGGGCTCGGCTGTGGGCGCTGCGTGTCCTATGCCGAGGAAGTGCTGAACGAGCACCTCGCCTCGCTCCCCTGTCCGGCGGAGAAGCTTGCGGCGTAGCGTCGGGAAGCGCTCAAGGAAGGGAGGCACGCGATGAAGGGAAACGCCAAGATCGTCAGCCGCTTGAACGAGGTGCTGACCAACGAGCTCACCGCAATCGATCAGTACTTCCTGCACGCCAAGATGTTCGATCATTGGGGCTTCGGGCGTCTCGCCGGTCGAGAGCGCAAGGCGTCCCTCGACGAGATGAAGCACGCCGAGGAGCTGATCGAGCGCATCCTGTTCCTTGAGGGCGTACCCAACCTCCAGGACTTGCACAAGCTCCTGATCGGCGAGAACGTGCAGGAGGCACTCTCCTGCGACTTGAAGCTCGAGATGGCGGCACACCCGGTGCTCAAGTCGAGTATTGCCGACGCGGAGGCCGCTGGCGACTATGTGAGCCGCGACCTCTTCCGCCGCATCCTAGCCTCGGAAGAAGAACACATCGACTGGCTGGAGATCCAGCTCGAGCTGATCATGAAGATCGGTATCGAGAACTATCAGCAATCGCAGCTCGGCAGCGACGACTGAGACGGTGGTGACCGGGAGCGCCTGCTGCCTCCGCGTAATGTGACCGCCTAAACGCGTCGCGGCGGCCGCACCGCGAGCCGATACGCGATCAGCGCCGCCAGCGAGACGGCGACCAGAAACCAGAGCGCCGAGGCCCGCGGCAAGCCTCCCGCGAGCACGATCGTAAATGCGACCGGCGCGACGGCCTTGGCGAGGAACGCCGGCAGCGCCAACCGGCCCAACAGCGCGCCGTAGTTGCGCCTGCCGAAGAGCAGCGCCGGCACGGTCCCACGCACGATGGTCATGATGCCGTTGCTCCAGCCGTAGAGCACCGCGAACGTGAACGCCATCGCGGAGAGTCCGTCGACCAATGCGAGGCTCACCAACCCGGCGGTCATCAGCCCGAACGCCAGTCCCCCGAAGGCCAACGCCGAGAACCTGCGGGCGAAGCTGAATTCGGCGATGCGTCCTGCCACCTGCATCGGACCGATGAGCGAGGACACGAGCACCGCGTCGCGCGCGGTCAATCCGGCGGATTGCAACTGCGCGATGAGATGCGCCGAGAGCGTGGCCGAGAGAAACGCCGCCGCGGCGAACGCTCCCGCGAGCGCATAGTACGCGGTACCCGCCGCCGGATGCGCTGCGCGCGCCTCCTTGCCCGCGGTCGCGCCGTCTTCGTCGATATCGGCCTCTTCGAGCG
This sequence comes from Casimicrobiaceae bacterium, assembly GCA_036382945.1. Lineage (GTDB taxonomy): Bacteria > Pseudomonadota > Gammaproteobacteria > Burkholderiales > Casimicrobiaceae > PALSA-1003. The sequence continues at coordinate 24,851 of DASVPH010000082.1, forward strand.
CTGTGCTCCTGGAGCGGCCCGGAACGAACCATGCGTGCAGCGGGAGACACACCCCGAGGTGTAGCGCGGCGTAAACCCAGAGCGCTCCGCGCCAGCCGATGCTGTCGAGCAGCCATTGCGAGAGCGGCCAGAAGACCGTGCTGGCGAAACCGCCGAACAACGTCAGCGCTGTCACCGCGCGGCGGTAGGACGCTCCGGTCAACTGATGCAGTGTCGCGAAAGCGGGATCGTAGAGACAGGCTCCCATCGCGACGCCGGCCAGCACCCAGCCTATGAAGAGGGTTCCGTAATCTCGGGCCAGCGCGAGGGTGGCCATCGACAGCGCGCCGACGATCGAGCCGCCGGAGAGCACGATACGCCCGCCGCGCGCATCGACCAGCGTCCCCACCGCAGGAGACACGATCCCCGAGGCGAGCAAGCCGACGGTGAACGCGCCGAAGAGCCAGGTCGCCGAGATTCCGACCTCGCCGCGCATCGCTTCGCCCAGCACCGCGATGGCGTAGTACAGCGTACCCCAGGAGATGATCTGCGCCACACCGAGCGCAGGAATTAGCCGCGCCAGACGGATCGGTGTGCCGCATTCGCCGCGCTCTGCCACGGGAATCGCTATGCGCCCCCGCCCGCCGGTAGATCGTAGAGCGAGAGCGCGACCTCTTCGGTCGCCCGGTGCAGATCGTTGAGCTTCAGGTTTTCGTCGGCGCGACGACCTTTCGCCCCGGCGAGCGTGCGCGCGCCGGCCACGTAGAGCACGGCGGGCACACCCGACGCGCCGTGATCGCGCGCGTCGGTGTAGAGCGGCACGCCGTGTGCGCGAATGTCCTCACCGAGTACCGCCCGAGCATTGCGCCTGATAGCAGCTACCACGAGCCTCTCCTGTCCCACGATGGGGACCAAGCGGCGTGCCCGCGGGACCCTGCGCACTTCAACCGCAACGCCGGGAGGATTGTCGGAGGGGGTTTTGACCAGCTCAACGAGAAAGGCGATCGCATCGTCGCGATGCGTGGCGACGAACTCCGAGATCGCGGCGCGCGGATCGCTCATCGTAGCGTTAGCGATTTGGTCGGAACTCCTCGATGAAGCGCAGGAACACCCGCGCAGCGATCTCAGCATCGTCGCTTGGTCTGGACTGTTCGGTTCAGCGTCGGCCGCTGCGGCCTCGGCCTCCTTACGCGGTCGTTGTGAAGTGCGTCGACTCGCGTCGGCCCGTGCCGCGACTCGCCTCGCGCGATCCCCACGCTCACGCGCGGGCCCCTCGCTGCGGGCTCGCGCGGGTGCTCGCTCCCGCTCGACCTCCGTTTCGATGCTCGCCCCGCTACCGATGCTTGAACTCCGGCTTGCGCTTCTCGACGAACGCGCGCATGCCTTCCTTCTGATCGTCGAGCCCGAACGTGGAATGAAACTCGCGCCGCTCGAAGAGCAGCCCCTCGGCGAGTGAGGATTCGTAGGCGCGGTTGATCGACTCCTTCACCTTGAGCACGACCGGCAGCGAATAGCTCGCGATCTTGATCGCGACCGCCAGCGCTTCGTCGAAGAGCTTGTCAGCGGCAACCACGCGCGCGACCAGACCCGAGCGCTCCGCCTCCGCGGCGTCGATCATCCGGCCCGTCAGGCACCAGTCCATCGCCTTCGCCTTGCCGACCGCACGCGGCAGCCGCTGCGTGCCGCCCATGCCGGGCATGGTGCCGATCGTGATCTCGGGCTGACCGAACTTCGCGGTGTCGGCGGCGATGATGAGATCGCACATCATCGCCAGCTCGCATCCGCCTCCCAATGCATAGCCCGCGACGGCTGCGATCACGGGCTTGCGCGTATGCTTCACCGCTTCCCAGCTCGTGATGTAGTTGTCGGCGTAGACCTTCTGGTAGCTCCACTCCGCCATCGCGCCGATGTCGGCGCCCGCGGCGAACGCTTTGTCGTTGCCGGTAATGACGATCGCGCCGATGTTCAGATCGGCGTCGAATGCTGCCAGTGCAGCCGCGAGCTCGACGGCGAGTGCATCGCTGAGGGCGTTCATGCGCTGCGGACGGTTCAAGCGGATCACGCCGACGCGGGCGTGGGTCTCGACGAGGATGTTCTGATAGCTCATTGCGACTCCAGGAAGTAGGTTGCGATCTCGGAATGCACCCAGGAGTGGATGCTCATCGACAGCAGCAATCGCATGACTGCGTTCTTTCGTGTTGTCCGATTATCCTGACGCGTCGGAGGCCCTTGTCGGCGCTTGCTCGGTGCTGGTGGCGATGAGATCCTGCCGCGCCGCCGCCATCGCCAAGCGCAGCACGCTCATGTCGCCGATGTGGTTGGCGAGCAGCAGGAGCAGCTTCGCGTTAACCAGCGCGCTCTGTTCGTCGGTCAGGCCGCGGTGCAGGTCGATCAATTCCTGATAGAAGTCGTCGGGCGAGGCGATGTTGGGTTCGGTATTGAGCATGAACGGGCCCCTTCACGACCGCAGTTGCCCCGGCGAAGGCCGGAGTCTAACTTGTTACCGAGCTTTACCGAGCCTAATGGATCTCAGCCTACGCTGGGATGACCTGCGTGCTCGTCTGTCCTGTCGCCTCGTTTGCGAAAACCTCGGCCGCCGTCGCCCGCACGATCGCGGCGCGCACTTTGCCGAGATCGAAGGCTCGCCAGCGGCCACACACGTGCTGGTCGGGGCGCAAGAGGTACACCGTCCCCGGACGTACGTCGTACCGCTCGGCGAGCATTCCTGTCGGGTCGGCGATGCACGGCAGGCCCGCCGACGAAGCCTCCGACGGGGCGCAAACGATCACTGCGCCGCACGCGATCGGGTCCGATGCCAGCGCTTTGATCTCTTGCAACCGCGCCTCCGAAGGCGCTGCATCTGAGAAGATCAGAAGGGTAAAGCTGCCCCCGAGGTAGTCGAGCAGCCACTCGCCGCGATGGCCTGTCACCGGCGCGTCGACGGCCGGCGCACCGGGGACCATGCGGCCCGCGAACGCATCCGCATCCGGCGTGTTGAGCGGCGAATCGACGAGCGTCGCCGGCACCGACAAACGCCCGCTGTTGACCAGACGCCGCGCAAACGCATGCCGCTTCGAGAGCATCAGGACCGCGTCGCGAAAGGTGCGGCTCACGTTGCTTTTGGGCGTGATGAAATCGGTACTGCGCGTTGAGTTGCGGATGTTCTCGTCGGCAGCCGCCGTGCGCTCGGCATCGAAGCTGTCGAGCAGGCGCTCGGGCGCGAGGCCCTCGAGCACCAGCTCGAGCTTCCAGCCAAGGTTGTCGACGTCTTGGATGCCGCTGTTCGCCCCGCGTGCGCCAAAGGGCGATACCACGTGCGCCGCATCGCCGACGAACAGCAGCCGCCCGTGGCGAAATGAGCGCATGCGCCGGCACTGGAAGGTGTAGACGCTCGCCCATTCGATCTCGAAGCGGGCATCCTCGCCCAGCATCGCGCGCAACCGAGGCAGCACGCGCTCGGGCTTCTTCTCTTCCTCCGGGTCGGCGTCCCAGCCGAGCTGAAAGTCGACGCGCCAGATGTCGTCGGCCTGACGATGCAGCAGCGCCGATTGATGGCGATGGAACGGCGGATCGAACCAGAACCGGCGCTCGGCCGGAAAGTCGGAGGTCATGTGGATGTCGGCGATCAGGAAGCGGTCGTGGAAGACCTGCCCTTCGCTCTCCAATCCCAGCATCGCTCGGATCGGGCTCCTCGAGCCATCGGCGACGATCACCCAGTCGGCGTGAATCGTGTACTCCCCGTCGGGAGTCGCGACGCGAATCGCGACGCGATCCTCGCGCGGCGCAACCCCCACCACCTTGTTCTGCCAGCGGACCTCCGCACCCGGCAACCCCGCGGCGCGCTCGACCAGGAACTGCTCGACGTAGTACTGCTGCAGATTGATGAACGACGGGCGCCGATGTCCCAGCTCGGGGAGCAGGTCGAACTGATAGACCTGCTCGTCGCGAAAGAACACCCGGCCGACGTTCCAGGACACGCCCTTGCGCACCAGGCGCTCGCCGCAACCCAGCCGATCGAGAATCTCCAGCGTGCGCTTCGACCAGCAGATCGCACGCGAGCCGACGCTCACCGTATCGTCATCGTCGAGCACCAGCACGTCGATGCCGCGCAGCGCCAGGTCGATCGCCGCCGTCAAACCCACCGGACCCGCGCCGGCGACGATCACCGGCCAGTGCCGCGGCGAACCGGTCAGCTCGGCAGGCTTGATGTAGGGGTAGACCGGCGGGTTGTACGTCTTCATTGCCGATAGGGCGCGACGCCGTGAAGTGGCCCAGGAGGCGTCGCGAGCGCAGACAGAGCTAGGCGCGAGGCAGCGAGGAACCGAAACGTACAAGTGAAGTACATGAGGATTTCGGGCTGCCGAGCAATGCAACTACGCCAGGCGCAGCAAGCTAATGGGGCGCTTCACCCCTCGAGCGCCTGCCACAAGTCCTTATCCCGCTGCGCGGTCCAGATGCGCGGATCGCGATACTTCGTCGCTTCGTCGTAGGCGCGCGAGACGTCAAAGGGCAGGCAGTGGTCGAATATCACCCACTCGCCGAAGCGCGGCTTGAGCGCGGCGTAGGTCTCCTTGTAGATGGATCGCAGATCCTTGCCCGCGACGGCACCCTGCTTGACCGCAGAGAACATCGCGGTGATGAAATCGCGCGTCCCGTCGAGACCGGCTTGCACCGCTTGCGGCGTCTGCAACGATGCGCCGCGGCCTGGAACGAGCTTCGCGGGTTTCAGCGCCGCGATCGCGTCGAGCGTAGCGGGCCAATCGTTGAGATAGGCGTCGCCCGTGTATGGCGTGGCACCGTACTCCACCAGGTCGCCCGAGAAAAGAACCCTGTCCTGCGGCAGCCACACCACTGTATCTCCCTTGGTGTGGCCGCGCCCGAGCTGCATGATTTCCACCTGCAGCTTGCCCAGCCACAGCGTGAGGCGCCGCTCGAACACGAGCGTCGGCCAGGTGAGCCCGGGAACCGACTCGACCGCGCGGAACAGGCGAGGGAAGCGCTCGATCTCGCTTTTCATGTCGGCTTCGCCGCGCTCGACGATGAGATCGTAGGTGTCGCGGCTCGCGACGATGTGCTGAGGCTTGTAGCCCGACGCGCCAAGCACGCGCACGGCGTGGTAGTGCGACAGCACGACCCATTGGATCGGCTTGTCGCTCACGTCGCGAACGCGCCGGATGACATCCTGTGCCATCACCGGTGTGGCTTGGGTATCGATCACCATCACGGCTTGGTCGCCCACCACGATGCCCGTGTTCGGATCGCCCTCCGCGGTGTACGCGTACGCGTGCTCGGAGAGCTTGTCGAAGCTCGCCTGCTTTTCCGCGAGGTCGGCCTGCGAGGCAAATTTCTTTTCGGCCATGGAACAAGGTACCGAAACGTTTCACGAGGATTTCTCGGTCTATGGTAGCGCAAATCGGGCCCGCTAACCGGGCCGGGGGTGACGGAGGGTCCGCGAACGGCCGGCAGTGGCTATTCGCTCGCTCCTGCTGCGAGCGCACGAAGCGATTCGCCTCCACTGCGGCAAGAACTCGCTCCTGACCGGACACCGGCTGTATAGTCGACCAATGGCCTAGGACCCGTATTACCCACCGGACCTGGCTTGGGTCCACCATGTCGGCTACTCGCACCACGCCGAGTCGACCGCGCCGGGCATCGTTCACGGCTGTGAAGGCATGGCCTCAGCGCAGGGGATCGGGTACTCGACGTCGGCTGCGGCATCGGACTGCTCGCCTGCGCGTTGCTCCGCGAAGGCTTTGTCGCGCGGGTCGGAGTCAAAAGCGAATAGCGCCCTCACCCAGCAGACGGCGGAATGCACGTGGCGCCTCAGGCGGTGCCTGCGGCGCCCGGGTGCCCGATCCGCAGCAATGGCCTGAAGTGAATTCTGGCCAGTGCAATATCCTCAACCAACCGTAGGAGGCAACCAATGGAACTGAAGACCGTGCGCATCGACAAGCCGGCCGAAAACAACTTTATCCTGGGCCAGGCGCACTTCATCAAGACCGTCGAGGATCTGCACGAAGCGATCGCGCAGACCGTGCCGCAGATGAAGTTCGGGATTGCATTCTGCGAGTCGAGTGGGCCGGCGCTGGTACGCTGGACCGGCAACGACGCCGGGCTCATCGATCTGGCGAAGAAGAACGCCGTAGCGCTCGCCTGCGGTCACTGCTTCATCATCTTCATGAGTGGAGGATTTCCGGTCAACATCCTGAACACGATCAAAGCCGTGTCCGAGGTGTGCGGCATCTACTGCGCAACGGCCAACCCGGTGGAGGTCATCGTGGCGGAGACGCCGGGCGGCCGCGGGATTCTCGGCGTGATAGACGGCATGAAGAGCAAGGGCGTGGAAACGGAGTCCGACATCGAGGCGCGCAAGCAATTGCTGCGCAAGTTCGGGTACAAGCTTTGATCGGGGTCGAGGGCGACCGGTGGCGGAAGTAGGCGGCACAACGTCGGTCGTTCAGCGATGATCGATCCATTACCGGGGCCTATGCTTTCGGCCGCTTGTCGACCACACGCTTGGCTTTGCCGATCGAGCGCTCGATGCCTCCGCTCTGCACGACGCGAACTGCGGCGGTCACGCCGATCAGGCTCTTGACGAGGTGCGCGAGCTTCGCCCCCGCCGCGTCGCCGTCGGCGGCGCCCACGCCGGGCGCGCGCTCCACCAGCACGGTCAACTCGTCGAGCGCCGTGGGGCGGGTGATCTCGAGCTGATAGTGCGGGGCGAGGGCCGCATGCTTGAGGATCAGCTCCTCGATCTGCGTCGGGAACACGTTCACCCCCCGGATGATCAACATGTCGTCAGAGCGGCCGGTGATCTTCTCGATGCGCCGCATCGAGCGCGCGGTCGGCGGCAGCAGACGCGTCAAGTCGCGCGTGCGATAGCGGATGACCGGCAGCGCCTCCTTGGTGAGCGAGGTGAACACGAGTTCCCCCTTCTCGCCGTCGGGAAGCACCTTGCCGGTCTCGGGATCGATGATCTCGGGATAGAAGTGATCCTCCCACACTGTCAGGCCGTCCTTGGTCTCGATGCATTCCTGCGCCACGCCCGGGCCGATCACTTCCGACAGGCCGTAGATGTCGATCGCGTCGAGCCCGAGCTTGCTCTCGATCGCCTCACGCATGGTCGGCGTCCACGGCTCGGCGCCGAAGATGCCGATCGAAAGCGATGAGCTCTTCGGATCGATCCCCTGGCGCTCCATCTCCTCGGCGATCGCCAGCATGTACGACGGCGTCACCATGATGATGTCGGGCTTGAAATCGACGATGAGCTGCACCTGCCGCTCGGTCATGCCGCCGGACATGGGAATCACGGTACAGCCAAGCTTCTCCGCGCCGTAATGCGCGCCCAGCCCTCCGGTGAACAGCCCGTAGCCGTAGGCGACATGGACGATGTCTCCGGCGCGCCCGCCCGCCGCCCGGATCGAGCGCGCCATCACGCTCGCCCACATCTCGACGTCGTTCCTGGTATATCCGACGACCGCCGGCTTGCCGGTGGTGCCCGACGAGGCATGGATGCGCACCACCTGATCACGCGGCACCGCGAACATGCCGAATGGATAGTTGTCGCGCAGCTCCTTCTTGGTCGTGAACGGCAGGCGCGTCAGATCGGCGAGCGTCTTCAGCTCGTTGGGATGGAAGCCTGTTGCCCCCAGCGCGGCGCGGTAATGCGGCACGTGATCGTACGCGTGGCGCAGCGTCCATTGCAGACGCTTCAACTGCAGCGCCTGGAGCTCGTCGCGGCTCGCCGTTTCGATCGGCTCAAGATCGCCCGGCGCGGGTTTCTTGACCGGCATCCCTCCTCCTACCCCTGTTCTACGATATGACCCTTGATGCGGTAAGACTTGCCCCGGAAGAAGGCGACGCGCTCGCCGCGCTGGTTCGTCACTTCGATATCGTAAACCCCGGTGCGCCCGCTGACGCTGCGCTCCCGGGCGGTCGCCGTCAGCATGTCGCCTTGGCGCGCCGGCGCGACGAAGTCGATGGCGCAACCCGAGGCGACGGTGGTCCGATTGTAGCTGTTGCAGGCGAAGGCGAAGGCGCTGTCGGCCAGCGCGAAGATGAAACCTCCATGGCAGATGTCATGGCCGTTGAGCATGTCCTCGCGCACGGTCATGGTCAGCACCGCGTGGCCCGGGCCCACGCTGTCGAGCTTCATCCCCAGCGATCGCGACGCGCGGTCGCGGGCGCACATCGCTATCGCCACCTGCTCGGCCAGCGCCTGCGCGTCTTGAGCCGTCGCTGCCGGATGGTGCTCAGCCGTGGCTCGATTCACCGCGCCAGACATGCTCGTTCGCGCCGGCCCGGAACGCCAGCTAGCGCCCGCTAAAGCGCGGGGCGCGCTTCTCCGCGAACGCGGCCACACCCTCGCGATAGTCGGCGCCGTAGCCCAGCGCCCATTGCAGATCGCGCTCGAGATCGAGCTGCGCTTCCAGGCTGTTCCCCGCCGACGCATAGAGCGCGCGCTTGGTCGCGGCCAAGCCCGCGGTGGGCGCAGCGGCGAAGCTCGCTAGCAGCCCTTCGACGGTCGCCGGTAATTCGGCATCCTCGACGCACTGCCAGATCAGCCCCCACTGCGCGGCGCGCTCGGCGGGAAGCTTGTCGCCCAAAAGCGCTAGGCCCAGCGCGCGCGCGGTCCCCACCAGACGCGGCAGGAAAAACGTGCCGCCGGAGTCGGGAATCAGACCGATCTTGCAGAAGGCCTGGATGAAGCTTGCCGACCTGGCCGCGATCACCATATCGCAAGCGAGCGCGATGTTCGCGCCCGCGCCCGCGGCGACGCCGTTGACCGCACAGACGACCGGCAGCGGCAGCGAGCGCAGCGTCAGGATCAGCGGTTTGTAGTTGCGCTCGATCGAGGCGCCGAGGTCGACGGGCTCCGCGCCCGGGGCCACCGCGCGATCGCCGAGGTCCTGCCCGGCGCAGAAGCCGCGGCCGGCGCCGGTGAGGAGCAGCACCCGCAGCGACGGATCGGCCTTCACCCGCGCGAGCGCATCGCGCACCTCGGCGTGCATCGCGTCGTTGAAGCTGTTCAACCGCTCCGGGCGATTGAGCGTGAGCCGGGCGATGCCGCCAGCGAAGTCGAAGAGGATGTGCTCGTAGCTCATGGCGGCGTCGCAACCGTTATGACACTGGATTCCCGCTTTCGCGGGAATGACGCGATAGAGACGGTCGTCGTCCCCGCGGAAGCGGAAACCCAGCGACTTTCTTCGCATTTGCGTTCATACATGCATCCGGTGCTGCACCACGCGGAACCGGCTCGCCACGAAGGCGGCATCGGTGAGCGCCGCGTTCGCCGCCGGATTCGCTCCGGTGCCGTGATAATCCGAAAACGCCGCGGACTGGTTGACGAACACGCCGCCGGTGAGGTTGATCGACAGGGCCACGCCGGCGTCCTCGGCGACCTCCACCGCCGCGTCGACGATCGCCGGGCTCTTCGCATACACGGACAGCGTCAACGCGCCGTGATCGCGGACCGCGCGGCGCGCGATCGCAAGGCTCTGGCTCGTGTCGTCGGTGGCGATGACGAAGGCGATCGGCCCGAACCATTCCTTGAGATACTTCGCCTCGTCTTTTGCGTCGAGCTTGACGATGAGCGGCGTGCGGATGCGCGCGTCCTTGAACTGCGGGTGCGCGATCGCTTGGCTGTCGATCACGATCGGCCCCAGGCCGCGCGCGGCGTCGATGCGTTGCGCCACGCCGTCGTTGACCACGGCCCCGAGGATGTCGACGGCGCGCGCCGGGTCGCCGAGGAGCTTCTGCACGGCCTCTGCGAGCGCCTGCGCCACCTGATCGAACGACAGATGTCCTTCCGCGGTGTCGATCCCGCCGCGCGGCACGTAGATGTTTTGCGGGGCAGTGCACATCTGGCCGGTGTAGAGCGAGAGCGAGAACGCGACATTGCGCGCCATGCCCTTGAGGTCGTCGACGGAGTCGACGACAACCTGGTTGACGCCGGCCTTCTCCGCGTACACCTGCGCCTGGCGCGCGTTCTTCTCCAGCCACTCGCCGTTGGCGCTGCTGCCGGTGAAGTCGATGAGCTTGATTTCCGGGCGAAGCGCAAGCCTCTGCGCGACCTCATCGCCCGCTTCGTGGGCGACGAGCGTCACCACGTTGGCATCGAAGCCCGCCTCGGCCAGCACCTCGCGCGCGACCTGCACGCTGATCGCGAGCGGCAGGATCGCGTTCGGATGAGGCTTGACGACCACCGCGTTGCCGGTGGCGAGGCTCGCAAACATCCCGGGGTAGCCATTCCAGGTCGGGAAGGTATTGCAGCCGATCACCAAGCCGACACCGCGCGGGACGATGCGGTAATGCTTCTCCATCTTGAGCGGCTCGCTCTTGCCTTGCGGCTTTTCCCAGTACGCCCTCGACGGAACGCGGCGCATCGCGTCCCAGGCGTACGCGATCGCCTCGAGCGCGCGATCCTGCGCGTGCGGACCCGCCGCCTGAAACGCCATGACGAACGCCTGGCCGGTCGTATGCATGACCGCGTTGGCGATCTCGAAGCTGCGCTTGTTGATGCGTGTCACGATCTCGAGACACACCCCGACCCAGGCTTCGGGCCCGGCTTTGCGCCACGTGACCTCGGCCGCGGCGATCGAGCTGAACAAGGCGTCGAGATCAACTTTCGGATACGCGACACCCAGCGCGAACCCGTACGGCGAGCGCTCCGCGCCCGTTGTCCCGATCGTGCCGGGAAGCGTCAGCGGAAACGGCTTGTTCAAGAGCGCCTCGAACGCGGCTTTACCCGCTTCTGCGGCACCCTCGCCGTAAACCTTCGGGCTCGGCGACTCGGGAAAAGCGCTCCAATAGCCCCGCTCGGCGATGGCCTTGACCGCCTGATCGAGCAATGCCTGATGGCGCGCAAAGAATGGGTGAGACACTGCGGAACTCCTCGTCTTGTCGTCGTCCCCGCGAAAGCGGGGACCCAGTGACGTTTGCTGCGAAAGACGCTGGATTCCCGCTTGCGCCGGAACGACGTCACGATTGTAACGCCCCGTCGATCTCGCTACACCGAATAGTCTACATCAGACGTCATGCGGTCTGATCGAAATCGACCACGACCCTGTCGGTCACCGGATAGCTCTGGCAGCACAGGACGAACCCGCGCGCGACTTCGTAGTCCTCGAGCGCGAAGTTGACGTCCATATCGACCTCGCCCTCAACCAGCTTGGCGCGACAGGTCGAGCATACGCCGCCTTTGCACGAGTACGGCAGCTCGATCCCCTGCTTGAGCGCCGCGTCGATGATGTTCTCCTTGGTCTTTTCCACCGTGAACTGTCGCGCCGCCCCGTCGACGATCACCGTCACCGCGCATTCGGTACGACCCGGCGGCGGCGCAGCGTGCGCCTTGTGCTCGTGCTTCGGGATGCTGGCCGCGAAGAGCTCGATCTTGATCCGCGACTTGGGGAATCCGTGTCCCTGCAGCGATTGCGAGACCGCCTGCATCATACCGTCCGGACCGCACACGAACGCCGTGTCGATGTCCTCCAGGTCGACCCAATGCGCGAGCAGCGCGTCGGTCTTCTGCCGGTCGATGCGGCCGTTGAGGAGGCCGATGTCTTGCGGCTCGCGGCTCATGACGTAAACCAGGTTCAATCGCGCGAGGAAAGCGTCCTTGATGTCGGAGAGCTCCTCCTTGAAGATCACCGTGGCCGAAGAGCGGTTGCCGTAGAACAAGGTGAAGCGGCTCGCCGGCTCGGCGATAAGCGTGGTCTTGATGATCGACAGCAAAGGCGTGATCCCGCTTCCCGCCGCGAAGCCGAGGTAGTGCTTGCGATGCGCCGGGTCGAGCGGCACGTTGAAGTGCCCCATCGGCGGCATCGTCTCGATCGTCTGGCCCGCCTTCGCCCGTTCGTTGATCCAGGTCGAGAACGCCCCGCCCGGCGCCTTCTTCACGGCGATGCGCAGCGCGCCGTCCTGTACCGCCGAGCAGATCGAGTACGACCGGCGCAGATCCTCCCCCTCGATGTCCGCGCGCAGCGTGAGATGCTGGCCCTGAACGAAGCGAAACGTTTCGGCGAGCGCCTCCGGCACGTCGAAGCTCAGCGCGACCGCGTCGCGCGTCTCGCGGGTGACGTGCGCGATTCGGAGCGGATAAAACTTGCTCAACGCGCGCTCAATGCGGTTTGAAGTAGTCGAACGGCTCGAGGCACTCGTCGCAGCGGTATTGGGCCTTGCACGGCGTCGAGCCGAAGCGCGAGAGCTCGCGCGTGCGCAGCGAGCCGCAGCGCGGACACGGGACCCTTGCATTCTCGATGCGCGCGGAGAGACCCGCCGCGTCGACCGGTTGCCTCACCGCCGCGCTCTGCGCGCCCGGCGGCGCGATGCCATAGCCCGCGAGCCGCGCTCGGGCCTCGGGCGCGATCCAGTCGGTCGTCCACGCCGGCGAGAGGCGGGTCTCCAGGCGGTGCTTCGCGAACCCGGAACAGGCAAGCGCGCGACCGATGTCGGCCAGGATGAGCTCGGTGGCCGGGCAGCCCGAGTACGTCGGCGTCACCGTGACAATGAGCTCGTCGTCGCGCCATTCGATGCCGCGCACGATGCCGAGATCGACGATCGAAACCACCGGAATCTCCGGGTCGGGGATCCGCGCCAGCGTGCGCCACACCGCGGCGTCGCGTTCCGACTCGTGCATCGCGCTCACCATTGCGCTCCCGGGTACGCGCGCTGCAGCCACTGCATGGTCGCGAGCATGTGACCGAGATGCTCGGTGTGCACCCCGTGCTTGCCGCCGCGCTGCATGAACTGCGCCGTCGGGACGGTCAGCGTCGCCTCGGCGAGCACCGCTTCGATCTCCCGATGCCACGGCACGGCGAGCGCGCGCACGTCGCAGGCGATCCCGACGTCCGCGAGCGCGGTCTCGTCCGCGTCCGGCTCGAACATCTCGCCGGTATACATCCAAAGATCGTCGATCGCCGTCTGCATCCGTGTGTGACTCTCTTCGGTGCCATCGCCGAGCCGGATCACCCAATCGGCGCTGCGCTCGGCGTGGTACGCGACCTCCTTCTTCGCCTTGGCGGCGATCTCCGCGATGCGCGCGTCGCGCGAACCGGCCAGTGCCTCGAGCAGGAGCCGATGCCAGAGGTCGAAATAGAACTGGCGGGCCATCGTGTCGGCATAGTTGCCGTTGGGCTGCTCGACCAGGACCAGGTTGCGAAACTCGCCGCCGTCGCGCAGGAAGGCGAGCGCGTCCTCGCTGCGCCCTGTGCCCGCAAACCGCGCCTCGACCTCGCCTGCATAGGCGAACCAGAGCCGCGCCTGCCCGAGCAGATCGAGCCCGACATTGGTGAGCGCAATGTCCTCCTCGAGCACCGGGCCGTGCCCGACCCACTCGCCCAGGCGCTGCGCGAGGACGAGATCGCTGTCGGCGAGGCGGAGCAGGTACTCGAAGAGGTTCCGATCGCTCGCCATCTTCATATGTGCTTCACTTCCTCGGGCATCGGGAAGAAGGTCGGATGCCGGTAGACCTTGCTCGCCGCCGGCTCGAACAGCGTCGACTTCTCGCCAGGGGCCGTGGCGGTGATGTCGGCCGATTTGACCACCCAGATGCTCACGCCCTCGTTGCGCCGGGTGTAGACGTCGCGGGCGTTCTTGATCGCCATCTCGGCGTCCGGCGCGTGCAGGCTGCCGACGTGCTTGTGGGCAAGCCCGTGCTGGCTGCGGATGAAGATTTCCCACAACGGCCATTCGCTCGTGCTCATGCGCCATGCTCCTGAACGGCTATCCAGTGGTCATCCCGGCCCCGGCTTAATACATGCCGGGGCAGACTGCGGCCGGGGCCCAATCTGACATTCGATCCCGGCCTCCTCCGGGATGACGATCGGTTCTGCATCGCTCGCTACGCCGCCCGCTTCGCCCGTGCGGCGCGCTTCTGCGCATGCGCCATCGCCGCTTCGCGCACCCACGCCCCCTCCTCCCACGCCTTGACGCGCGTGCGCAGCCGATCGCGGTTGCACGGTCCGTTGCCCTTGACGACGTTGTAGAACTCCTCCCAGTCGATCGGCCCGAAGTCGTAATGCCCGCGCGCGTCGTTCCATTTGAGGAGCGGATCGGGCATGGTGATGCCGAGATAATCCGCCTGCGGCACGGTCTGATCGACGAAGCGCTGCCGCAGCTCGTCGTTGGACAGGATCTTGATCTTCCATTGCGCCGACTGCGCGCTGTGCAGGCTCTCCGCGTCGGGCGGGCCGAACATCATCAGCGACGGCCACCACCAGCGGTTGAGCGCATCCTGCGCCATCGCCTTCTGCTCGGGAGTGCCCCGGCAGAGCGTCATCATGATGTCGAACCCCTGGCGCTGGTGGAAGCTCTCTTCCTTGCACACGCGGATCATCGCCCGCGAGTACGGCCCATACGAGCAGCGGCACAGCGGGATCTGGTTCATGATCGCCGCCCCGTCCACCAGCCAGCCGATCGCCCCGATGTCCGCCCAGGTGAGCGTCGGATAGTTGAAGATGCTCGAATACTTCGCCTTGCCCGAATGCAGGTCGGCGACGAGCTCGTCGCGTGACACGCCGAGCGTCTCGGCGGCCGCGTACAGGTAGAGGCCGTGGCCCGCCTCGTCCTGCACCTTGGCCATCAGGATCGCCTTGCGCTTCAGCGTTGGCGCCCGCGTGATCCAGTTGCCTTCGGGAAGCATGCCGACGATCTCCGAATGCGCATGCTGCGAGATCTGCCGGATCAGCGTCTTCCGGTACGCCTCGGGCATCCAGTCCTTGGGCTCGATCTTGACGTCCGCGTCGAGGCGCTGCTGGAAGGCACGCTCCTCGGGGCTCATCTCCTCCAAGCTGCGGAGCTTCTTCGCTCCGGTGTCGACCATCTGCGCGTACATACATCCTCCGAGCCGGCCGCCGATTGCGCGCGGTGGCGACGAGCCTTCAAAAACGATACACTTTTTTAATGATCGAGGCAAAGTTTGTATCACGTACGCTGGGCCCGGAGCGGGCATGAACCGTGCTGCAGCGCGCAGGACCGGCGCGGGCCGGGCGCGAATCGACCTCTGGATCCGGCGCGAGCTCGCCCGCGCGCCGCTCAAGGCCAAGTCGTTGGTGGTCACCGTCTGGGGCGACGCGATCGCCCCGCACGGAGGCGCCGTGTGGCTGTCCGGATTGATCCGCCTCCTCGCCCCACTCGGATTGAACGAGAGGCTGGTGCGCACGAGCGTCTATCGACTCGTGCAGGAAGGCTGGCTCGCGGCGCGCCAGGACGGCCGGCGCAGCCTTTATCGCCTCACGCCCGACGGCTTGCGCCGCTTCGAGCACGCCTACCGGCGCATCTACGCACCACCCGCCGCCCGTTGGGACGGGCACTGGGATGTCGTGCTCGCGCCTGCGGCCGAGCTGTCCGCGCGTGAGCGTCGCGCGTTGCGCAAGGAGCTCGGCTGGGAAGGCTTCGGCGCGATCGCATCGAGCGTCTTCGTCCGGCCGGCGCGCGCCGGGGCGCGCGCTGCGCCGGGCGAGATCGTGCGAGCGCTCGGGCTGGACCGCCGAGCCCTCGTTCTGGTCGCGCGCGAGGCGCCCGGATTGCAAACGCGCTCGCTGCGGGCGCTGACGGGTGATTGCTGGGATCTCGCCGCGCTGGCCAGGGAATATCGGCGGTTCATCGCGCGTTTCGCCCCCATGCTCGAAAGCGTGCACTCGGCCGGCGGGGTCGATCCGGAGCAGTGCTTCGTCGTGCGTAGCCTCCTGATCCACGCTTTTCGGCGCGTGACCCTGCACGATCCGCAACTGCCCACCGAGCTGGTTCCCTCGCAGTGGCCCGCAGCGGCCGCTTACGCGCTGTGCCGCGACCTCTATCGGCTCACGCACAAAGCGGCTGAGCGCCACCTCGCGTCGACCCTCGAAACCGCGGACGGTGCGCTACCGCCTGCCGCACCCTACTTCTGGGGGCGATTCGGTGGGCTCTGACAAGAGCATCGCTCGTTATCATCGAAGCAGTGTCAGAAGCTTTACACAGCCGTGCGCTGCAGCACTCCGGTGATACAAGTCCCTGTTTCTTTGCGGCAAGGCGATTCCGGCATATGCGTTGCTTAGGACGTGCTGTCGTACACAAATTGTCTGAATTGGGCTCAAGGAAGCTGCTATGCCTATCCGCCGCGTCCAGTGCCCTGCCAAGCCACTCCTCAGCCTCTCCGCGGTTGTTGCGCTGTTCTGGGCTGGATTGTCCTCCGCCAACGTGCCGTTCTTCTTCAGCACGGGCAACCCGGACGGCCTGATGGCTACGCACTCCCGTCCCGAGAGCGTGGGCAAATTCGAGATCCAATCGGCGGACGACCTCACCCTGGGTAGCGCCACCAAGCGGACCGGGGCGACTTTCGCCGGTTTGCTCACCGGGGGGGCCACCACGGCCGACATCGGCGAGGTCCGCGTCGATCCGGATCGGCAGCGCTTCGGCACCGACACCGTAGGCGCCGGCGCGTTCAATGCCGCGTTCTCGCTGACCGGGACGGCGTCCGAGCCCGGGACCGTGCTGCTCATCGGCGCAGGATTGGTCGCGCTGTGGTGGCGCTTGCGCACGAGGACTCTGCGCAAGCGCACCGCGGCTCGACGTCTCGCGTCGATCTCGCGCGCTCGCATGCGCGCGCTGCTGCCGACCCGCGCCACTGCGAAGCTCGGCGCGGTCGAGCGGCGTCAGGGCAGCGCCGGAAGAATCTCCCCACGCACCTCGCCGAAGCCGACGCGATAGCCCTCGCCCCGGCACCAGCCGGTGATGATCACCTCGTCGCCGTCGTCGAGGAACGAGCGCGTCGCACCGCCGGGCAGGGCGAGCGGCCGCTCGCCGTTCCACGCGAGCTCGAGCAGGCTCCCCAGCGAATCGGGTGTCGGCCCGCTGATCGTGCCCGAGCCCATGAGGTCGCCGACCCGGGTGCTGCAGCCCGACACCGTGTGGTGGGCGAGCTGCTGCGCCATGCTCCAGTAGAGGTGGCGGAAGTTGGTGCGGCAGATCGTCGACGCCGTGGCGTCCGCGGGTTTGAGCGCGACTTCGAGGTGAATATCGAAGCCGTGCTCACCCGATTGCGCCAGATACGGCAGCGGGCCGGGTTCCTGCGTCGGTCCGGCGACGCGAAACGGCTGTAGCGCGTCGAGCGTGACGATCCACGGCGAGATCGACGTGGCGAAGCTCTTGCTGTTGAAGGGTCCGAGCGGCACGTATTCCCACTGCTGGATGTCGCGCGCGCTCCAGTCGTTCATGAGCACCAGTCCGAAGATGCGGCGCTCGGCGTCATCGACCGCGATCGGTTGCCCGAGCGCGTTGCCTTCGCCGACGACGAACGCCGTCTCCAGCTCGAAGTCGAGCTTGCGAGTCGGCCCGAAGATCGGCCGCTCGGCGTCGGGCAACTTAAGCTGTCCGTTGGGACGGCGGACCGGAGTGCCGCTGACCACCACCGAGCTGGCCCGGCCGTTGTACGCGACCGGCAGGTGCCGCCAGTTCGGCAGCAGCGCGTTCTTCGGATCGCGAAACATCGAGCCGACGTTGGTCGCGTGCTCCTTCGACGAATAGAAGTCGGTATAGCCGCCGATCGCGACCGGAAGGTGCATCCGCGCCTCTCGCATGGGCACCAGCGCGCGAGCACGAAGCGACGCGTTGTCGCGAAGCTCGGGATGATCCGCGCGCAGCAGCTCGCCGATGCGCATGCGAGCCTTGGCCCAGGCCGATCGACCGAGCGCGATGAAGGCGTTGAGCGTCTCCTGGCCGAAGACGCGCGCGCCGTCGGGTGCGACGATGAGGGCGCCCGAGTCCTCCAGCCGAGCGAGATCGAGCACGAATTCGCCGATCGCTACCCCGGCGCGCGGCCGCGCATCGCGTGCCGTGCTGAAAATGCCGTACGGGAGATTCCGGACCGGAAAGTGCGAGTCGGGCGCGATCTCGATGAAGGACCGCGCGGACAGGTCAACGGCGGGCATGAGGATCGGGTGGGAAGACGCTGGCCGCAGCTCGCAGGCTGCGAGGCGCCTCAGGGCGCCCCGGTGAAACGCTTCGCGAGCCCCTGCCAGCAGTCGAGGTAGTTCTTCTGCAGTTGCGGCGTCTCCAGCGCGAAGCGCGTCGGCCGGATGACGTAGCGGCTCTCGAACATGAACGCGAGCGTGTCTTCGATCTTCTGCGGGGCGAGCGCTGCCGCGCTCGCCTTCTCGAAGGTGGCCGCGTCCGGGCCGTGCCCGGACATGCAGTTGTGCAGGCTCGCGCCGCCGGGCACGAAGCCTTCGGTCTTGGCATCGTAGAGGCCGCGCACGAGACCCATGAACTCGCTCATCACGTTGCGATGGAACCACGGCGGGCGGAAGGTGTGCTCGGCGACCATCCAGCGCGGCGGGAAGATCACGAAGTCGACGTTGGCCGTGCCGGCGGTGTCCGAGGGCGACGTGAGCACCGTGAAGATCGACGGGTCGGCATGGTCGAAGCTCACCGTGTTCATGGCGTTAAAGCACGCCAGGTCGTACTTGTACGGAGCGAGGTTGCCGTGCCAGGCAACGACGTCGAGCGGCGAATGATCGATCGGCGCCGACCACAGCCGACCGGAGAATTTCGCCACCAGCTCGAAAGCGCCCTCGCGGTCCTCCAACGCGGCGACCGGAACGAGAAAATCCCGAGGGTTCGCGAGGCCGTTGGCGCCGATCGGTCCCAGCTCGGGCAGTCGCAGCATGGCGCCGTAGTTCTCGCAGAGGTAGCCGCGGGCGCTCGCCTCCTTGAGCGACACGGCGAAGCGAACGCCGCGCGGGATCACCGCGATCTCGCCGGGTCGCGCGTCGAGCACGCCCAGCTCGGTGGCGACCGACAGCCCCCCCTGCTGCGGCACGATCAGCAGCTCGCCGTCTGCATCGTAGAAGAAGCGACCTTGCATCGAGCGATTGCAGGCATAGACGTGGACGCCGATCCCCGCCTGCAGGCTGGCGTCGCCGTTGCCGGCCAGGGTGACGAGGCCCTCGACGAAATCGGTCGGCCCGGAAGGGATCGGCAGCGGGTCCCAGCGCAATTGGCTGGGCGGCGTCACCGCTTCGTCGAACGGCGCGCTGCGGAGCAACCCGGGATCAAGCGAGCGGAACGGCCCGTGCATCACCGCCGGCCGCAGTCGATACAGCCAGGAGCGGCGATTGCTGTGCCTCGGCGCGGTGAACGCCGTCCCGGAGAGTTGCTCCGCGTAGAGTCCATACGGTGCACGCTGTGGCGAGTTCTGTCCCTGGGGCAGCGCCCCGGGCAGCGCTTCGCTCGCGAGCTCGCTGGCGAAACCGGATTGGTAGCGTGGCGCGATGCCAGTCGCGGCTTGTGCGCCGGTTCGTCGTTCTGCGGTATCCATCGATTGTGCCCTAGGCTAGCCGCAGGCTAGCCTTCGCGCCCGCGCAGACTCGGGCCCCATTTGCTTTTCCTTGCTTCCCGAAATTATCCCGGCCTTCGTCGGGATGACAAACAAACCGTGACGGCGATCCGTCCAGAGCGTATCTTCATCGTCGTCATCGTCATCGAATCCGCCCTCGTCATCGTCGGGGTCGATATTCCCGCCGCCGGAGCCGCGATCGTCGTCTTCTTCCTCGTCTTCGTCGTCTTCGAACGGCGGCGTGGGTTGCGGGGTGTGACAGACGAAATCGCCGACCGCGGGCCGGCGCACCGCCAGCGGCAGGCGATCGAAGGTAGGGTCAAGAAGCTTCATGCGGAAATTGCGCAGCCGATGCGACCGAATCCGAAAGCGGCGGCATCCAGTTATCATCGCACAGAACGCCATCGCCCTCCTACCGGGGACGCTTCTCGTGCCTGAGCCGCCCTTTGGTTAGTGCGGCGAGTCGCCGCCTCAGTTCCGGGGACGCGAGCGAGGCTTCGTAGGCGGCGCGCGCTCTGGCTTGCTCGGCCTCCCCTGCCGCGATCGCGTTGATCTGCCGCTTCATCGAGGCGACCACCGCGGGATCGCAGGCTTCGATCGCGGCGATGTACTGGTCGACGGCGCGCTGGAGCCGGCGCCGCGGCACGAGCGCGGTCAGGAATCCGATCCGCAGCATTTCCTCCGCGTGCAGCGTCTGGCCGGTGAGGAAGATGCGCTTCGCTTGCGCCGGCCCCAACGCCGCAACATAGCGGCGCAAGCCACCCGGGTAGTAGTGCAGCCCGAAGCGCGCCGCCGGCATGAACATGCGCGTACCGGCGACGCCGATGCGGAAGTCGCAGCACAGCGCGAGGTCGGTTGCGCCGCCGTACACGCCGCCATTGACCACCGCGATGGTCGGCAGCGGCAGGCGCTCGATTGCATCGAGCAGATCCTCGAAGCTGCGGTCGAGCCGCTCCAAGATGGCGTCGATCGTGAAGCCCGAGCTGAAGGTCCGGCCGCCGGCCCCGGTGATGATGACGACGCGGACCGACGCGCCGGAACCGAGGCGCTCGACGTGGGCACGCAACACCGGGATATCGTCGGGATCGATCCGGTTGTGCTCGCGCGGGCGCTCGAAGCGGATCGTCGCCACGCTGCCGACAACCGTCAGGCTCGGCGGCCCGTCACGCCCGCGCTTGCCCGCCACCATGCGCGCTAGCGGCCGACCATGGCCAGCACGTCGGACTTGAGGAACCGCTCGACGACGAGCATGAATCCGATCGAGGGGACGAGCAGCAGCAGCGCCGTGATCGACGAGATCTGGTAGTTCCCGCCCATGGTCGCGTTGAACATCAGCAGCGGCAGCGTGGTCACGTCGGGCACGCCGACGAAGTACGTCCCGGTGAATTCGTCGAGCGATTCCAGAAACACGAAGATCGCGCTGGCGATGAGTCCAGGCACCGCGAGCGGCAGCGTCACGGTGCGAAAGCACTTCCACGGCGAGGCGCCGAGGTTGCGCGACGCCTCCTCGAGCGAGGCGTCGACCGAGGCGAACGCGGCCGAGGCGATCCACACTGCGAGCACCAGCCCGTGCGAGGCGTGGACGAGCACCACGCCGAGGATCGTACCGTTGAGCCCGATCTGGTAGAACACCTGCGCGATGTTCACATAGACGGGCAGATTCGGCACCGCCTGGGGCAGCAGGAACACGAGCAGGATCGCGCCGCGCCAGGGGAGCTTGAGCCGCGCCAGCGCGTAGCCCGCCGGAATCGCGACGGCAAGACTCACGATCACGGTGAGGATCGCGATCCAGACGCTGGTGCCGAGCGAGGCGAGCGCGTTGCCGCGCGGCTGAAAGACGCGGTACCAGTAGGTAAGGCCGTACTCCAGCGGAAGCTTGTTCGGGAAGTACCAGCGCTCGGCGAAGGCCCACAGCAGGAGGTTGGCGAGCGGTCCGAAGATCGCGAAGGCGAGCAGCACCAGGACGAGCGCGCGGAAGAGCGCCCGCAGCGGGGCGGTGAGGCTCTGCGCGGCCATGCCCGTCAGGCTCCCTCGGCCCGCGTCACCGCGTGCCGCAGGTAGAACACCGCGCCGATCGCGGCCAGCGCGAGCGACAACAGGCAGAGCGCGTTGGCGACCGGATAGTCGGCGAAGGTGCTGATCCGGTACGCCACGTCGACCGTCACCATGGTGGGCGAGTTCGGGTTGATCATCAGCGGCACGGAGAGCACCGAGAGCATGGTCACGAAAGACAGCACCAGGCCGACGAGCAGCGTCCCGCGCACCTGCGGCAGCACGATGTCGACGAGCACCCGCAGGCGGCGCGCGCCGAGATTGCGCGCGGCCTCGATGTGTTGCGACTCGATCGCGGCCATTGCGCCGGCGAGGAGCAGCGTGACGAACGGCGTCTGCTTCCACACGAAGGCCACCACGATCCCGCGCCAGTCGAGCAGGCTCTGCGCGGAGATCGGCTCGAGCAGCCCGCTGCCGATCAGCACGTGGTTGAGCATCCCGTTCTTGGCGAGGAAGGTGCGCATGAGCTGCCCGGCGACCACGAACGGGATGAACAGCGGCCAGCGATACAACCAGCGCAACACCGCCACCGTGCGCGCATGCCCGCCCAGCGTGAGATACCCGGCGATCGCGATCGCGACCAGCCCGATGAGCAGTGTGGACAGCAGCACGATCGCCAGCGTGAACACCAGGTCGGTCGTGTAGAAGTCGAACGCCTTGGCGAAGTGCTCCAGCGAAAAGCCGCCGTCCCTGCCGCGAAAGGCGACCACGCCCGACATCATGAGCGGCGCGACGAAGAAAATGCCGACGACCGCGAGCGCGGGCGCGATCAGCGCCAGCGCGGCACCGCGTCCGCGGAGGGCGAACGACGACCTATTCAGCGTCGCCGTGGACATGTGTCGCTCCGGCGCAGGCCGGGGCCCAAGTTCGAACCGTACCGCCGATCGCGAACAACTTGGATCCCGGCCTTCGCCGGGATGACGCATCATCGTCGTCCCCGCACAAGCGAGGAACCAGTGCCTTGTACTCGAAGGTCACTGGATCCCCGCTTCCGCGAGGATGACGCACGCTGTCTCCGGCGCATCCACCGCGAATAAGATACGTTCAGTGTCGACAGCTGCCGCGACTCGCCACGCGCGATCCCCGTGTCGCTACGCTCGCGGGGCCCCTCGCCGCGGGCTCGCGCGGGGGGTCTCCGATCGCTGCGAGACTTGGCCTCTCGCTCTCGGACAACTGCGTCACTTCAACACGACCCGCTCGTAACCTTCGACGATCTCCTTGAAATAGGGAGCCAGCGGGAAGGGCCGCCCGTATTTGGCTAGATCCGCCGGCGAGACGTCGGTGAACAGCTTGTTCCACGCCGCCTGATCGAGCTTCGGCTGCACGTACTGCGGATCGATGCCCGGATACCAGTTGAACTGCTTGATGATGCCGTCGGCCTGCACTTCCGGGCTTTCGGCCAGCTCGATAAACTTCTTGGCGAGCGTTGCGTGCGCCGCCTTGGCGGGGATCACGTAATACATCGGCTGCCCGGGCAGACCCGGCGAGGGCAGCAGCAGCTTGATCCTGGGGCTCATCCGCCCGTCGGCCTGCCAAGTGTAGAACATGTCGACCCAGACCGGTCCCATCGCGATCTCGCCGCGGTTGAGCATGTCGAGCGTGCCGGCGTTGCCGGGCGTCATCACGACGTACTGGTTGAAGTCCTTCAATCCGGCCAGCGCTTTGTCGATCGCCGGCGCCGCCGCCGGATCGTAGGGCCCTTTCTCGAGCTTATCGGCGATCCCGCTGTACGCGGAGACCCAGCCGGTGACGAAGCCCACGCCGGACATTCCGCCCTTGACGCCGTTGTAGCCGAACTGTTTCGGATTCTTCTTCACCCAGTCGTTGAGCTCGGCGAACGATTTCGGCGGCGCCTTCACCAGATCCGGGTTGTACGCGAACACGATCTGGCTGTGGAACATCGGCAGCACGTAGCCGTCGACGTTGGCGCCGAGGGCGTTCTTGGCCGTATCGCGCGAGACCAGCTTGCCGACGGAGACGTCGTTGCGGTAAGGCATCAACAGCTTGTCGTTGACCATCGTCGCCGAGGCGAGCTGATGGATGACGGCGACGTCGACGTCCCACGCCTTGCTGCCCGCCTTCTGCTGCGCCGAGAGCTTCTCGTAGATCTTCTGGGAGCCGGCGTCGCCCGGGCCGGTGCCGACCGCGCGGACCTTCACCCCCGGGTTCATCGCCTCGAACTTCGGACCGAGATAGTTGTTGACGTAGTCGACCATGTTCTGGTCGCCCGCGGTGACAACGTTGAGCGTGGTCTGCGCTGCCGCTCCGCCCGCGAACGCGAGCGCAACGGCGACTGCGAACATCCTGGTCTTCATGGCTCCTCCTCGGGATGATCAGGCGGGAAACAATAGCAAAGCTGCAAGCGGCACGACAACGCGGGCGCTCGTGCCTTCGGCCACGCGCTCCGGCGCATGGACCCAGATCTCGGCGCCGTCGGTGCGCACGCGGTAGCGATAACCCTGGCCGACGTAGATCGACTGCGCGACCACGCCGTCGAGCACCAGGTCGGCCCCGTTGCTCGGACCCGCGCCGGCCGCGGCGAGTCGGGCCGCGTCGGCGCGAAAGTGCGCGCGGAAGCGCCGGCCGCGACCGCCCGCGGCGCGCGCCGCGGCGAGCGCACCGTCGTCGGTTGCCACCAGATCGAGCGCGTTGTCGGCGCCCATGAATCCCGCGACGAACGCCGATGATGGGTGATGGAATATTTCCTCCGGCGCGCCGATCTGCACGATGCGTCCGGCGTCGATCACCGCGATGCGGTCGGAGAGCGTGAGGGCCTCCTCGCGGTCGTGGGTGACGTACACGGCGGTGATGCCGATGCGCTGCTGCAGCGCGCGGAGCTCGTGGCGAAGCTCGAGGCGCACCTTGTAGTCCAGATTCGACATCGGCTCGTCCAGGAGCAGCACGTGCGGGCTTACGGCGAGCGCCCGGCCGAGCGCGACACGCTGGCGCTGGCCGCCGGAGAGCTGCGTGACCGGGCGCGGCCCATAGCCTTCGAGCTGCAGGAGCTTGAGCATCTCCTCGACGCGGGCGGCGATCGCGTCCTTCTTCCAGCCGCGCATGCGCAGTCCGTAGCCGATGTTGTCGGCCACACTCATATGCGGCCACAGCGCATAGGACTGGAACATCATCGCCGTGCCGCGCGCCTCCGGGGGCAGGCGCGCAATATCGCGGCCTTCGATTCGGATCGTGCCGGAGTCGGGAATCACGAACCCCGCGATCGAGCGCAGGAGCGTGGTCTTGCCGCAGCCGCTGCTGCCCAAGAGCGCGACCATCTCGCCGCGTTCGACGTCGAGGTTCACCCGGTCGAGCACGAGCGGCCCACCGTAGGACACGGTCAGCGCTTCGATCGACAGATAGGAAGGCATCGGCGGCGGCCAAGCGGGACAACGCTACGGTACAAGTATGACGCGGATGTGTCCCCCGGGCCAGGGCGGCGGTCCGATGCAACGTGACGCAACCTATCGTGAGGCGACCGCGATGGATGCGCGATTCTCGCGATAAGACAGGGTAAGGACGAATCACTCGTGAGGACTCCCGTGAGCCATGGCATCGATCGACGCGAATGGTTGTAGCCGCCGGCTCGAGGCGGCGTAGCGGTCGTATCAGGTGTCGCAGGACTCGCGCGGCGCCGCGGCGGCGTCCGCAACCGACTTCGACTTTTGCGCCACCACACCGACGGCGCGAAGGCGATCGAGATTGACGGCGCGACAGACATGACCGTCCGCTCGCGCGCACATCGGTCGCCCGAAGCTCCCCGGGGGGGGTGCGGTTGGCGCCTGGGATAGCGCGCATCGTCGCTGACGGCGCGCAACCCATCCGGCGGCCGGCCGCGCGCGGCACGGACAACCCCAAAGGCCGGGGAAAGCGAAGGGTTGGGAAGTTTCTGCCCTTCCGCGTCCAACGACAGGTCGCTGCCCGCCTCCGCCCCCAATGCAGCGTTTGGCGCCGGTCCGGGTGGCGACGACCCTCCTTGCGAGAGGGTCGGCCGGAATCTATGGCGCGAGCGAAGCACCGGCGTGGAACCTGGCATAGCCGTTGCTTACCTGTCGGGCAGTGCGGCGCTTGGACGATGTTCTGCACGGCAAATCATCATGTTACCTACATGATCTGCCGCGCGGCACGAAGTCCCGCGCCAAACGAAGCTGGGGTTCTGCTAGGCATAACTAATATAGAGAGGGATGTG
>DASVPH010000083.1:0-4351 GCA_036382945.1 Casimicrobiaceae bacterium
GCCGAGCGCGATGTTGTTGAACAGGTTGATCATGCCGGCGTGCTCGAGGAAGCTGCCGAACAGGATGAACAGGAAGATGTACGTGGCCGACACCAGTGTCGGGATGCCGTAGATGCCCTCGGTGCCGAGATAGAGCTGGCCGACGATCTGATCGAAGCCGTAGCCTCGGTGCGCGATGGCGGCGGGCAGGTACTGCCCGAACAGGCCGTAGGCGAGAAAGCTCGCGCAGACGATTGGCAGCGCGAGCCCAAGCACGCGCCGCGCGGCCTCGAACACCAGCACGACCATGGTGGTGCCGACGACGAGATCGACGAGCGTGGGCTCGCCGCGCTGGATGATGTCGACCTCGAACACCCAGTGGTAGAACGCGAGCCCGAAGCCCAAGAGGGCGATGAGCGCGTCGTACCAGGCGATGCGGTGCCGGTCGGCCTTGCGGCTGACCGGGTAGATGAGGAAGGCGAGCAGCAGCAGGAACCCGACGTGGAGCGACCGCGTGACGAGGCTCGAGAGCGGGCTGAACGCGGCGATGACGAGCTGGTAGGCGGAGAACGCGAGCGCCGCGCCGGCGACGAGCTTCCAGGCCGTTCCCTTGAGCTCCCGCTTGACGCCGGTCTCGTCGAACGCGGCTTCGGCGGCCTGCTGCGGGACCGGTTGCGGTTTAGGCGCGGACATCATCGTCGCCCCGGCGCAGGCCGGGGCCCAAGTCGGAACCGCTCGCGCCTCCGCATGGGAAATTGGATCCCGGCCTTCGCCGGGATGACGCAGATGTCTCCGATCGCTGCGAGGCTCCGCCTCTTGCTCTCGGACATCTGCGTCACTTGATGAGGCCGACTTCTTTGTAGTACTTCTCCGCGCCCGGATGCAGCGGCACCGGCATGCCTTCGAGCGCGCGCTTGGGATCGATCGCCTTGGCGGCCGAGTGCGCGGCGACGAGCTGGTCGAGCCCGGTCCACAGCGCCTTGGTCATCGCGTAAACCGTGTCGTTGCTCACGCCTGCGTGCGTGACCAGGTAGTTCTGCACCGCCGCTGCCGGCACGGCGGTGGTCTGGCCGCGGTAGGTATTGGCCGGGATCATCGCCGGCAGATACGCGGGGTCATTGGTCTTCTTGACCACGTCCGGCGGAATCGGCACGACCACGGTGTCCATCGACGTGGCCAGGTCGCGCAGCGCGGATACGCCGAGGCCGGCGGATTGCAACGTGACGTCGATCTGGCGATTCTTCATCAGCTCGACCGACTCGCCGAAGGGCAGGTATTCGACCTTGGCGAAATCCTTGTAGGCGATCCCGGCCGCGGAAAGGATGGTGCGCGCATTGAGCTCGGTACCCGACTTGGGCGCGCCCACCGAGATCTTCTTGCCTTTGAGATCGGCGAGCGTCTTGATGCCGGCGTCGGCGCGGGCCACGAACTGGATGTAGTTCGGATAGATCGCGGCGATACCGCGCAGCTTCTTGAGCGGAGTCTTGAAGCCCGCCTCCGCGTTGCCCTTCCAGGCGTCGGAGAGCGAATCGCCGAGCGTGAACGCGATCTCGCCGCGCCCTGCCTCAAGCAGATTGAGGTTCTCGACCGACGCCTTGGTGGCCTGCACGGAGGTCTTCACGCCGGGCAGCGCTTTGCTGATATTGCTGGCGAGCGCGACCCCGAGCGGGTAATACACGCCGCTCGTACCGCCGGTCAGCACGTTGATGAACTGTTCTGCGGCCGATGCGGGTGCGGCGGCAAGCGCCAGCGCGCAGGCGCTGCCGGCGACGATACGGGACAGGGACTTCATCGATCTTCCTCAAGTGATCGGTACTGCGGCAACGCGCGCGCGCCGGCGCGCAGATCCTACCGCCGCACAGTTTATTGTGCTGGGCGCGCACGAGCGGCGATTATAGCGCTACCGCGAGCATCGCCTTGGGAGCGCGCAGCCTGCGAACCGGGCCCGCTGGACGCCCCCGCGCGGCCGTGCGACGATCCACGGATGGCGGCAGGGCAGAAGGTCGGCTTCCTCGTCGCAGGTGCGCAGAAGGGCGGAACGACCGCGCTCGACGCGTATCTGCGCGAGCATCCCGAATTGTGCCTGCCGCGAAAGAAGGAGCTGCACTTCTTCGATACCGACCGTTACTTCTCCGCCGAGCCGGTCGATTACGCGATCTACCATCAGGCGTTCCAGCCGCGGCCGCCGCAGCGGCTGCTCGGGGAGGTGACCCCCGCGTACATGTACTGGCCGACGGCGGCCGAACGCATCGCGGCGTACAACCCGGCGATGCGGCTCATCCTGGTCCTGCGCAATCCGATCACCCGCGCCTTTTCGCATTGGAACATGTGTCGCGTGCACGGCGACGATCGCCTGCCGTTTCTCGAAGCGCTCAAAGCCGAGCCCGAGCGCGTGCGAACGCTGCCGCCGGAAAGGGCGAAGCGCTTCACCTACGCCGATCGCGGGTTCTACGCGCGGCAGCTCGCACGGCTCTGGCGTTATTTTCCCGAGGGACAGACGCTCGCCTTCAAGAGCGAGGAGCTGCTCGCCTCACCCGCGAGCGTGCTTCCCCGTATCGCCGACTTCCTCGGCGTCGCGCCGTTCCCGCCGCTCGCGAGCCGAAGGACGAACGCCCGGGAATACGCGGCGACGATGACCACGGAGGAGCGGCGCTATCTGCGCCGCATCTTCGAGCCGGAGATCCGCGAGCTCGAGCGCATGCTCGGCTGGGATTGCTCGGCGTGGCTGGCGTAGCGCCGGACGTCTAGAACGGCAACGCCAACCCCGGCACGCCGGCGGCGAGCACGCGCCGGAACTCGCCCTGGATGCGCTTCAACGCCGGTTCGCTATCGGCTTCGAAGCGCAGCACGATCACCGGCGTCGTGTTCGACGCGCGGGCGAGCCCGAAGCCGTCGGCGTACTCGACCCGCAGCCCGTCGATCCGGATCACGTCAACCGCGCCGGGAAAGCGGGCCGTCTCGGCAAGCTTCGCGATCAGCGCGTGCGGCGAGGCGTCCCCGCAGGCGACGTTGAGCTCGGGGGTGGACACGCTCTCGGGCAGCGCGTCGAGCACCGTGGACGGGTCGACGTGCCGCGACAGGATCTCGAGCAGCCGCGCCGCCGCGTACAACCCGTCGTCGAACCCGTACCAGCGCTCCTTGAAGAACGTGTGGCCGCTCATCTCGCCGGCGAGCAGCGCGCCGCTCTCCTTCATCTTGAGCTTGATCAGCGAGTGCCCAGTCTTCCACAAAAGCGGCGTGCCGCCGCGCTCGACGATCCACGGCTTCAAATTGCGCGTCGACTTGACGTCGTAGATCACCGTCGCGCCCGGGTGGCGTGCGAGCATGTCCGCGGCGAAGAGCATGAGCTGCCGGTCCGGATAGACGATGTGCCCGGCCTTGGTCACGACCCCGAGCCGATCGCCGTCGCCGTCGAAGGCGAGCCCGAGCTCGTTGTCGGTGGTGGCGAGGCAGCGGATCACGTCCTGCAGGTTCTTCGGTTGCGACGGATCGGGGTGGTGATGGGGAAAGTTGCCGTCCACCTCGCAGAACAGCGCGCTCACGCGGCAACCCAGGCGGCGCAAGAGCTCCGGCGCGAAGGCGCCCGCCACACCGTTGCCGCAGTCGACCGCGATTCTCATCGAGCGTGCGAGCCTGATGTCGCCGGCGATACGATCGAAATACGCCTGCGCGATATCGGCGCTGCGATAGGTCCCGGCGCCGCGGCGCAGCTCGCCGCTGTCGATGCGCGACTTCAGTGCCTGGATCGCCGCGCCCGCCAGGGTTTCCCCGGCGATCACCATCTTGAGGCCATTGTAATCGGGCGGGTTGTGGCTGCCCGTGACCGCGACGCTGCACTGCGTGGCGAGCTCGTGCGCGGCGAAATAGCTCATCGGCGTGGTGACCATGCCGATGTCGATCACGTGGGCTCCGCTCGACTGGATGCCGGCGGCGAGCGCGCGAGCAAGCTCCGGGCCCGAATTTCTGCCGTCGCGCGCAACCACGATCGTATCGCGTCCGCGTTCCTGCGCGAGCGAGCCGAGCGCTTGCCCGATCGATTGCACGATCGGCGCCGTCAGCGTCTTGCCGACGATACCGCGGATGTCGTAGGCCTTGAAGATGTCGGGAGGGAGCATGGTGTCAGGGAACCTCTGAAATACCTCCGCGCGGTTGCGACGGCCGCGTTTCGGGATGGGATACCTCATTGGCCAATGAGGCAGCGAGCGACGTGTACCAAGAGTACACGAGCGACGCTGCGACAAAGTAGACCGCCCGAAACGCGGCCGTCCCTCCGGGCTGCGGCAAAATGCGGCGCCTGCTTCGCCGCCCTCCTCGGTAATAGGATGAACTATTACCCTTCGTCGGGCGTCTCGCATTCATCCGCATTTTGCTC
>DASVPH010000084.1:0-21428 GCA_036382945.1 Casimicrobiaceae bacterium
CGCGAGAACGTGCAGATGGCGCTGATCGCGCACGCCGGCGAGCAGCGCCGGGTGACCGCCCGCGCGACCGATCTCCATGTCGAGGAGGCCGATGCGCTCCTCGATCGTGTGGGCATGTCCGCGTTAGCCGATCGGGCCTGCGCGACATTGCCCTACGGTGACGCCAAGCGGGTCGAGCTCGCGCTCGGGCTCGCCAACGCGCCGAAACTGCTGCTCATGGACGAGCCGACCGCGGGCATGCCGGCGAGCGCGCGCAGCCGCCTCATGGAGCTCGCCGGCGAGCTCGCGCGGCGCGATCGGATCGCCGTGCTCTTCACCGAGCACGACACCGACGTCGTGTTCGGTCACGCCGACCGCGTCATCGTGCTCGATCGCGGGCGCGTCATCGCCGAGGGCCCGCCGGAGGCCATCCGCGCCGACCCGCGCGTGCGGGCGGTCTATCTCGGGATCGACGAGCCGGGTGCAGCGAGCAGCCGCTGAAAATTGGCCAGATTTCCGGCCCGCGCTGGGCCGTTTCACGACGCGTCGCGTGGCAGGCGGCCGGCGCTCCGGTGTCGACTCTTTTTACAACGGTCTGCCCTGCTCAAAATAAATGGACGAGATATCAATAGCTTATTGTCAGGTATCGGTTTTGCTTTTGCATATGGACAGCTTGAAAAGAACAAAAACTTCGAACCGATGCCTGCCGTCGACGCAGGCGCGGACCGCCGCGGACGTGGGGAAGACTTGGGGGAAGCGAGCGTGGCCGATAGTTGGTTGGGTGCGGGCTGGTTTCTGCTGGCGGTTTTTTCGGCCGGCGGTGTCGCCGGGGTACTTCTGGCCGCGCTCCTGCACACCGCAAGGGCCGATTCGCCGGACGAGGGTCGAGGCGACTGGAGCCGCTAAGGCGAACTGGGGCACCGGGGGAGCGACGGGCGGTCGGTCCGCGGTGCGCATAGGCTAGATCGTCTGATTGCGCCGCTGCTCGAGCAGGTGTTCGAGCAGCTCGACGTTGCGCCTGACCGCTTCCAGATTGGGATTGACCGCCAGGGCGCGGCGCGCATAGTCGAGCGCCCGCTCGTAGTACTGCAACCGCGTGTAGATCTGCGCGTATCCGGCGAGCGCGCCGAAGTGATAGGGGTTGCGCTTGACGACCTCGTCGCAGTCGGCGAGCGACTTGCGCAGCTCTCCGGTCAGAAAGTACAGCGTGGCGCGCTTGTTCCAGCCTTCGGCGAAGTCGGGCCTGAGCTCGATGATCCGGGTGAACGTGGCGATGCTCGCTTGCAGGTCGCCGGCGGTCATCTGCTCGATACCTGTCTGATAGAGCCGGTCGATTTCCGCAAGGCTCCCTCCTTCGCGAAGCTTGCCGCAATCATTGTAAGATCGGACGCGACCGCCGGAGCTCTCGCGCCGCTTGAATTCCTGCCCCTGACTTGCGTACACTCGCGCGACGCTTCAGGGGGTGACGTTCGATGGGTAAGCTCGTTGCCAGGATTGCGCTGTCGGCGGCACTGGCCGCAGCGGTCGCGCTTCAAGCTCGGGCGCAGAGCGATACACCTATCGCCGCCGGCGGCAGCGCGCGGGTGATCGTCAAGATGAAATCCGACTCGCCGCTGGTGTCCAAGCGGGCGACCCCGGGCCCGGCGCAGCGGCCCCGGCACGCGCAGGCGCTCGGTGCGCGCCTCGGCCTGACGATGAACGACGGCGCGGCGATCTCCGAGCGCTCGCAGGTCATCTTCGCCGATGGCATGACCTCCGCCGAGCTCGCGCAGCGGCTCGCCCGCGAACCCGACGTCGAATACGCCGTTCCCGACGAGCGGCGCCACATTCTGATCGCGCCCAACGACCCGCTGTACGGCGACGGCGTATCAGGCAACGGACCGGCGGTCGGCCAATGGTACCTCCGCGCACCGAGCGGCGAGGTCGCCTCGTCGATCGACATCGAGCCGGCATGGAACATCACGCTCGGAAGCCCGGACGTGGTCGTGGCCGATCTCGATACCGGCGTGCGGTTCGACCACCCGGACCTACTGGCCGTGGCGGCCGGCGGGAAGCTCCTGCCTGGTTACGACATGATCGGCTACAGTCGCGTGGGCGACGACGGCGACGGTCGCGACGCCGATGCGTCCGACCCCGGCGACTGGATCAGCGCCGGGGAAGCCAACAATCGCAACGGTTTTTTCTACGCGTGCACGCCGTTCGACCCGAGCACCCGCAGGTACAGCGCCCAGGACAGCTCGTGGCATGGCACGCAGGTGTCCGGCATCCTCGCCGCGCTCACCAACAACGGCATCGGCATGGCCGGCGTGGGCCCGAGCCTGCGCGTGCTGCCGGTGCGCGTGCTCGGCAAGTGCGGCGGATACGACTCGGACATCCTCGCCGGCATGCGCTGGGCTGCGGGTCTCGCGGTGCCGGGCGTACCGGCGAATCCCAACCCCGCGCGCGTCATCAACATGAGCCTGGGCGCCGCCGGATCCTGCCCGTCGGCGTACAGCGATGCGATCGCCCAAGTGACCGCCGCGGGTGCCGTGATCGTCGTTTCTGCCGGCAATTCGGCAGGGCATGAACTGACCTCACCCGCCAACTGCCCCGGCGTCATCGCCGTGGCGGCGCTTCGGCACGCGGGCACCAAGGTCGGTTTCTCCGATCTCGGACAGGACGTCGCGATCAGCGCGCCCGGCGGCAATTGCGTCAACATCACCGCCGGCTCGCCTTGCCTGTACCCGATCCTCACCACCTCGGATTCCGGCACCACCACGCCAGTGGGCCCGATCTACACCGACAGCTTCAATTGGTCGGTCGGGACGAGCTTCGCCGCGCCGCTGGTGTCGGGCACGGCGGCGCTGATGCTCTCGGTGCGGCCAACGCTTACGCCGCAGCAAGTCCGGCAAGTGCTGCAAGCGACTTCGCGACCCTTTCCCACCACCGGCGGCGACAACGGTGACGGTACGCCCGTCCCGGTGTGCACGGTGCCGCAGAAAGACGGCGCGGGCAATCCGATCGATCAGTTGCAGTGCTATTGCACGACCTTCACCTGCGGCGCGGGGATGCTCGACGCCGGGGCCGCGCTGTCGGCCCTGGTGAGCAATGCGGCACCGGTGCCGGTGATTGAGTACTACTGGGCGGCGCGCGACCACTATTTCATGACCGCGATTCCGGCCGAGATCGCCGCGCTCGACGCCGGCACGTTCGGTGGCTGGGTCCGGACCGGACAGAGCTTCAACGCCTACGCGCAGCCCACCGGAATCTCCAGCCGGGTCTGCCGCTTCTATATTCCGGCGCCCTACGGCGACTCGCACTACTACTCCGCCTCGCCGGAAGAATGCGCCGCGGTCCAGGTGAAATTCCCGATGTTCCTCGAAGAATCGCCGGGCGTCTTCTACGTGGCGCTGCCCGATCTCGTCACGGGCGCGTGCCCGGCGGGTAGCGTTCCCGTCTATCGCCTGTGGAACAATCGGGCCGATACCAACCATCGCTACACGACGAGCCTCGCGATCCGCAGCGAGATGCTGGCGAAGGGTTATCTGTCCGAGGGCTACGGCACCAGCGGCGTGGCGATGTGCGTCGCGCAGTAACCGCGCTCACCCGCGCAGGCGCGTGAAACCGGCCTCGAGATCGGCGATCAAGTCGTCGACGTCCTCGAGCCCGACGTGCAGGCGCAGATACGGTCCGCGCGCCGGCCAGGCAATCGTGCGCTTCGCGCGCGCGACGTTGGCCGGGATGATCAGACTCTCGAACCCGCCCCAGCTCCAGCCCATCCGGAACAGACGCATGCCGTCGAGCATCGCATCGACCCGCGCCTTGGGAACGGGCTTCAGCATCACGCCGAACAGCCCGCACGCGCCGGTGAAGTCGCGCTTCCACAGCTCGTGACCGCGCGAGCCGGGAAGCGCGGGGAAGATCACTTCGTCGACCTCGGGCCGACCGCGCAACCACTCCGCGATCGCCAGCGCGCTTCGCGTGTGCCGTTCGAGCCGCACCGCGAGCGTGCGCAAGCCGCGCAGCGCGAGAAAGGCGTCGTCGCTGGAGAGCGCGACGCCCATGTCGGTCCACAGCCGATGCAGCGCAGGGAACGTCGCCTCGGTGCAGGTGATGAGCCCCACCAGAACGTCCGAGTGGCCGCCGATGTACTTCGTCCCCGCGTGGAGCGAGATGTCGACACCGTGGGCGAAGGCGGAGAAGCCGAGCGGCGTGGCCCAGGTGTTGTCGAGCATGACCAGCGCGCCCTTGGCGTGCGCCGCTTCGGCGATCGCCGGCACGTCCTGCACTTCGAAGGTGAGCGAGCCCGGCGATTCGGCGAACACCACGCGCGTGTTCGGCCGGATGTGCCGCTCCACGGCCGCGCCCGCGAGCGGATCGTAGTAGCTCACCTCGACGCCGAAGCGCTTGAGCTGGTTCTCGCAGAAGCGCCGCGTCGGCCCGTAGACCGCGTCGGTGACGAGCGCGTGATCGCCGCAGCGCGTCGTGGCGACGAGCGAGAGCGTGATCGCCGCCAGTCCCGACGGGACGGCGAGCGACGCGTAGCCGCCTTCGAGCTCGGCCATCGCCGCCTGCAGGTCGGTGACCGTCGGCAAGCCGTGCAGGCCGTAGGTGACGCCGGGATGTTCGCCACGCTCGGCCGCTTCGAGCTCGGCGACCGTGTCGAACAGGATCGTCGTCGCATGGTAGACGGGCGTGTTGACCGCACCCAGGTGCCGCTTCGGATCTCGTCCGAGATGGCCCACAGCGGTCGCGGGCCGGCGCTGGCGCCCGCCGCTCATGAGTGCCTGCGCCCAGAGCGCCGGGCGAGCCGCGGCTCTCCCGTCATCGGCCCGATCACGACTCGTCCTGCGGTACCGACGCCACTTTGTGCCCGCCGAAGCCCTTGCGCATCATCGCCAGCAGGCGATCGGCGTAGTCGCCCTTGCCCTGGCTCGCAAAGCGCATCTGCAGCGCAAGCGAGAGCACCGGCGCCGGAATGCCCTGCTCGATCGCCTCGGCGACGGTCCAGCGCCCCTCGCCGGAATCGGCGACGAGCGGCGCGATGTCCGCGAGCTCGGCGTCCTCGCGCAGGAACGCCGCGGTCAGGTCGAGCAGCCACGAGCGCACCACGCTGCCGTGACGCCACATCTCTGCCACCGCGGCGACGTCGAGTCCGAACTCGGCCTTGCCTTTGAGCAGGGCGAGGCCCTCGGCGAGCGACTGCATCATTCCGTACTCGACGCCGTTGTGGATCATCTTCACGAAATGACCCGAGCCGCTCGGACCGCAATGCAGCCAGCCGCGGTCGGGCGCCGGAGCGAGCAGCTTCACGATCGGTTCGATCGCGCGCACCGCGGCCGGCGAACCGCCGAACATCAAGGCATAGCCCTGCTCGAGTCCCCAGATACCACCGGACACGCCGCAGTCGACGAAGCGCACGCCGTAGCTCGCCAGCTCGACCGCGCGTCGCACCGAATCCTTGTAGAACGCGTTGCCGCCGTCGACGATCACGTCCTCGGGTGCAAGTCGCGGCGCGAGCGCAGCGATGGTCTCCTCGGTCGTCTCGCCGGCGGGCACCATCAGCCAGACCACCCGCGGCGCGGGCAGCGCGTGGATCAGCGCCGCCATCTCCTCGACCACGCTGCACCCGGCGGTGCCGGCGAGCGCCGCACGCGCATCCGGAGCGGGGTCGAAACCGACGACCTCGACGCCGCCGCGCGCAAGGCGCCGCGCCATGCTGGCGCCCATGCGTCCCAGTCCGATCATGCCGAGGTGCAGGCTCACGAGGCTCTCGCTTTCGAAAGCTTCGATGCTACCGAAAGCGCGGCCGCGAGCCAAATGGTCGCGTCGCTTGGATCCCGGGCTGCGCCGGAATGACATCGACACGTCGGTCGTCCGGCGCCCCGCGGTACAATCGCCTCAAGGAAGATCGGGGGAGGTGGGAGGTCATCCATGCCGCAGAATCTGCCGGCCAAGAAGGTGCTCGACGCCGTGCGCAACGCTGCGGGCAGCCGCGTCAAGGTCGCCGTGTCCGATATCGACGGCGTGCTGCGCGGCAAGTACATCCACAAGGAGAAGTTCTTTTCCGCCGCCGACGGCGGGTTCGGCTTCTGCGACGTCGTGTTCGGCTGGGACATGAACGACCAGTGCTACGACAACACGAAGCTCACCGGATGGCACAAGGGGTTCCCCGACGCGGTGGCGAAGATCGATCTGGGGACGCACCGCACCGTGCCGTGGGACGACAAGGTGCCGTTCTTTCTCGCCGATTTCGTGGTGCCGAGCGGCGCGAAGGAATCGCCGCATCCGATCTGTCCACGCCAGCTTCTGAAGCGCGTGCTCAAGCGCTCGGAGAAGCTCGGCGTCGTTCCGATGTGCGGCATGGAATTCGAGTGGTTCAACTTCGCCGAGACGCCGCAGTCGTGGGCCGCCAAGAATCACGTGCGACCCGAGCCGATCACGCCCGGCATGTTCGGTTACTCGCTGCTGCGCGCCGGCGCCAATCGCGACTTCTTCAAGGCGCTCATGGTCGAGATGGGCGAGTTCGGCGTGCCGATCGAGGGGCTGCACACCGAGACCGGTCCCGGCGTCTTTGAGGCCGCGATCCTGTTCTCGGAAGCGCTCGAGGCGGCCGATCGGGCGATCCTGTTCAAGACCGGCACCAAGGAGATCGGCGCGCGCTTCGGGATCATGCCGAGCTTCATGGCCAAGTGGAATCCGCAGTATCCGGGCTGCTCGGGGCACATCCACCAGAGCCTCTCCGATGGCAAGAAGAATTTGTTCCACGACCCGAAGAACGCCGCCGGCATGAGCAAGCTCTTCGAGAGCTACCTCGCCGGACAGCTCGCCTGCCTGCTCGAGTTCGCGCCGATGTACTGGCCGACGATCAACAGCTACAAGCGGCTGGTCGACGGGTTCTGGGCGCCGGTCAAGCCGACCTGGGGACTCGACAATCGCACCGCGAGCTTCCGGGTCATCGCCGCCTCGCCGAAGTCGACGCGGCTCGAGACGCGCTGCCCCGGTGCCGACATGAATCCGTACCTCGCCGCCGCCGCCTGCATCGCCGCCGGGCTGCACGGCGTGGAGAAGAACCTCAAGCTCACCACCAAGCCGATCCACGGCACCAACGTCGGCGCCGAGAACGTCCCGCGCGCGCCGCGCACGCTCGTCGAAACCACGCGGGCCTTCAAGGCCTCGAAGCTCGCCCGCGACTGGTTCGGCGACGATTTTGTCGACCACTTCGCCGCCACGCGCGAATGGGAATGGCGGCAGTGGCTCGATGCGGTGACCGATTGGGAGCTCAAGAGATACTTCGAGATCATATGACCTCTATACGGATCGCCGAGCTGGCGTATGGCGCGGAAATCGCTGCCAACGAATCGGAACGGCAGCGCCGCCACGCGGCTCTTCGTCGCCTCAAGGGCAAGCCGCTGCTGTGTATCGACGGCGATACGGGCGAAATCTTCGGATCCCTCGTCGCGGCTTTGCGCCGTTCGGGCCGCGGCGCCCCGAGGCACAGAACCCAGGACGTATGGCTGGCAGCGCAAGCCATTCAATTCGGACTGTGCTTATTGACCTACGACCGGAAGGACTTCGTCGACATTCCCGGTCTGACGATGCGCGTGCTATCCCACTGATCGCCGACATGTCTTTTGCGAACGTGTACCGACAAGCGCTCAGTACCGTGCGCTCGATGCTCATCGGCTGCGGGTTGCTTGCCATGGTCGTAACGGCGCTGCCGCTCGCCGCGGCTACGCTGCGTTTCGCCAGCGGCTTCGACCCGCAGTCGCTCGATCCGCACGGGTTGGCGTTGCTCTACCAGACGCGCATCGTCAGCCAGATCTACGAGTCGCTGGTGTTTCGCGACCGCACTTTCGCGATCGAGCCCGCGCTCGCGGTCTCGTGGCAGCAGCTCGAGCCCAAGCGCTGGCGCTTCAAGCTGCGTCCGGGCGTCAAGTTCCACGACGGCACGCCGTTCACCGCCGAGGATGTCGTGTTCTCGATCCAGCGCGCGCTGCACAAGAACTCGCAGCGCTCGTTCCAGCTCCGCGGCGTGATCGAAGCGCGCAAGGTCGACGATCTCACCGTCGACTTCCTGCTCTCCGCGCCCGACGCGGTGCTGCCCGAAAAGCTGATCTACGTCGCGATCATGAGCAAGGCGTGGTCCGCGGCGCACGGCGTCATGGAGCCGCAGAACTACAACGCCAGGCAGGAGACCTACGCCGTGCGCAACGCCAACGGCACCGGCCCCTACAAGCTCAAGTCGTACGAATCCGACGTGCGCACCGTGCTGGTGGCGAATCGCGACTGGTGGGGCCGGCGCGGCAACGTCGACGAGGCGATCTACACCGTCATCCAGTCGGACGCCACGCGGCTCGCGGCCCTGGTGTCGGGCGAGGTCGACTTCGTGATCGACCCGCCGTTCCAGGACATCGCGCGCTTGAAGCAGGACGCTCGCTTCAAGCTCGCCGAGATGACCGACATCGGCACCCAGTATCTCGGCTTCGACCAGAGCCGCGCCGAGCTCGAGTTCTCCGACGTGAAGGGGCGCAACCCGTTCAAGGACCTGCGCGTGCGGCGCGCGGTCTACCAGGCGATCGACATCGACGCCATCGTCTCCAAGGTGCTGCGCGGACAGGCCACCGCCACCGGCGCGTTCTTGTCGCGCCTGGTCGACGGGTCGCCGCCCGGGCTGGATCGGCGCCTGCCGTACGATCCGAATGCGGCGCGCGCGCTGCTCAAGGAAGCGGGCTACGCGGACGGCTTCTCGGTGACGCTCGACTGCGTGAACGCCAGCTACCGCGCGGCGGTGTGCCAGGCGATTGCCGGCATGCTGGCGCAAGTCGGCATTCGCGCGAGCTTCCAGCCCTGGCCCACCGCCACCTTCTTCCCCAAGCTCACGCAGGCGACGACGAGCTTCTTCGAGTTCGGCTGGTCGCCGCTCACCGACGCTTGGCCCGCGCTCAACGCCATGGTGCACAGCTACGGCGCGGAGGGCGCCGGAACGTTCAACGGCGGACGCTACGCCAACCCGCGGCTCGATCAGATCATCGATGCGATTCGCGTCGAGCCGGACATCGCCCGCCGGCGGCAGCTCGTCGGCGACGCGTTGCGCATCATGAACGCCGATCTGCCGCTCATTCCGCTGTATCGGCGCACGCTGACCTGGGTCATGCGGCCCGACATCAAGGTCGCACAGTGGCCCAACGACATCCTCGAGCTTCGCTTCGTCGGGATCGGCGACCGGCAGGTCGTGGGTCGAGAAGCGAAATGATCCGGCCGCGATCGGCTCTCGCCGCCGCCGCGGGCGCCGGTGCGCGCCAGCTCGTCACAGAGGGTCGCTCCCGATGACCATCCACCGCTTCGCCTTTCCGACGGCCATTGCCTTCGGGCCCGGCGCGCGCAAGCTCGTCGCCGAGCATCTCGCCGCACAGGGGCTCGCGCGCCCGCTCATCGTCACCGACCGCGGGATCGCGCCGCTGCCGCTGCTCGAGCAGTTCGTCGCCGATCTGCCCGGGCTCGACGTCGCCGTGTATTCGGAGATCTGGGGCAACCCCGTCAAGGGCCAGGTCGAGCAGGGCGTGGCGGCGTTGCGCAAGCACCGCGCCGATTCGATCATCGGGCTGGGCGGCGGCGCCGCGCTCGACGTCGCCAAGACGATCGCGCTCATGGCCGTGCACGAGGGGGATGTGCTCGAATACGCCTGGGACCACCCGCGGGCGCGGCCGATCGAGCGCGAGCTGCCCTATTTCGTCGCCCTGCCTACCACGGCGGGCACCGGCTCGGAGGTCGGGCGCTCGAGCGTGATCTCCGACGACAAGACCCGCATCAAGAAGATCATCTTCTCGCCCAAGCTGCTGGCCAAGGCGGTCTTCGCCGATCCCGAGCTCACCCTCGACCTGCCGGCGCACATCACCGCGGCGACCGGCATGGACGCGCTCACCCACAACGTCGAATCGTATCTCTCGCCAGCGTACCATCCGCTCTGCGACGGCATCGCGCTGGAAGGCACGCGCATCGCCGCCAAGTCGCTGCGCACTGCGCTGCGCGAGCCGCACAACCTGCGCTCGCGCTCCGACATGCTGATGGCCTCGATGATGGGCGCGATCGCGTTCCAGAAGGACTTGGGCGCGGTGCATTCGTGCGCGCACGCGCTCTCGACCGTGGCCGATCTGCACCACGGGCTCGCCAACGGCATCATGATCGATCACGTGATGCGCTTCAATCTCTCGGCGGCGAGCGCGAAGATGGCCGAGCTCGCGCATGCCGTCGGCGCGGCCAGGCGCAGCGAGCAAGAGAGCGCCGCGGCGTTCATCGACTGGCTCTGCGCGCTCAAGCGCGATCTCGCGATCCCGGCCACGCTGTCGGCGTACGCGGCGAGGCGGCCGGTCACGCGCGCCGACATCCCGGCGCTCGCCGAGGTGGCGATCAACGATACCTGTCACCAGACCAACCCGCGACCGTGCACGCGCGCGGATTTCGAGCGGATCTTTTCCGAGGCGATATAGGAGGCTTCTTCGTCATTCCCGCGTAAGCGGGAATCCGGCGTCATCCGCGCGAAAGCCACTGGGTCCCCCGCTTTCGCGGGACGACGACCAACCCTTATGCTCAAGATTGGCATCTCCGCCTGCTTCTTCCACCCCGACCCGCAGCGCGCGGTGTTCAAGGGCAAGACGCTGCAATACGTCGAGCAGGAGATGGCGCACTGGGTGATGCAGAAGGACGCGATGGCGCTGATGATCCCCTCGCCCGAGGGCGATTCGCGCCGGCCCGGAAGCCGGGTGAGTGTGGGCGACTACGCGCGCGAGCTCGACGGCCTGGTGCTCATGGGGGGCTCGGACGTGAGTCCCGAGAGCTATGGCGAGAGGCCGCTCAAGCCCGAGTGGAGCGGCGACAAGATCCGCGACGACTACGAGATCGCGCTGCTGCGCTCGTTCGTTGCCCAAGGCAAACCCGTGCTCGGCGTGTGCCGCGGAGCGCAGGTGATCAACGTCGCGTTAGGAGGCACGCTCTACCAGGACATCGCGCAGCAGGTTCCCGGCGCGCTCAACCATCGCAACTGGGACATCTACGACCGGAACAGCCACGCCACGGCGATCGTGCCCGATTCCGGCCTCGCACGACTCTACCCGGGCATCGCCTTGACCAAGACCAACTCGGTGCATCATCAGGCGGCGAAAGACCTCGGACGCGAGCTCGCCGTCGAGGCCTGGTCGGAGCCGGATCGCCTCGTCGAGGCGATCCGCTGGACGGGCCCGTCGTACCTCTTCGCGGTGCAATGGCACCCCGAGTTCCACGATCGCAACGATGCGTCCTTCATCGACGACACGCCGATCCTCGACGAGTTTCTCGCCCACGCCCGCCGCTGACCCCTGCATGCAGATCCTCAACCCCGCCACCGGCGCTGCGATCGCCGAGATCCCCGAGGACGGCGTCTTCGCCGTGCGCAAGAAATACGAGCGCGCGCGCGCCGCGCAGCCGGGATGGGCGGCCACGCCGATCCGCAAGCGCGTCGACGCCATCCGCGCCTTCCGCGACGGCATCAGCGCCCGGCACGAGACGCTCGCCCGGACCCTTACCTCCGAAGTGGGCAAGCCGATCGTGCAGTCGCGCAACGAATTGAACGGGCTCCTCAAGCGGATCGATTTCTTCGTCGCCGAGGCGGCCCGCGTGCTGCGCGAGGAGAAGGTCTACGCCGACGAGAAGGAAAAGCTCGAGGAGCGCATTTCGCACGAGCCGCTCGGTGTGATCGCCAACATCTCGGCCTGGAACTATCCGTACTTCGTCGGCAGCAACGTGTTCGTCCCGGCGCTGCTCGCCGGCAACACCGTGCTCTACAAGCCCTCCGAATTCGCGACCTTGACCGGACAGCACATCGCCGAGATGCTGCACGTCGCGGGCGTCCCCGCCGACGCGTTCATCGCGGTCGTCGGCGCAGGCAAGACCGGCGCGGCGCTGCTGCGGCAACCGGTCGACGGCGTGTTCTTCACCGGCTCGTACGCGACCGGCGCCAAGATCGCCGCGGTCGCCGGCAAGAAGATGATCAAGGTGCAGCTCGAGCTGGGCGGCAAGGACCCCGTCTACGTGTGCGAGGACGTCGACGTCAAGGCCGCCGCCGCGAGCCTCGCCGACGGGGCGTTCTACAACACCGGCCAGTCGTGCTGCTCGGTCGAGCGCATCTACGTCAGCGAGAAGATCCACGACGCGTTCGTCGCCGCGTTCGTGGCCGAGGTGAAAGGCTACAAGATCGGCGACCCGATGGACGAGGCCACCTACATCGGCGCCATCACCCGCCGGCCGCAGCTCGAGGTATTGCAGCGCCAGGTCGCCGACGCCAAGCGCAAGGGCGCAAAGCTCCTCGCCGGCGGCAGCATCATCAAGCGCAAGGGCAACTGGTTCGAGCCGACGGTGTTCGCCGCCGTCGATCATCGCATGGCGTTGATGAAGGACGAGAGCTTCGGGCCGATCATCGGCATCCAGAAGGTACACGACGACGATGAGGCCGTGCGGCTCATGAACGACACCGAGTACGGTCTCACCGCGGGCGTCTACACGCCCGACGAGAGCCGCGCGCGGCGGATTCTCGCGCAGGTGCGCGCCGGATCGGCGTACTGGAACTGCTGCGACCGCGTCAGCCCCCGCCTGCCGTGGTCCGGCGTCGGGCACTCGGGGATCGGCTTGACGCTATCGACCTATGGCATCCAGACCTTCACCCGGCCGAAGGCGTGGCATCTGCGGGGAGTGTGAGCCGATAACCGGCGTTGCCGGCCTTGTTGACCACCTAGGCGTTTGGTGTTGCCTTTGTGACACCATATCGGGGAATTTGTATGCCAGTCTCTACGACACTAAAGCTGCCGGAAGAATTGAAGGCGCGCGTGGCCCACGCCGCCAAAGCGTCTGGCAAGACGCCGCACGCATTCATGGTCGAAGCCATCGAACAGCAAACCTCCTTATCGGAGCGGCGGCGCGAGTTTCTCGGCGACGCATTGGCTGCACGCGAGGAAGTCGCGCAGTACGGATTGGTTTACGATGGCGACGAGGTCCTGAGCTACCTCAAGGCGCGTCTGGAAGGACGCAAGCTTTCGCGCCCGCGCAAGCGAAAGCTCTAGCGTGCCGCGGCTTGTCTTCGCGCCGCGGCTTGTCTTCGCGCCGCGCGCGCTCGACGACCTTGATCGGCTGACGAATTTCCCGCTTGCGCAGTTGCCCGAATGGGCGGCTGCGACGATTCCCATCATCGTCAGCGGTCTCCAGACGCTCAAGCTTCATCCGTTGCTCGGACGTCCCGTCGAGCACGGCATGCGGGAATTGCTTATCTCACGCGGGCGCACCGGCTACGTGGCCTTGTACCAATACGATTCAGCGACGGATACAGCGATCGTCCTGGCGATAAGGCATCAACGGGAAGCCGGATTCGGCGACCCGTGAAAATACCGCGATCATCAATGCGGTTGAAGCGACCTATCCGAAGCACCGACGCTGCACGCTCAACGTGTCGACGCGAAACCGAACAGCTCGCGCGGCGTGTCCCACAGCAGCTTGCGCCGGTCGGACGCATCGGGAAACAGCGCGAGCACGACGCCGAGCAGCACGCCGTAGTCGACGCGCACGGGCGCGCGGAGGTACGGCCAGTCCGACGCCCACAGGCAGTGCTCGAGCGTGAAGGCGTCGACCAACGCCTCCACGAACGGCCACACATCGCGGTGTGGCGCGGGCTCATGCGAAAACTTGACCAACCCCGAGAGCTTGACGAAAGCGCGCTCCGTGGCGCCGAGCCCGAGCAACGCGCGAAAGCCGGGCTGATCGAGGCCGGCGTCGACGGTGGGCCGGCCGCAGTGGTCGACCAGCAGCCGGACGCCGGAGCGCGCGAGGAGCGGCAGCATGCGCACGAGCTGGTCATCCTCGACCTGGATGTCGACGAGCATACCGAGCGCAACGAGCTTCTCGAGGAGCGGCTGCGCGTCGCGGTAGTAATCGACGCCATAGTGCGTGACGTTCCACGCCACGCCGACGACGCCATCGGCCTTGAGGCTCCGGAGCTCGTCGAAGGTGGCCTCGTTGGCCACCACCGCGACACCCCGGTAGCGCCCTCCGCCGCGGGCCAGCGTATCGAGCATGCAGGCATTGTCGAGCCCGTAGCCGGAGTTCGGACCGACCAGCAGCGCGCCCTTCGTGCCGTACGCGTCCAGCACTTGCGCGAGCTGCGCCGGGGTGCCGAGCTCCTGGCCGGTGGGCGCGTAGCGCGTGTTCGCCTGGTAGGGAAAGCGCGCGGGATCAAGGACGTGCACGTGGCAGTCGATCTTCGGCTCTTCGAAGATTCGGACGTCCACGGGCGAAACTCTCTAGAAAGTGGCGGCGATAGCCTGCCGCAGCGCGGGCGTGATCTCCGGCATGACGCCGAACCAGGCATTGAAGGCCGGGCGTGCCTGATTGAGCAGCAAACCGAGGCCGTTGACCGTGATGTTTCCGCGCGCGCGCGCCGCCGCAAGCAGCGGCGTCTCTGGCGGAATGTAGATCAAGTCGCCGACCAGTGCGTGCGTCGGAAGCCGCTCGAGCGAGATCGCAAGCGCCGGCTTCCCCGCCATGCCGAGGCTCGTCGCGTTGGCGAGGAGCGCGATGCCGTCGAGCGCTGCCTCGCGTTGGTCCCACGGCAGCGCCTTCACCACGGGGCCGACGGCAGCGGCGATCTCCCGTGCCTTGTCGAGCGTGCGGTTGGCCACCCGGATCTCTTTTGCGCCTTGTGCCGCGAGGCTCGCGACGACGGCGCGCGCCGCGCCACCCGCGCCCAGCACCAGGATCGGCCCGCTGTCGGGCGCCCATTTCGGGTCGACGTCGCGCAGGCTCTGAATGAACCCGTTGCCGTCGTTGTTGAAACCGGTGAGCGTTCCGTCCTTTTCGACGACGACGGTGTTCACCGCGCCGATTCTGCGCGCCAGCTCGTCGACACGGTCGAGCAGCGGGAAGATCGCCTGCTTGTGCGGCGTGGTGACGTTACAGCCGCGTAGCCCCAGCGCCGCGATGCCGCGCACCGCCGCTTCGAGCTTTTCCGGCGGTACGGGAAAGAGCACATAGCGACCGGGAATGCCGTAGTGCGCGAGCCAATGATTGTGGATCACCGGCGAGCGTGAGTGCGCCACGGGCCAGCCCAAAACGCCCGCGATGCCGAAGCT
This sequence comes from Casimicrobiaceae bacterium, assembly GCA_036382945.1. Lineage (GTDB taxonomy): Bacteria > Pseudomonadota > Gammaproteobacteria > Burkholderiales > Casimicrobiaceae > PALSA-1003. Next base: position 15,108 of record DASVPH010000084.1, read on the forward strand.
CTGCGAATCCGCCATCGCTCGACTCCTTCCCTGCGGCCGACTCTTAATTGGCGGATGCGGGCGGCAGCGTCGCGATGACCTCCTGCTTCCCGTTCACGACCTTGGTCATGAAGCTTTCGCGATCGAGGTCGCCGTTATTGTCGAAGGCGACGTCCATCAGGATTCCGGGGTAGTTTTTCGCCGACAGCCTGATTCCATGCATCGCATTGGCGAAGGCCTTCCGATCGAACTTGCCGATCTTCTCGGTGACGGCCTTGACGATGTACATCCCCGTGTAGCCCTTCAGCCCGTTGTGGTCCGACTTATAGTTGTACTCCTTCTGGAATTTCGCCGCGAACGCCCGGATGCCGGGATCGGGCGCGTCCGCGGTAAGGCCGACGTGAGCGACGGCGCCGTTCGCGGCCTCACCCGCCAGTTCGATCACCTTCTGGCTCGTGAGCACGGTCTCTCCGACGATCGTCTTGTCGTAGCCTTGCTTGCGCAGCTCCCGCAGCGCCCGCGCCGCCTCCTCCTCGTTGGTGTAGACGAACAGCGCATCGGCGTTCGACTGCTTCACCTTGAGCACGGGTACCGAAAAGTCGAGCTGGCCGGGGTCGGTCGAGATGTCGGCCACGACCTTGATGCCTTGCGTCTCGATCGCCTTCACGAAGACATCGCGTCCGCCCTTGCCGTAGTCGTTGTTCGTATAGATCACGGCCACACTCTTCGCTTTCAGCTTGTCCTTGAGGTAGCGCGCCACCTTGGGCATGGCGGTGGTTTGCGTGAAGGACGTGCGGAAGATGTACGGATTGCCTTGCTCGGTGATCGCGGCCGCTTCGCCGCCGGTAAAGTTCGGGACTCCTGCGCGCTTCGTCTCCGCCATGCTCACGAGGATCGAGCCCGAGAAGACCGGTCCCATGACGACGTAGGCGCCGTCGTCGATGGCCCTGATCGCCAGTGCCTTCGCGACCTGCGGCTGCGACTGCGTGTCGCTCGCGGTGTATTCGATCTTGCGGCCCAGGATGCCGCCGGCGGCGTTGATCTCTTTCACCGCGAGCTTTATGCCGTCGTTGAAGTTGGTGCCCGACGTGGTGCCGGTGCCCGACAGCTCCACCAGACCGAAGATCTTGACGGGCTCGGTCTGTGCGAACACGGACTGTGCGGCTGCGAAACCGAGCAGAACGGCGGCAATACGAACGATGGAGCGCATAAGGGAACCCTCCGGCATGAGGCGCGAAACGTTGGACTAGGGAAACGTTGGACTAGCTAGGGTAGGAGACTAGGGTGCTGTCTGTCGCGCGACCGAAGTGTAGCATTTTCGGCTCCGGGGGGTCACGAGCCGCCAATAGGACGGACCCTACGTCGGCGCGAACGATGCAACCCGAGCTGCGCCGGCGCCCCTACCGAGAGCTTGCGCGCGCCGGCTCCAGGCCATGGCGGCGTTTCGCCGCCTCGGCGCCCGGTGACGCGAGAAAGCAGAGCAGCGCCAGCGCGGCTTCGGGCTGGGTCGAGGCGGTGCACACCGCCGAGGAAAATACCGTCACCACCTGAATCTCCGGTGGCAGCAGCCCGGCGACATCGATGCCCGGCAGATGGATCAGCTCGCTCAACTGCTGGAACCCGAGCTCGACATCGCCGCGTGCAACGAGCGTCCCGACCGGAACGCCGGGCGGCGCCTGCACGATGCGCCTCGCGGTCGTGGCGGCGATGCCCCAGCGCTCGAGAAGGCGGGCCACGTGGACACCGCTCGGGCCGGTCGAATAGCCGATGCTGCGGGCGCGCAGCGCGGCGTCGCGAATTGCCGGTTCGTTCGCCACGGCGGGCCTGGGTGCGCCCGCTTTCACGGCGATCGCCACGCCTGACTGGGCAAAGTCGATTCGTCTCGCCGGATCGACGCGGCCGGTCGCCGCCAACTCGTCGATCGCACCGGCCGCCAGCACGACGAAATCGAACGCCTCGCCCGCTCGAACGCGCCGTGCAGCGTCCACACCTCCCACCGACTCGACGACCACGCGCTGCGCCGACTGGCGCTCATAGAGATCGGCGAGCTCGGCGAGGACGTGGCGCGTTGCCATCGAGGAAATGCCGATCAGTCGGCGGGCTTCGTCGGTCGCCATGGCTGCCTCCCGCTTTCGATCGATGTATTTCGGTCCGGGCCTTCGACGCGCCGGCGCTGCCGGCGCCGAGTCAAGCGATTGTGTGCCGCGCCGCATGATCGGCGGTCCGGCAGCGTATCGAGCGAGCTCGGGACGAACGCGATCATGGTCGTTCCTGCAGCTCCGCCGCCCGCAACGTATTGGCGAGCAACGTCGCGATCGTCATCGGCCCGACGCCGCCGGGTACCGGCGTGATCCAGCTCGCGCGCTCCTTGGCGGCGGCGAAGTCGACGTCGCCGCAGAGCCTGCCCTCCGCGTCGCGGTTCACGCCGACGTCGATCACGATCGCGCCCGGCTTGATCCAGTCGCCCTGCACGAGCTTCGCCTTGCCTACCGCAGCCACGACGATATCGGCGCCGCGCACGATCCCCGGCAGATCGCGTGTGGCCGAGTGGCAGACGGTGACCGTGCAGCGCGCCATCAACAGCTCGAGCGCCATCGGCCGGCCGACGATGTTCGACTGACCGATGATGACCGCGTGCTTGCCGACGAGCTCTTCGCCGGTGTCGCGCAACAGGGTCATGACGCCGCAGGGCGTGCACGGGCGCAGCAGCGGGCGCTTGAGCACCAGCCGCCCCATGTTGTACGGATGCAGCCCGTCGACGTCCTTGGCCGGATCGATGCGCTCGGTCACCGCGTCCGGATCGATCGGCTTCGGCAACGGCAACTGCACGAGAATCCCGTGTACGGCGCGATCGGCGTTGAGGCGATCGATCAGTGAGAGCAGCGCATCCTGCGACGCCGTTGCCGGCAGGTCGTGCAAGAGCGAGATCATGCCCGCCGCGTCGGTGGTCCGGCGCTTGTTGCGCACGTAGACCTGCGAGGCCGGATTCTCGCCGACGAGCACCACGGCGAGCCCCGGCCGCGGCTTGCCGGAGGTGACCCGCTCCGCGACTCTGGCCGCGACCTCCTTGGTCAGCCGTTCGGCGCGGGCCTTTCCGTCGATGAGGCGCGCGGTCATGCGTTCTCCTTGGCAGAGCGCGAGAGTTTACTTGATCTCGATCTGCGGCCAGCCCCGCTCGCGGGCGAGCCTGGCGAGCGGCGGGTCGGCGTTGACCGCCACCGGATGCGTCACGCGCGCGAGCAGCGGCAAGTCGTTGACCGAGTCGCTGTAGAACCAGCTCTCGCGAAAGTCGTCGAGCGCCATGCTGCGCTCGCCGAGCCAGGCTTCGAGCCGCGTCACCTTGCCCTCGCGCATGTTGGGCGTGCCCGCCACCCTGCCCGTGTAGCGGCCGTCCTTCATCTCGGGCTCGGTGGCGATGAAGTTGTCGAAGCCGAGCTCGCGGGCGATCGGCTCGACGATGAAGCGGCCGGTGGCAGTGGTCATCACCAGGAGGTGCCCCGCGGCGCGGTGCTTGGCGAGAAGCGCCCGGGCGGCCGCCGAGATCGCGGGCCGGATCTTGCGCGCCAGGTATTGCGCGTGCCATAGGGCCAGCAGCGCCGGGTCGCGGCCGACCAGCGTCGACAGGTAGAAATGCGTGAACTCGACCGAGGTGGCCTCGCCTGCCCGATAGCGCGCGACGAGCTGGTGGTTGGCCCGCTCGAATTCGGCCCGGTCCAGGAAGCCTTCTTCGATCAGGAACTCGACCCATGCCTCGTCGCTATCGAGCGTGAGCAGCGTGTGGTCGAGGTCGAACAGCGCCAGCACGTCGGCGGTCATGGAAGGACCCCCACGCTTGCGGCCTCATTGGCCAATTCGGCCGCTGCGCTGCCCCCAAAGGCGGGGGCGCAATTCGCGCCTTGGGGCGGCCCGGCGGCGCTCACTGGCCGGTCGGATAGAATAGTTCGATGGAAAGCAAGTGGATCGCGCCGTCGGCTGCGCTTGCCCGGATCGCGAACCACCTCGCGCGCGTGCTCGCCGCGCCGACGCGCGCCTACGAGCCGTTCGCAGTCGACGGCCGGATCGTCGGCTGGATCACGCCCGAACGCGCGGCCCGACTCGCGCGATGGCGCAACGTGTTTCACCGGAGCCTGCACGCGATCGAGCTCGCACCGTCGCTCGTCACGCCCGCTGCGCGCACCGCGACACTCGATGAGATCGCGCGCACGCTTTCCGCCGAGGGCGCGCTCACGGCGTGGCGCGACGAGCGCTATGCCGTCGCTCCGGATGGCGAGGCGAACCCGCTCTTCATGCTCGAGCGCGCCGCGGCGCGTTACTTCGGTATCCACACCTTCGCCGCCCACGCCAACGGGCTCGTCGGCGGCGACGACTACTGGCAGATGTGGCTCGCCCGCCGCAGCCCGACCAAGCCGATCGATCCGGGACTGCTCGACAATCTGGTCGGCGGCGGGATCGCTGCGGGCTCCGATGCCGGCGCGACGCTCGTCAAGGAAGCGTGGGAGGAAGCAGGGTTGCGCCCCGATCTCGCGCGGCGCGCGCAAGCCGTCGGTGCGGTGGACCTCTGTCGCGATCAACCCGACGGGCTCCAGCGAGAAACGATCTTCGTGCACGACGTCTGGCTGCCGGCCGACTTTATCCCGGCGAATCAGGACGGTGAGGCGGTCGAGCATCGGTTGTGCTCGCCGGCGGCCGTGCTCTGGATTCTCGCGACCGACGACATCACGGCCGACGCGAGCCTGGTCATCGTCGATTTTCTGTTGCGCCACGGCCATATCGCGTCGGGCGACCCGGCGCTCGCCGCGTTGGAAGCGCTCTGCCACCCGAGTGCGTCCGCGCTCAAGCCTACACCGCCCTGATCGCCGCCGCGCCGCGCGGCACGCTCTGACGAATTCCCATCTCGTCGATCGTATCGCGCACCGCGTTGACGGCAAGGCGCATCTCCTCCGGACCGATAGCGCCGATGCAGCCCACACGGAAAGTTTCGACCTGCGTGAGCTTGCCCGGGTAGAGGATGAAACCCTTATCGCGCACGCGCTCGTAGAACTCCTTGAAGCTGTACGCCGGATCGACGGGTGCGTGAAAGGTCACGATGATCGGCGCCTGGATCTTCGGGTCGAGGAAGACGCGAAAGCCGAGCTCGGTCATTCCCGAGACCAGCGTCTCGTAGTTCGCGGTGTAGCGCGCGAGCCGCGCCGGCTGACCGCCCTGCGCTTCGTATTGCGCGAGCGCCGCGTCGAGCGCGACGACCACGTGCGTGGGCGGCGTATAGCGCCACTGCGTCGTCTTCTCCATGTACGTCCACTGATCGTAGAGGTCGAGCGCGAGCGAGGTCGAGTGGCCCGCGCACTGCTCGAGCGCGTCGCGGCGCACGAACACGAAGCCCATCCCCGGCGGTCCCTCGATGCACTTTCCCGACGCCGCGACCAGCGCATCGAAGGCGATCGTCCGCGCATCGATGGCGATCGCACCGAAGCTCGACATCGCGTCGACGATCAGGCTCTTGCCCCGCTTCGCGACGACCTCGGCGATCTCGGGCAGCGGGTTCAGGATGCCGGTGGAGGTCTCGCAGTGGATCAGGCCCACGTGAGTGATCGACGCATCACCGTCGAGAAGCCGCGCCACGTCGGCGGCGGTCGTGGGAACGTCGTCGGCGGTTTCGAAGATGCTGAGCCGGCGGCCCATCATCTGCGTCAGCTTGGCCATGCGCTTGCCGTACGCGCCGTTGATCAGCACCAGCACATGGCCATCGCGCGGCACGAGCGTGTTCACCGCCGCCTCGACCGAGAAGGTGCCGCTGCCCTGCATCGGGACGCAGACATGGGTCTCTTCCGCGTGCACGATCGCGGTCAGGCGCTCGCGCACGCGCGCGGTCACGGCGTTGAAGGCGCCGTCCCACGATCCCCAGTCGCGCAACATCGCCGTCTTCGTCTCGAGCGATGTCGTCAGCGGACCGGGGGTGAGCAGGATTGGGTCACGGCTGAAGTTGCCCATGTTCCATCCCTCGAGTTATCGAAAGCGAAACCGCATCCTAAAAGCGGCGCCCTTAGCGGAAGCTCGCCTTGGTGCGAATGCGCGCGACCACGATCAACACGGTCAGCGTCACGGCGAGCAGCAGCATCGTCAGCGCAGCACCATCGAACACGGCGCCCCGATCGGTGAGCGCGAAAATGCCGACCGGCAAGGTGACCCAGTGCGGCGGATAGACCATGATCGTCGCCCCCAGCTCGCCCATCGATAGCGCGAAGCACAGGCCTGCGGCCGCCACCAGAGACGGCGTGATCAGCGGCAGCGTCACTCGGAACAGCACGTAGGCCGGCCGTGCGCCCAGGCTCGCGGCCACCTGCT
>DASVPH010000085.1:0-36838 GCA_036382945.1 Casimicrobiaceae bacterium
CGATGCGCCGCGGGATGCGCGCCAGCCACGGGATCAGCGCCGCCTTGAACGAATTGGGCAGCACGAACGCCCGGGTGTAACCACACGATCGCAACTCACGCGCCAGCATACGCCGTCGGCGAAAGGCCAGCTCGCGATGGCCGAACGGACTCTCGATGACGCGGCCGATGCCGCGCATGCGCGCGTAGATCGGGGCGCACCACGGCGGCGCGAGCACGTCGACCAGCGGCTCCTCGAGCGGCTCGCGCAGAACCGCCACCAGCGGCTCGGAAAGGATCGCGTCACCGACCCAAGAGGGCGCAACGATCAGAATGCGCTCGGCCATGGCCGTCATTCCCGCGGAGCGGCGAGCTTCGAGCTTGCGGCCATCCTCCAGTGTCTTTGTGATCAACGACGCCGGGTCCCCGCTTTCGCGGGGACGACGCATGCTGCGTGCGCATTTGGCGCGAGCTCAGTGCGACGCCTTGCGTGGACCATCCTTCAGCCGATAGCGCGTGCCGCAGTACGGACACATCGCTTCGCCCGTGGCGGTGACGTCGAGGAACACCCGCGGGTGGCTCGACCAGAGCGGCATCGCCGGGTTCGGGCAATGCAGCGGCAGATCCCGCTCGGTCAGCTCAACGATGGGCGACGCGTTCGCCTCGGGCTGCGCCATGGTCGATCGAGCCTGCGTCGGAGTTGACCGGCGTCAACCACGACTTGTACTTGGGGTTGCGCCCGCTCACAACGTCGAAGAACATGGCCTGGAGCTTCTGCGTGAGCTGCCCCCGGCTCCCCGAGCCTATCGGGCGGTTGTCGAGCTCGCGGATCGGCGTCACCTCGGCCGCCGTCCCGGTGAAGAACGCCTCCTCGGCGATGTAGAACTCGTCGCGCGTGATGCGCCGCTCGAGCACCGGGATGCCCAGCTCGGCGGCGAAGGTCACGATGGTGCCGCGGGTGATGCCGTTGAGCGCGCCGCCGGACAGGTCGGGCGTGTGCAGCTTGCCGTCGCGCACGAGAAATACGTTCTCGCCCGAGCCCTGGCAGACGAACCCCTGCGGGTCGAGCAGCATCGCCTCGTCGTAGCCGTCCTGGGTCACCTCCTGATTGGCGAGGATCGACACCGCGTAGTTGCACACGGCCTTGGCGTTGCACATCGTGATGTTCGGGTGATGGTGCGTGAACGACGAGGTCCGGACCCGGATCCCTTTCTCCAACCCGTCCGCGCCGAGGTAGGCTCCCCACGGCCACACCGCGACGGCCACCCGCACCGGGTTCGACTTGGCCGCCACCCCCATCGCCTCGGAGCCGTAGAACACCAGCGGGCGCAGGTAGCACGATTCGAGCCCGTTGCGCCGCACGCACTCCTTCTGCGCCGCGTCGAGCTGCTCCCTGCTGTAGGGAATCTTCATGCCGAAGATCTGCGCCGAGCGGAACAGCCGCTCGGTGTGGTCGCGCAGCCGAAAGATCGCGGGACCCGCGACGGTCTTGTAGCAGCGTACGCCCTCGAACACGCCCAGCCCGTAATGCAGCGTGTGGGTGAGCACGTGCGTGGTGGCGTCGCGCCACGGCACGAGCTTGCCGTCGTACCAGATGAACCCGTCGCGGTCTGCCATCGACATGGCGGCTGCCTCGAACGTTGCGAAGCCGGTATTTTAGCCGAATCCCGGGTGCCAGAACGCGCCGAACACCCGGGCCCACAGCTCGACGACCGCGGCCCGTGCGGCGGCGTGCGGTCCGGCCTCGACGCGCGCGGAGGGCGCACCTTGCAAGCGGATCTGGTGCTGCTGCCGCCGGTAGTCGCGATAAGCGTCGGCCACCGTCGTCGCCAGCGCCGCCGGCACCAGCCCGTACTCGCCGGCGCGGGCGAGAAGCGCGATGTTGCCCTTGTTCGCAGTGAGCGGCGCGTGAGCGCGACTGTGCCCCAGCACCAGGTACTGGACGATGAACTCGACGTCGACCATGCCGCCCGGATCGTGCTTGAGGTCGAAGAGCGGCGTCCGGTTCGCGTGTCCGGCGTACATTCTTCGGCGCATCTCGACCACGTCGTCGCGCAATCGCTGCAGATCGCGCGGCAAGCGCAGGATTGCTTCGCGCTCGGCTTCGAACGCGGCGCCGATCGCGGCGTCGCCGGCAACGAAACGCGCCCGGGTGAGCGCCTGATGCTCCCAGGTCCAAGCCTGCTCGCGCTGATAGCGGCGGAACGCCTCGAAGCTCGAGACGATGAGTCCGCTCTCGCCGTCGGGTCGCAGCCGCAGATCGGTGTCGTAGAGCTGACCGGCGGCGGTGGTCGCGGTGAGCCAGGTGTTGAGCCGATGCGCGAGCCGCGTGTAGCGCACCGAGGCGCTTTCGTCGGGATCGTCGTACAGGAACACCAGATCGAGGTCCGACGCGTAGCCGAGCTCCTTGCCGCCGAGCTTGCCGTAACCGACGATGGCGAAGCGCGGGGGCGCGGGCGGCCTGCCGTCGTGCAGCTGCGCCCAGCAGCGATCGAGCGTGGCGGCGAGCACGATGTCGGCGAGCGCCGACAGGTGATCGGCGAGCCGCTCCACGGTAGTAAGGCCGTTCAAGTCCTGCGCCAGCAGACGAAAGGTTTGCGCGTGTTGGAAATGGCGCAGCGTGTCCATCTGGCGCTCGGTGTCGCCGGCGTGCGCGGCGAGCTGAGCACCGAGCTCGCGCCGCCACGCGTTCCAATCCGGCTCCTCGAGCAGCACCCGGCTGTCGAGCAATTCGTCGAGCAGGATCGGATGCCGGGTTAGATAGTCCGCCGCCCAAGCGCTCGCACCCATGAGCTGCGCCAGGCGCGGCAGCACCGGCGGATGCTCGACCAGAAGCGCGAGGTAGACGCTGCGCCCGCTGATGGTCTCCAGCAATGCGAGCAGGCGCAAGAAGACGACGGCCGCCTCGACGGGCGACGCCGACTTCGGCGCTTCCGCCGCCGCGCGCGCGAGTTGCGGCACGAGCGCGTCGAAGCGCTGTCGGGACAGTGTGGGCAATTGCAGGTAGCGCGCGCTCGCGCGGACCCGGGCGAGCGCGTGGATGACCGCGAGGGGGGCAGCGTAGCCTGCTGCAATCAGCGCCGCATACTGGGCGTCCTCGGGCGCCGGGTCGAGCCAGACCGTGGCGAGCGGATCGTCGGCCACCGTGCCGCCGGCCGTGAACACGGCATCGAAGTGACGCTCGACAGTGCTGCGGAGCGAGTCGATCAGCGAGCGCAGCGCGACGGCGTCGGCCACCCCGCAGGCGCGGGCGAGCGCGGCCTGCTCCGCCTCGTCGGGCGGCACGTCGTGCGTCTGTCGATCGTCTCGATACTGCAGGCGGTGCTCGAGGTTGCGCAGGAAGACGTACGCAGCCGAGAGCTCTTCGACGGCCGGCCGCGGCAGCGAGCCGCGTGCTCCGAGCGCGGCGAGCGCCGGCAGCGTGCCGCGCGCGCGCAGCACCGGCTCCCGGCCGCCGCGCACGAGCTGCAGAGCCTGCACGATGAACTCGATCTCGCGGATGCCGCCCGGTCCGAGCTTGATGTTGCGGGCGTAATCCTTGCGCCGGCCCTGCTCGCGGATCTGCCGGTGCACGTCGCGCAAGCCGGCGTAGGCGTCGTAGTCGAGATATTTGCGGAAGACGAACGGGGCGATCAGCCCTTCGAGCTCGTCGCAGCGATTGCCCGTGAGCGCCCGCGCCTTGAGCCAGGCGTAGCGCTCCCAGGTCCGTCCCTGCGTCACCAGATAGTCTTCGAGCGCAGCGAACGATGAGCAGAGCGGCCCGGCCTCGCCGTAGGGGCGAAGGCGCGTGTCGACACGGAACACGAAGCCGTCCGCGGTGACATCGGCGAGCGCGGCGACGATGCGCCGCCCGAGCCGGTCGAAGAACTCCTGGTTGGCGAGCGCCTTCGGTCCCGCCGTCGCGCCGTCCTCGGGGTAGACGAACACCAGATCGACGTCGGAGGAGACATTGAGCTCGGCGCCGCCGAGCTTGCCCATGGCCACCACGATGAGCCGCTGCGGCGCGCCGCCGTCGGCGCCGATGGGCTCGCCGTGCGTGGCGACGAGCAGGCGGTGATGCAGGTCGACTGCCGCACGAATCGCCACTTCCGCGAGCCCGGTATGCGCCGCGCAGACTTCGGCCAGGTCGGCGCGCCCGGTCAAGTCGCGCAGCAGGACCGCGAGCCCGACCCGCGCCCGTAACCGGCGCAGCGCAAAGGCGAGCGCCGCCTCGTCGATTGCGGAGCGAACGCCCTCGATGTCGCCTGCATCGAGGCTCGCCGGACGATCGATCGCGGCCAGAACGCCGCGCGCAAGCTCGGGCCGCGCCGTGCGCAAGCGTGCCGCGTAGCGGCTGAACTCGAACGCTTGATCGAGGTCCATCGGCGAAGAACCAGGGCGGCCTGCGCTTCCAAGGGTAGAATCCCCCGCGGGAAGCCTACCATGCCGTTGCCGAGCGCTGGCCCCGACGGGTCTTTCACCTCCAAATCGCTGCCGCGCACGATCCTGAGCATCGGCAGCCGCGTCCTGGTCGGCCTCATCGCCACGTTCTCCGTGGCGCTGCTCGCGATCCGCTTCGTCGTCTTTCCTCAGATCGAAACTCTTCGCCCGCGAATTACCGGCCTGCTCACGCAGCAGATCGGGCAGCCGGTCGAGCTCGGCGCGATCGCTTCCGGCTGGGACGGCTGGAACCCTCGGCTCGACATCACCGACTTTCGCATCGTCGACCGGCAGACCGGCGCGCGGCTGCTCACCTTGCCGGCGCTGCACCTGACGCTTGCCTGGACTTCGCTCCTGTTCGTCGATCTGCGGTTCAAGGAGCTCGCGCTGGAGCGGCCCGAGCTTGCGGTGCGGCGCGATGCGTCCGGCAAGCTCTCGGTGGCCGGCCTCACCCTCGAACTCGATCAGGGCGAGTCGAGATTCGCCGACTGGCTGCTGCGGCAGCGGCGCATTCTGATTCACGACGGCGCGGTGGTGTGGAGCGACGAGCAGCGCGGCGCGCCGCCGCTCGCGCTCAAGCGCGTCGAGTTCCGCTTGGAGAACCGCTTCGGTCGGCATCGTTTCGGCTTGCGCGGCGTGCCGCCGGCCGAGGTCGCGGCCCCGGTCGACCTGCGCGGCGATGTTCGGGGACGATCGCTGTCCGAATGGCGGGCTTGGTCCGGACAACTCTACGCCCGGCTCGACTACGCCGATGTGGCGGCCTGGCGAGCGTGGCTGCCGCTGCCGGTCGACGTTCGCAGCGGCAAAGGGGCGCTGCGCGTCTGGCTCGAATACGCGCAGGGCGAGCCGCGGCAAATGGTCGCCGACCTGGTGCTCGCCGACGTCCAGACCCGGCTCGCGCCGGAATTGCGCGAGCTGGCGCTCGCGCGCCTCGAGGGGCGCGTGGGCTGGCGCAGCAACGCAGGAACGCGCGAGTTCTTCATGGAGCACCTCGCCTTTACGGGTAGCGCCGGTACGCGCTTCGATCCCACCGACTTCAAGCTCACGCTCCAAGACGCCACCGCGAGTCAACCCGCATCCGGGGCGATCGAGTTCAGCAACCTGCAGCTCGCCCCGTTGATGCAGGTAGCCGAGAATCTGCCGCTGCCCGAGCGCTGGCGCCAGGATCTCGCGCGCTACCGCCCCACGGGCACGCTGGCAGAGGGTTTGCTGCAATGGAATGGCGCAGCCACGGCCCCGGATACGTTCGCCGCCCGGGGGCGGTTCACGGACCTGGGCTTTGCCGAGCAGGACGGCTGGCCCGGCTTGAGCGGCGTCAGCGGCAGCTTCGAGGCCACGCACAAGGGCGGCTCGGTGAAGCTCGCCAGCCGCGCGGTCAGCGTCGAGCTGTCGCAGATTTTCGACGAGAAGATCGCGCTGGACACGGTCGAGGGGCGGATCGGCTGGGAACGCGCCGCGGGCGAGACAGCGATCACGCTCGCTGGGCTCGCCTTCGCCAACGCTCAGCTCGCCGGTTCAGCCAAGGGCACGTATCGCACGCTCTCCGGCGGGCCAGGGATGATCGACCTCACCGCGCAGATCGCGCGGGCGGACGTGCGCGAGGTGTATCGCTACCTACCCTTGAAGCTGCCGGCCGCCGTGCGCGGGTGGCTGCGGCGGAGCCTTATCGCCGGCACCGCGACCGACTCACGCCTGAAGCTCAGAGGCAACCTGGCCGATTTTCCGTTCGCTGACCCGAAGAAGGGCGAGTTCCAGGTCGTGGTCAAAGGCCAGGGCGTGACGCTTGATTACGCCGACCAGTGGCCCCCGATCACCGCCATCGACGGCGAACTGCGCTTCGACGGTCCGCGGCTCGCCATCGAGGGGCACAGCGGTCGGGTCTTCGGCGCGGCCATCACTCGCGCGAAAGTCGGCATCGCCGACCTTCGCGCTGCCAGCCAGGTGCTGCAGATCGAAGGCGAAGCTGCGGGACCGGTCGGCGATTTCCTGCGCTTCGTCGCCGAGAGCCCGGTCGCGGAATGGACCGGCCGCGTCACCGACGGCGCCGAGGCGAGCGGTGAGGGCAAGCTCGCCCTCAAGCTCGAGCTCCCGCTCGCCAAGCTCGCCGCGAGTCGCGTCGACGGCGAATACACCTTCGCCGGCAACCGCCTCAAGCTGCCGGGAACGGTCCCCACGCTCGATCAACTCAGCGGCAAGCTCTTCTTCACCGAGCGCGACATGCGCGCGCCGCAGCTCACCGCCGAGGTGCTCGGCGGGACGGCGCGGCTGACGGTATCGAGCAGCGGCGGTCGCGTGCACGTAGCCGGCCAAGGCAGCGCCGATCTCGGAGAGCTTCGCGTCGAATTTCCCAATGCCGCGCTCGCCAAGCGCGTGTCGGGCACGACCGATTGGCAGCTCTCGGTCGACACCCGCGGCGACACCTCGACCGGGACGCTTGAAACCGACCTTCGCGGTGCCACCATCGATCTGCCGCCGCCGCTCGCCAAGGAGGCGGCAGAGGCCGTGCCGCTGCGGCTCGAGCGTCGCACCGTCGAGCGCGGCCGCGACACGGTCGCGGCACGCTACGGTCGGGTCGGGCAGCTCACCCTCCAGCGGCGGATCACCCCGACCGCGACGATCGTCGAGCGCGGACTGCTCGTTCTCGGTGAGGGCGACGGCGAGCCCGACCGCCCCGGCTTCTGGATTCGTGGCCGCGTCGACTCGCTCAACGCCGATGCGTGGCTGGTCGTAAAGCACGACGCCGAGCTCGCCGCGGCGACCGATGAGCTGTCGCTGCGGGGCATCGACGCCACCGCGGGCGAGCTCGACGTCTTCGGCCGCCGCTTCAACGAGCTGCACGTCGCCGCGACGCGGGCGGGCGACGCCTGGGAGATCGAGCTCTCGGGGCGCGAGCTCGCGGGCACCGCGCAATGGCAGGGCAGCACGCCGGCGCGCCCGAACGGGCGCATCAGCGCGCGGCTGCAGCGGCTCACCGTTCCCGCACCGGCACCCGCAGCCGAGGCGATCGCCGCCACCGCCGCGTCGGCAAAAGCCGAAGCGACGGCCGCGCCGAACCCCTGGCCGGAAATCGACATTGTCGCCGACCGCTTCTTGTTGCGCGGTCGGGATCTCGGGAAGCTCGAGCTGACCGCGCAGCCGCGCGGCGCCGATTGGCAGATCCAGCGGCTGGAGCTCGCCAGCGACGACGGCAGCCTCTCGGCCAACGGCTGGTGGCGCGCTTCGCAGCGCACGCAGCTCACCACCCTCGACGCGGAGCTCGACGTGGTCGACGCGGGCAAATACCTCGCCCGCTTCGGCGTTCCGGACGCGGTGCACGGCGCCGCGACCAAGATCCGCGGCCAGCTCGCCTGGGCCGGAGGGCCCGAGGCATTCGACTATCCGAGCCTGTCCGGCGCGTTTCGCATCGACTCGGGCGCCGGGCAGTTCACCAAGCTCGACCCCGGCGTCGGCAAGCTCCTCGGGGTGCTGTCGCTGCAATCGCTGCAGCGCCGGCTTTCGCTCGACTTCCGCGATCTGTTCAGCGCGGGCTTTAGCTTCGACACGTTGACCGGCGACGTGCGCATCCAGAACGGCGTGATGCGCAGCGACAATCTGCGCATCGCCGGCCTGGCGGCGCGCGTGGCCATCAGCGGCGAAGCCGACCTCGCCAAGGAGACACAGCAGCTCAAGGTGCGCGTGCAGCCGTCGCTCTCGGGTGGCGTGTCGGTCGGCGCGGCGGTGCTGCTGCTGGCGAACCCGATCGTGGGCGCCGCGGTCGGGGCGGGGTCGCTGCTCGCGCAGAAGGTGCTGCAGGATCCGATCGAGCAGATGTTCTCGTACGAGTACGTAGTGAGCGGGAGCTGGTCCGACCCGGTGGTCGAACGCACCGCCAGCCAACCGGCGAGCACCACGGGTAACGCCGAGGCAAACGGGAACCCGCGATGAGCGCCGCCGGGCCGCCCCAAGGCGCGAATTGCGCCCCCGCGCTTGGGGGCAGCGCAGCGGCCGAATGGGCCAATGAGGCCGCAAGCGTGGGGGTCCATCAGAGCGCCGCCGGGCCGCCCCAAGGCGCGAATTGCGCCCCCGCGCCTGGAGGCAGCGAAGTGGCCGAATTGGCCGATGAGGCCGCAAGTGTGGGGCCTTCAATGAGCGAGCGCCTGCGCGTAGCGGCGGTGCAGACCCTGTCCGGCAGCAACGTGGAGGCGAATCTGCGCGCGATCGAGCCGCTCATCGCCGAGGCGGTGCGGCAAGGGGCGCGATTGGTGCTGCTGCCGGAATACTTCGGTATCTTTGGCGCGCGGGCGACCGACAAGGTCGCGGTCCGCGAGGCCGAGGGGACGGGCGTCCAGCAAGCGTTTCTATCCCGTGTGGCGCGGGAGCAGGGGATCTGGCTGATCGGCGGCACGGTGCCGCTCGCGATCGCCGACCCCGCGCGCGTTCGCAGCGCCGTGCTGGTGTTCGACCCCGATGGGCACCGCATCGCCCGCTACGACAAGATGCATCTGTTCGCTTTCAGTCAAGGCGGGGAGCATTACGACGAGGGGCAAACGATCGAGCCGGGGAGCCAACCGGTGGCGTTCGACGCACCGTGCGGGCGCGTCGCGCTCTCGGTGTGCTACGACCTGCGCTTTCCCGAGCTCTACCGCGCTTTCCGCGATCTGGCGCTGATCGTCGTCCCGTCGGCGTTTACCGCGGTGACGGGCGCGGCGCACTGGCACGTGCTGCTCCGAGCGCGGGCGATCGAGAATCAATGCTACGTGCTCGCCGCGGCGCAAGGCGGGCTGCACGAGAACCGGCGGCGGACCTACGGTCACAGCGTGCTCGTCGATCCGTGGGGCGTGATCCTCGCCGAGCGCGCCGAAGGCCCGGGGGTGATCGTCGGGGACATCGACCCCGCGCGCCTGGCCCAAGTCCGGCGCGACCTGCCCGCGATCGAGCACCGCCGCGTGTAAGAGGCCGGCTTGGCTTCGATCTTTCCCTTCCTCTGCCTCAACGTGCTCGAGGTCGCGCCAGCCCACTGATACCGATGCCCGTCGACCCAAATTCCGTTGTCGGACGCCCCGCCGTATTTCTGCATATCCAGAAAACCGCGGGGACCTCGATCACCGAAACCGTGTGGGGGTACTACGCGGACAGCATTGCAAGTCATGGCGATTTCGTGAACCGCACGCCGGAATCGATGCGACAGTACCGTTTCGTTTCCGGCCACTTCGGCTTCGAGTTCGCGAGAGAGCTGATCGAATCTCGTTACTCCTTCACCTTTCTGCGCGACCCGATTGAGCGAGTGCTGTCGCTCTACTACTTTTGCCGAACGCGCGACCCGAAGGAGTTTGCGATCTACGAAACGGCCCACCAGCTCGAGCTTCCCGAATTTCTCCGGGCCGCGCGCTCACCGGGTCTCGTGCACTCGCACATCTGCAATCAGCAGGTCTGGCAAATCGCGTGGGGCTGGGGCGAGGGCACCGCTCAGAAGCGGACGCGCGAGAGCTTCGCGGACGACGAAATGCTGGCGCTCGCACGGGTCAACTTGCGCAAGTTCTCGTTCGTCGGATTCGCGGAAACGCTCGAAGAAGATTACAGGAAGGTGCTGAAGGACCTGGGCATTCCCGCACCCGCCGAGGCTCCCCGCTCCAATGCCACCGGACCGAGGCCGCACACGGAGAGTCTCTCCGGTGAGGCGCTTGAGCTGGCCCGAGAAATTACCGCCCTCGACCAGGCGCTCTACGACGAGGCGTGGGCCCTGCGCCGGGGATCATCCGCCGGCAGGACCGCCGAGTCGGGCTAACAACTACCCGCGGGCTTTCAACAACACCAGCACCGCGCCCGAGCCGCCGGCGTGGCGCGGCGCCTCGCAGTAAGCCAGAACCTCGTCGCGCTGCGCGAGCCAATGTCGAACCTTGCTCTTCAGCACCGGCTCCCGGTTGGGCGACGACAGGCCCTTGCCGTGCACGATGCGCACGCAGCGCCAGCCCCAGCCGCGCGCTACATTCAGGAATTCGCTCAGCGCCTCGCGCGCCTGGTCGCGGTTGAGACGATGCAAGTCGAGCTCGCCCTGAACCGACCATTGCCCGCGCCGCAGGCGGACCAATACCTCGGCGGCGAGCCCCTTGCGCAGAAACGTCTGCTCGGCCTCGTGCTCCTGGCCCGCCTCCCAGGACAGCGGCGAGGGCTCGACGCCATACCTGCTCGCCGCCAGCGCGTCGGCTTCGTCGGCGAGACGCTTGGAGGCAAGGGTCGAGGGACGATCGCGCTCGACCGCGGCACGATTCCCGGCACGAAGCGGGGTCACGTCGGCGAACGCCTTGCGCAGATCGACGTCGTCGCTGAACGGGGACTGGGTTGCGCTGCTCGTCGCGCGCGACGGCTTCGCCTTGCGCGCCGGCGGCGCCGACGCTTTCGCTTGCGCGAGCAAGGTTTTGAGCTCGCTCAACTTTGCCATCTCGCTCCCCCGGTCGCGGCGGGCAGCTCCGCCGGCGCAACGGCTAGGCGATCGATTCGAGGTACGCTTCTGCGTCCAACGCCGCCATGCAGCCGGTGCCCGCGCTGGTGACCGCCTGGCGATAGACGTGATCGGCGACATCGCCCGCAGCAAACACGCCCGGGACGCTGGTGCTCGTCGCGTCGCCTTCGCTTCCGCCCTTGACCTGGATGTAGCCGTTCTTCATCGCCAGTTGGCCCTCGAAGAGCTGCGTGTTCGGAGTGTGCCCGATGGCGATGAAAACCCCTTGCACCGCGAGCTCGCGCGTCGCGCCGTCGCCGACGTGCTTCACGCGCACGCCCGTGACGCCCGACGCGTCGCCGCGGACTTCGTCGAGCACGTGATCCAAGAGGATACGCACGTTGCCGCCTTCCTTGGTCTTGGCGAGCAGCCGGTCGACCAGGATGGCTTCGGCGCGGAACTTGTTGCGCCGGTGGAGGACAGTCACCTGCCGCGCGATATTCGACAGATACAGCGCTTCCTCGACGGCGGTATTGCCGCCGCCGACCACCACCACGTCTTGGCCTTTGTAGAAGAACCCGTCGCACGTCGCGCACGCTGAGACGCCCTTGCCCATGAACGCCTGCTCGGACGGCAGCCCGAGGTATCGGGCCGACGCTCCGGTGGCGATGATCAGCGCATCGCAGGTGTATTCGCCCGCGTCGCCGGCGAGCCGAAACGGCCGCTCGCCGAGCTTGGCGGTGTGAATGTGGTCGAAGACCACTTCGGTCTCGAAGCGCTCGGCATGCTTCTGGAAGCGTGCCATCAACTCCGGGCCCTGAACGCCGTCGGCATCGGCCGGCCAGTTGTCGACATCGGTCGTCGTCATGAGCTGGCCGCCCTGCGCGAGACCGGTGATGAGCACCGGCTTCAGGTTCGCGCGCGCAGCGTATACTGCGGCGGTGAATCCCGCCGGACCGGAACCCAGGATCAGCAGGCGGGTGTGTCGGGGAGTCATGGCGAGAACGCGCTTCAAGGCACAAAGCCGTGCGATTCTAACCGATGTGGGGGATGTTCCCTCGGAGCCAAGGGGGCCGCGTCGGGTCAGCCGGACCCGTAATAATGTTTAGCACGAGATATACGTTGCAATGCGATGATTCTACGTAAGAATAGTGTACAGATCGACCGGCGGTCCGCGTTCCCTCAGGCGCGCTTCTCGCCGCGACACCAGGCTTTGATTCGGGAGTCGTGGTGGCTGCTCGTCGTCGCCGCGGTGGCATTTCTGACGCTCGTGCTCGCCACCTATCACAAGACCGACGCCGGGTGGTCATACTCCGGCAGCGGCGCACCGATACAGAACAAGGGCGGCGTCGTCGGTGCCTGGGTTGCGGACCTTCTGCTGTATCTGTTCGGCGTGTCGGCATGGTGGTGGGTTTTCGCGGGCGGGGTGCTCGTCGTCGCCGGCTACCGACGCATGGTCGCGCGGCGCGCCATGGACGAGGCGCCTCGCGAGGGGCATCACCTGTGGCTGACCGGCCCGGGATTCGCCGTCGTGCTCTTGACGAGCGCGGCGCTCGAAGCGCTGCGCCTGTATCGACTGCCGGTGACGCTGCCGCAGCATCCGGGCGGCGCGATCGGCGATCTTCTCGGCAACGGCCTTGCCAAGGCGATGGGGTTCAACGGCGCGACGCTGCTGCTACTCGCGCTCTTCGCGGCCGGCTGGTCGCTGCTCACGGGCATGTCCTGGCTGCGGCTGATGGAGCGCATCGGCGGCGGCATCGAGGCCGCGCTCACCTCGATGCGCAAGCGGCGCGAGGAGCGGCGCGAGCGCGAGATCGGCGCGGCGGCGCTCGAGCAGCGCGAGCACGTGGTCGAAATCGCGCGCGAGACCGACGACGGGCGCGAGCCCGTGGTCGTGGTGCCTCCCGCGTTCGAGGTGCCGAAATCCGAGCGCGTGGCGAAGGAGCGGCAACGGCCGCTGTTCAAGGATCTGCCCGACTCGCCGCTGCCGCCGCTCGCGCTGCTCGAAGACGCCCCCTCGGCACAGGAGCAGGTGAGCGCGGAGACGCTCGAGTTCACCTCGCGGCTGATCGAGCGCAAGCTCGCCGATTTCGGCGTCGCGGTGAAGGTGCTCGCCGCCTACCCGGGGCCGGTGATCACGCGCTACGAGATCGAGCCCGCCGTCGGGGTCAAGGGCGCGCAGATCGTGAGCCTGATGAAGGATCTGGCGCGCGCGCTGTCGGTGGTGAGCATCCGCGTGGTCGAGACGATTCCCGGCAAATCGTGCATGGGGCTCGAGCTGCCGAACCCGCGTCGCCAGCTCGTGCGGCTGGTCGAGCTCCTGTCGTCGGCGACGTACAACGACCTGCCGAGCCCGCTCTCGCTCGCCTTCGGCAAGGACATCGCCGGCAAGCCGGTGATCGCCGATCTCGGACGCATGCCGCATCTGCTGGTCGCCGGCACGACGGGATCGGGCAAGTCGGTGGCCCTCAATGCGATGATCCTGTCGCTCATCTACAAGGCGGAGCCGCGGCAGGTGCGGCTCATCCTCATCGATCCGAAGATGCTCGAGCTCTCTGTGTACGAGGGCATTGCGCATCTGCTGGCGCCCGTGGTCACCGATGTGAAGCTCGCCGCCAATGCGCTCAACTGGGGCTTGGGCGAGATGGAGCGGCGCTTCCGTTTGATGTCGTCGTTGGGCGTGCGCAACGTGGCGGGCTACAACGCCCGCGTGGCCGAGGCGCGCAAGGCGGGCAAGCCGCTCGGCAATCCGTTCTCTCTCACGCCGGAAACGCCGGAGCCGCTCGAGGAGATGCCGCTCATCGTCATCGTGATCGACGAGCTGGCCGATCTGATGATGGCGACCGGCCGGAAGATCGAGGAGCTGATCGCGCGCATCGCGCAGAAGGCGCGCGCCGCCGGCATCCACCTGATCCTCGCCACGCAGCGCCCCTCGGTCGATGTGATCACCGGGCTCATCAAGGCCAACATCCCGTCGCGCATCGCCTTCCAGGTCGCGAGCAAAGTCGATTCGCGCACGATCCTCGATCAGATGGGTGCCGAGACGCTGCTCGGGCAGGGCGACATGCTCTACCTGCCGCCGGGCACGGGCCAACCGCAGCGCGTGCACGGGGCGTTCGTGTCTGACGGCGAAGTGCATCGGGTCGTGGAGCATTTGAAGGCGCAAGGCGCCCCGCAATACCTCGACGGCATCCTCGAAGGTGGAGGCAACGGCGAAGCCGACGAAGGCTTGGGCCTCGACGGTGCCGACGCCGAGGCCGATCCGATGTATGACCAGGCGGTCGCGGTCGTGCTCAAGACGCGTCGTCCATCGATCTCGCTGGTGCAGCGCCACTTGCGCATCGGCTACAACCGCGCCGCGCGGCTGATCGAGCAGATGGAGCGCTCCGGCCTGGTGTCCGCGATGCAGACCAACGGCAACCGGGAAGTGCTCGTGCCCGTAGGCAAGGAATAGCCGTTTGCGGCACTCATGCCCGCTCGGGCTGCCTCCGCATCGATGCCCATCGCCTTGAGAGGCTGTTGCGTCGCGCTCCTGTGCACGGTCGCGCTGAGTGCGCAAGGGGCGAGCTTGGAGCGGTTGCGCGCCTTTATCCGCGATACGCAAACCGCGCGCGCCACTTTCACTCAGACGGTGACCGACAAGAACGGCCGCACCCGGCAAGAGGCAAGCGGCGAGTTCGCCATCTCGCGGCCCGGAAGATTCCGCTGGTCCGTCGAGAAGCCCTACAAGCAGTTGCTGGTGGGCGACGGCGAGCGCGTCTGGATCTACGACCCGGATCTCAATCAGGTCGTCAAGCGCAGGAACGATCAGGCGCTCGGGACCACGCCTGCGGCGCTCCTCGCGGGCAAGGACGACGTCGAGCGCGCGTTCGACTGGCGCGATCTCGCCGCCGCCGACGGCCTCGAGTGGCTCGGCGCGACGCCGAAGAACAAGGAATCCTCGTTCACCGAGATTCGCCTCGGTTTCAAGGGGAAGGAGCTCGCCGCGCTGGAGGTCTACGACAACTTCGGGCAGCGCACGCTGATCCGCCTCTCGAAGCTCGAGCGCAACCCGAAGCTTCCCGCCGACCTCTTTCGCTTCACTCCGCCCGCGGGCGCCGATGTCGTCGGCGACTGACCTGTTCGCGGTCGACAACCCGGCCACCCCGCTCGCCGAGCGGCTGCGCCCGAAGACGCTGGCCGAATTCATCGGCCAGCGCCATCTGCTCGGGCCGGGGAAGCCGCTCGCGGTCGCCTTCGCCTCGGGCAAGCTGCACTCGATGATCCTGTGGGGCCCGCCGGGGACCGGCAAGACCTCGCTCGCGCGGCTGATGGCCGACGCGTTCAACGCCGATTTCCTTTCCATCTCCGCGGTGCTCGCGGGCGTCAAGGACATCCGCGACGCGGTCGCCCACGCCGAGGCCGTGCTGGCGCAGTCGGGACGGCACACGATTCTTTTCGTCGATGAGGTGCACCGCTTCAACAAGGCACAGCAGGACGCGTTCCTGCCGTACGTCGAGCGGGGCCTGCTGACCTTCATCGGTGCGACGACCGAGAACCCCTCCTTCGAGGTGATCAGCGCGCTGCTCTCACGCGCGGCGGTCTACGTGCTCGAGGCGCTCAAACCGGAGGAGCTCGCGCAGCTCCTCGACCGGGCGCTCGCCGCGGCGATGCCCGGCGGGACGCTCGCCCCCGCGGCGCGCGAGGCGGTGATCGGCTACGCCGACGGCGACGGGCGGCGGCTCGCCAACCTGGTCGAGCAGCTCGCGACCGCGGCGCGCGAGGCCAAGCGCGGCGAGCTCGACCTCGCGTTCGTCGAGGCCACCATCGCCCGCTCGCTACGCCGCTTCGACAAGGGCGGCGACGCGTTCTACGACCAGATCTCGGCGCTACACAAGTCGGTGCGCGGATCGGATCCCGACGCCGCGCTGTACTGGCTGTGTCGCATGCTCGACGGCGGCGCCGACCCCTTGTACGTCGGGCGGCGCATGATCCGCATGGCGAGCGAGGACATCGGGCTCGCCGACCCCCGCGCGCTGCGCCTCACGCTCGACGCGGTGGAGACCTACGAGCGGCTGGGCACGCCCGAAGGCGAGCTTGCGCTCGCGCAAGCCGCGATCTACCTCGCCTGCGCGCCCAAGAGCAACGCCGCGTACGTCGCCTACGAGAAGGCGCGCGCGTTCATCGCCGAAGACGGCTCGCGACCGGTGCCGCTGCACATCCGCAACGCACCCACAGCGCTGATGAAACGCCTGGGCTACGGCAGGGACTATCGCTACGCCCACGACGAGCCGGACGCCTACGCCGCCGGCGAGAGCTATCTGCCGGAGGGCATGCCCGAGGTGTCGTTCTACGCGCCGAGCGCGCGCGGGCTCGAAGCGAAGATCGCCGAGAAGCTCGCGGCGCTGCGCGAGCGCGATGCAAAGGCCCGCGGCAAGAAGGGCGGCGATCCCGATTGACGCGCCTGCGCGCACACCCCTTGGTAGAATCGCGCCATGCTCGACATGCAGCTGCTGCGCAGCGATCTCCGGAGCGTCGCGACGCGACTCGCGACGCGCGGGTACGCTCTGGACACCGCGAAGTTCGAGCGCGCCGAAGGCGAGCGCAAGGCGATTCAGACGCGCACCCAGGCGCTCCAGGCGAAGCGCAACGCGCTGTCGAAGGAGATCGGCGCCGCGAAGGCAAGAGGCGAGGACACGGCCGCGCTGCTGCGCGAGGTCGGCGGCATCGGCGAGGAGCTCACCGCCTTGGAGCGGCAGCTCGCCGACATCCAGGCGGGGTTGCGCGACTGGCTCCTCGACATGCCCAATCTCGCGCACGCGAGCGTACCGGTCGGACAGTCCGAAGCGCAGAACGTCGAGGTGCGCCGCTGGGGCACGCCGCGGGCGTTCGCATTTCCGGTGCGCGATCACGTCGAGGTCGGCGCCGCGGTCGGCGGTCTGGAATTCGAGTCCTCGGCGAAGCTCGCCGGATCGCGCTTCTACACCTTGCGCGGCGCGGTGGCCCGGCTGCATCGGGCGCTCGCGCAGATGATGGTCGACACCCACGTCAGCGCGCACGGTTACACCGAGCACTATGTTCCGTTCATCGTCAACGCCGAGACGCTCACCGGCACCGGGCAGCTACCGAAATTCGAGGACGACCTGTTCTGGGTGACCAAGGGCGGCGCGCCCGGCGAGGCGCGGATGTACCTCGTGCCCACCGCCGAGGTCCCGCTCACGAATCTGGTGCGCGACACGATCCTCGCCGCCGACGTGCTGCCGCTCAAGCTCACCGCGCACACGCCGAGCTTCCGGTCGGAGGCGGGCAGCTACGGCAAGGACACGCGCGGGATGATCCGTGTCCACCAGTTCGACAAGGTCGAGCTGGTGCAGATCGCGCATCCCGATCGATCGTACGCAGCGCTGGAGGAAATGACCGGGCATGCCGAGGCGATACTGCAGAAGCTCGAGCTGCCGTATCGTGTGGTCGCGCTGTGCACGGCCGACCTCGGATTCGCGTCGGCCAAGACCTACGATCTCGAAGTGTGGCTTCCGGGGCAGAAGCGCTATCGCGAGATCTCGTCGTGCTCGAACTGCGAAGCGTTCCAGGCGCGGCGGCTGCAGGCGCGCTTTCGCAACGCCTTAGGCAAGCCCGAGCTGGTGCATACGCTCAACGGCTCCGGGGTCGCGGTCGGCCGGGCGCTGGTCGCGGTCATGGAAAACTACCAGCGTTCCGACGGCGGCATCGACGTGCCCGCGGCGCTGCGTCCCTACATGGGCGGCATCACGCACATCGCGCCCGCAGCGTAATGAGCTAGCGTGTGGCTTGCAGTCGGGCGCCGTAGTACGGCGCCGCGAGCCGCAGCAACACGTCGTAATACGCGCGCACCGTTTCCACGAACACCACCGCCTGCCCTCCGCGCGCCATCCCGAATTTGGTGTCGTCGGCGAGGTCGGCCTGCGCCAGCAGCGGCAGCGTCTTCTTGATGTCGCTCCAGGAATCGGGATTCAACTTGCGTCGCGCCGCGAGCACGCGCGCGTCCTCGAGGTGGCCGATGCCGATGTTGAAGGCGGCGAGCGCGATCCACGTCCGGTCGGGCTCGGCGATCCGCGCCGGCAGCGAGCGCTTGAGATCGGCGAGATAGCGCGCGCCGGCAACGATGCTCTGGCGGGCGTCGAGCCGGTCGCGCACGCGCAGCCGCTTCGCCGCCGTGTCCTCGGTCAGCATCATGATGCCGCGGACGTTGGTCTCGCTCGTCGCCTGCGGATCCCAGCGCGACTCCTGGTAGGCGATCGCCGCGAGCAGCCGCCATTCGATGCCGCTTTCCTGCTGCGCCTGGTGGAAGAGCGCGCTAAACGCGGGAAGCACTGTGCGGATGCGCTCCTGAAACAGCCCCGCGCCGATGCGCTCGACCCGGCGCTCGTAGCCGAAGTAGCGGTCGATCAGGCGCTGCAGCGTGCCGTCCTTCGCGATCCTGGCAAAGAACGCGTTGACCTCGTCGAGCAGCACCCCCTGCGTCGCGGAGAGCACCCAGACCAGCTCCTGCTTCGGACCGACGGCAAAGGCGGTGTCGACGTTCAAGAACACGTTGCGCACGAGCGCCGCTTCGCTGGACGCTACCACGGCGTAACCGAGCGCGCCCTCGGAGACCTGCTCGATCACCCCGTCGGCGGCGGGCAGAGCCAGCGCTCGCCACTGCACGTCGGGATGATCGCTGCGCACCTTGGTGAGCACCGTCTCGAAGCCCGTGCCATCGACGATGCCGACGGTCTCACCGGTCAGGTCGGCCCACGATTCCGGCTTGAACCCGTCGCTGTTGTAGACGAGCACCGGCTCGATCGCGTAGTAGCCGGTGCTGTACAGAAGCGAGCTTGCCGTGCGCTCGCTGCCGGCGTCCGCGCTGCGGATCAGGCCTCCGGCGCCGAGCTGCGCCTCTCCGCTCGCGATCATTTCGAGCAACTCGAGCGCGCTGTCCACAGGCACGATGCGAAGCGGCCGACCGATGTCGTGCGCGAACAGCCCCGCCAGCTCGCGGTCGAGCCCCGCCGCATCGCCGTCGGGCCCGACGAACCACGTCGTCGGCCCCGGCCGCATCGCCATGACCAGCTCCTTCGCCTGCTTTACGGGCGGCGGCGAAGACGATGGCCCGCACGCGGCGAGCGCACCGATGCAGCTCCACAGGATGAACGCGTTGCGCAATCCGACCCCGTTGGATGATGCAGCCGACGCGATTATAGCGAGATCGCGGCACGGCGCTCGCGGCGACCTTCGGCAGCGCGAGCTGCTTGCCCGTCGTTCGTCGTTCGCCGATAATGAGCCTGCTTGTGGCCTCGCTACAGCAACGATCAACGGCGGGCCGCCCCGCATTGCATGGTGGTGAACCTGGTCAGGTCCGGAAGGAAGCAGCCATAGCTACTCTCCGCAAGTGCCGGGGGTCCGGCTCGCCACCTCCTCTTTGCGCGTTAGATACGACCCGATACTTTGTTGCTCGCCCGCTCGGCCGCTCACGTACTTCTTCTGTACGCTGCGCGGCCTCCCGGGCTCGCGCCTCGTCTCGGGCCGATCTGACGGCAAATAGGAGGCGCTTCATCGGGAACCTTGTGTCGCGATGACCTACCAAGCCCTCGCCCGCAAATGGCGGCCGAAGACCTTCGCCGAGCTCTCGGGCCAGGAGCACGTCGTGCAGGCCCTCGCGAACGCGCTCGAGCGCGGGCGCCTGCACCACGCGTACCTGCTCACCGGCACGCGCGGCGTAGGCAAGACCACGATCGCGCGCATCCTCGCCAAGAGCCTGAACTGCGCCAAGGGCGTCACCCCGACGCCGTGCGGGGTGTGTGCGGCCTGCGTCGACATCGACGCGGGACGCTTCGTCGATCTGCTCGAGCTCGACGCGGCGTCGAACACAGGCATCGACAACATGCGCGAGATCCTGGACAACGCGCGCTACGCGCCGACCGTCGGGCGCTACAAGGTCTATCTCATCGACGAAGTGCACATGCTGTCGAAGGCGGCGTTCAACTCGATGCTGAAGACCCTGGAGGAGCCGCCCGAGCACGTCAAATTCGTGCTGGCGACCACCGATCCGCAGAAGATTCCGGTCACGGTGCTCTCGCGCTGTCTGCAGTTCAACCTGAAGCTCTTGTCGCCGTCGCTCATCTCGGGGCGTCTGGCGGAGATCCTGCGCGCCGAGGGCGTCCCTTTCGACGATGCCGCGATCGCATTGATCGCACGCACGGCGCACGGCTCGATGCGCGATGCGCTCTCGGTGCTCGACCAGGCGATCGCCTACGGCGCGGGCGAAGTGCGCGAAGGCGTGGTGCGCACGATGCTGGGCGCGGTCGACGCCGACTACGTCTATCGCATCGCCGATGCGCTGCTCGCGGGCGACGGGCCGGCGCTCCTCGCCGAAGCGCGCGCGCTCACCGAGCGCGGGGTCTCGCTCGCCGGGGCGCTGGAGGAGCTCTGCGCGCTGTTTCATCGCATCGCGATCGCCCAAGCGGTTCCCGACGCGCTCGACACGTTGCAGGACGCTCCGCGCGTGAGCGCGCTTGCCGCGGCATTCGCCCCGGACGCCGTTCAGCTCGCGTATCAGATCTGCCTGCAGGGACGTGCCGATCTGGCCCTTGCACCCGACGAGCCGACCGGGTTCACGATGACTCTGCTGCGGTTGCTCGCCTTCGAGCCAATCGTGGAAGGAGGCGGGGAGGTGAAGAGCAAAGCGCGCACCCCGCGCGACGAAGCTAGGCCTTCGCCCGCGCCCAAGCCCTCTGCAGCTCCGCCCACACCCCCGAGCGTAGAAGCTTCCGCTCGCGCCGCAGCAGCGCCATCGGTGGCCGCGAAGGATTTCCCCGCGCCGGCCGACTGGCCGGCGTTCGTCGCCGGCATGAGTCTCTCCGGCATCGCGCTGCAACTCGCTGCCCAGACCGCGCTCAAAGCGCTCACCGGCAACGAGCTCGTGCTCGCCGTTCCGGAAGCGGCACGGCATCTGACGGACAAGACCTACGCCGACAAGCTCAAGGCCGCGCTCGAGCAGGCGGTCGGCCGCCGCGTGCGGTTGCGCTTCGAGGTCGGCGAGGTCGCGGACACGCTCGCGGCGCAGGAAAAGCGCGAGCGCGAGGCAGCCCGGGCGAAGACCGAGGCCGCCTTCCGGGACGACCCATTCGTCCAGGACGTTCTGTCGCGCTTCGATGCGCATATCAAGCCGAATTCGATCAAGCCGGTCTGATCGCAGTGGAGAGTTTGCAGCCATGATGAAGAACCAGCTCGCCGGGCTGATGAAGCAGGCGCAGGCCATGCAGGAGGGCATGAAGAAGGCGCAGGAGGCGATCGCCGCCATGGAGATCGAGGGCCAGGCCGGCGCCGGACTGGTCAAGGTGCTGATGACCGGGCGGCACGACGTCAAGCGCGTGAGCATCGACCCGACGCTGCTCGGCGAGGACAAGGACATGCTCGAGGACCTGGTCGCCGCGGCGGTCAACGACGCCGTGCGCAAGGTGGAGATCGCATCACAGGAAAAGATGGCGGGCCTTGCGGCGGGCATGCCGTTGCCGCCGGGGTTCAAGCTGCCGTTCTGATGGAGCCGCTCGGGAGTCTCGAGGAATTGACGCAGGCGCTGCGTTGTTTGCCGGGCGTCGGGCCCAAAGCGGCGCAGCGCATGGCTCTGCACCTCCTGCAGCACGATCGCGAAGGCGCGCGGCGGCTCTCCCGCGCGCTTGAGGGGGCCACCCAATCGATTCAGCATTGCCAGCGCTGCAACACGTTCACCGAGGGGGAGCTGTGCGCGCTCTGCCGGTCGGCCAGGCGCGATCCGACCCTGCTCTGCGTGGTCGAGACGCCGGCCGACTTGATGATGATCGAGCACACGCAGGCGTACGCCGGCCTGTATTTCGTCCTCATGGGGCGGCTGTCACCGCTCGACGGCATCGGCCCGAAGGAGATTCGGCTCGACCGACTGCTCAAGCGCGCCCAGGACGGCGTGGTGCGGGAGGTCGTGCTCGCGACCAACTTCACCAACGAAGGCGAGGCGACTGCGCACTACATCGGCGAGCTGCTCGCCGCGCGGGGACTCGCGGTGACCCGGCTCGCGCGCGGCGTGCCGGTCGGCGGGGAGCTGGAATACGTTGATAGCGGGACGCTGGCGCAAGCGTTGCGCGAGCGACGCGCCCTCGCCAGTTAGGGAGCCTTAGGCCCGGACGCAACCAGGAGCGGGATCCGCTTGATCTCGGCGTTAGTTAGTCGCGTTTCCGTTGACGGTTGTCTAAATCCGAACCGCGTGCGGGTAGTGCCAGGGTAGACCGGAAATTCGTGACCCCCCTCGCCACGGTGACGACGATCGCCGTGACGATGAGAACAGCGACTGCGGCAAAGCCCTTCAAGAGGTTTCCCGGCAGAGCCGCGCGCTTTCAGCCGCGGAGCGTACGCATGACGTTCTCGTTCTTCATTGCGTCCCGAGGCGTGCCTTGGAAGACGATCTCGCCGCGATCGATGGCGTAGAGCCGGTCGGCCATCCGGACCGCCGTCATCAGGTTCGACTCGGCGATCAGCAACGAGATGCCCATCGCCTTGATCTTCTTCACCGCATCGATGAAACGTGTCACAACCACCGGGGCGAGCCCTTCGAACGGCTCGTCGAGCAGCAGGATCGACGGCGAAAGCGCCATCGCTCGCGCCACCGCGACCATCTTCTTCTGGCCGCCGGAAAGGTGCAAACCGGTGCGAGTCAGCAACGCCTTGACCTCTGGAAATACGCCGAAAATCCGCTCCTCGATGCTGGTGGCGTCGGTCGCTCCGTCGCCGCGCGCGCCCCGCCGCGCCAGCCATTCGCAGATCTGGAAATTCTCGGCCACGCTCAGGTCGGGAAAGATGCCGGCGTCCTCGGGCGCGTAGCCGATGCCGAGCAAGGCGCGCCGATAGGCGGGCAGGCGCGTGATCGCCGTCCCGCGAAAAGTCATGGCACCAGCATGCGACGGCAGGAGTCCCATGATCGTCTCGATGGTCGTGGTCTTGCCCGCCCCGTTGCGTCCGACCAGCGCGATCGACTCGCTGCTGTCCACGCGCAGCGATACGCCGCGCAGGACCTGTACTCGGCCGCGGTAGGTCTCGATGCTGTCGACTTCAAGCATTGCCGTTCGCATCGACCGCGGGCTCGCCGGTGGCGTGGGTCCCGATGAGCGTGGTCGTGACCGCGTCGTTCCGCCGAATCTCGTCCGGCGAGCCGTCGGCCAGAATCGATCCCTGGTGCATCACGACGATGCGCTCGGAATAGCGGAACACGATGTCCATGTCATGCTCGATGATCACCACCGTGATTTTTCCCGAGCGCACGATCGCGCTCACGATGTCCATGATGGGCGCTTTCTCGCGCGTGGACACGCCGCTGGTCGGCTCATCCAAGAACAGCAGCTTCGGCCGCAGCGCGTAGGCGACAGCGACATCGAGTAGCTTCCGCTCGCCGTGGGAGATCGTGCCCGCGGGCAGCGCCTGGTGCTGATCGAGCCCGAACTGGCGAAGTACTGCGTGCGCTTCGTCCCACACCTCGTGGTCGCGGCTGGCGAGCTTGGTCAGCGTCTGGGTCTTGCCAGCGCGCGAAAAGACAGAAAGAGCTACGTTGTCGACGCAGGAGAGGTGATCGAACAGATTGACGATTTGGAAGCTCCGCGCGATGCCCGCTTTGATCCGGTCGTACGATTTCTGCTGCGTGATGTCGTTGTCCTCGAAAATGATCCGCCCGCTATCGGGCCGCAGCAACCCGCTCACCAGATTAACGAGGCTGGTCTTGCCCGCTCCGTTGGAGCCGATGAGCGCCAGCACTTCTCCCTTCCTGACGTGGAAGTCGACACCGTTCACCGCGCGGTTGTCACCGAACGACTTGGTTAGTGTCTGGGTCGTGAGGAAGGTCATCCTTGGCGCGCCTTCTTGATCCAGGCCGTGATGCGCTCGACACCGCCCATGATGCCGGTAGGCAACGCCAGCACCAGAACCACCAGCACCGTGCCGAGGAGCAGCTGCCAGTATACGGTGAACCCGACCGCGTAGGTCTTCAGATAAGTGAACGCGATCGCACCGATGATCGGGCCGACGAAGGTGCGGAAACCCCCAAGCACGGTCATGAACACAATCTCGCCGGAGAAGGTCCACACCAGAATGTCGGGGCTGGCCAGCCCGTTGAGAGGCGCCCAGAGCGCTCCGGCCACGCCGGTGAAGATGCCGGAGATGACGAACGCGATGAGCCGGTAGCGGCGGATGCGGATGCCTATGAACTCCGCGCGGGTTTCGTTATCGCGTATCGCCTGCAGCGCCTTGCCGAACGGCGAATGAACGATCACCCACATCAGGAACACGCAGATGGCAAACGAGGCGAGCACGTAGTAGTAGTACTGATGCGCCAGAAAATACATCTTGTCGTCGGTGGCGGCGACTCCCAGGAGCGTCGGGGTCGGCACGCGCAAGCCGTCAGTACCGCCGGTGACCCAGAAGAACTTGAAGGCGAGGCTCCATAGCACCTGGGACAGGGCGAGCGTCAAGATGCCGAAGAAGATCCGCGTGTAACGCACGCACACGAAGCCGAACAGGACCGAAAGGATCGCGCTTGCAAGGACGGAACCCGCGAGGAAGAGCTCCATCGACGCGATCTTCAGGTATTTCACCATGAAGGCGACCGTGTAGGCGCCGCCACCGAAGAAGGCAGAGTGGCCGAACGACAGGAGGCCGGTATAGCCGAGCAGCAGATTGAACCCGAGAGCCCCGATAGCAGCGACCAGGCCGTAAGTGAGAGTGAGTGTCTGAAACGGGTCGATCACGAACGGCGCCGCGACCAGCACCAAGGCGCTGGGAACGAGCCACGCGAGGGGAACCCACACGGCGCGGGCGGGGCGGGGGGCGACGATATCGCTCATGTTCAGGCGCGGCCGAAGAGGCCCGCTGGACGCACCAGCAGCACCAACGCTGCGATGAGGTACAGGGCCGCCAGCTCGATTTCCGGAAAGAAGGTGATCCCCGCCTCACGCACCACGCCGACGATCAACGCGCCGGCGAGTGCCCCCTCCAGGCTGCCGAGGCCGCCGATGACGACGACAATGAAGGCGAGCACCAGCGCGTCGACGCCCATGCCGAGAACCGCCGATTGGCTGGGAACGACGATGGCGCCGCCCAAGCCGGCCATGAAGCAGCCCAGGGTGAACGCCTGGATGTAGATCAAGTTGACGTTCACGCCCAGGGCGGACGCCATCCGCTTGTCCTGCGAGGTCGCCCGCAACAGGACGCCGAAGCGCGTCCGGTAAATGAACGCCCACAGGAAGACCGCGGCGACGATCCCGACCGCGATGATCACTAGGTTGTACCCGGGGTAGCGCGCATCGCCCACCGCGACGCTGCCAATGCTGGAATAAACGGAGGTCACGGTCAGCGGGCTCGGTCCCCAGATGAAGCGGATCAGGTCCTCGAGAATCATGAGCAGGCCGAAGGTCATCAGGAGCTGGTATTCCTCAGGACGTCGGTAGAAGGGCCGCAACAGGGTGCGTTCGATAAGCGCTCCAACGAGGCCGGTGGCGACTGCTCCGAGCGGCAACAGCAGGAAGAGCAGAGCAACCGGCGCACCGGCGTTCACGGCCAGGCCGATCGCCCACGCCGACACGAACGCGCCGAGCGCGTACAGGTTGCCGTGCGCGAGGTTGAGAATGCGCATGACACCATAGATCAGGCTAAGCCCGCCCGCGATGAGGAAGAGCACCGAGCTATATAGCAACGCATTCAAGATGTGGATCGCGATTACACCCATGGGATGGCTCCCCTGCCCCTGATCCGGGGGACGCAGGCGAAGAATCGGCGCATCGTGCTCATCGGACGCCAGCGCGATGCTCGATGAGCTGTATCTCCGGATTCATTTCGTTCCCCCCCAGGAACAATGCGGCGGCGATAGTGTACAGCCCAGGTGCGGCGAGGCTTTTCAAGTCGATTGTGAATCGACCGCGCTGCGACGGGCCTACCCTGCCGGAGCGCACGACCTTGCCGCTGGGCGCGACGATAACATAACGGCACACGGGAAGATCGTCGCTCCGCGCTTCATCCCGGGCCGCGAGCGCGACTCGTTCGATCTCGTAGCTGCGCTGCGATCTGGAAACCTGCTCCACGTCGGCCTGGATGTCGATACGCTCGCGATGGTGCTCGATTCTCGTCGCGTAGGCCCTGAGCGGGATCGCGTAGGGGTCGAACGTGCCGACACCCTTTGGATAGGTCGGGTCGCGGAAGACCTTCAGGACGGCACCATCAGCGGACCACGAGTCGAGCATATAAGGTCCGTTCGTGACCAGGAAATGGCCGTGCTCGGTGTAGAAGCGCGCGAGCGCGCGCCAGCGCTCGCGCGCCTCGTCCGGCGTCACGAGCTCCTTCAGCGCTGTGGGCCGGTAGGCCCGTGAGCCTAATTCGTCGACCACCGCGGCCAGCCGCTCGACTGTGGCTCGATCGCGCACGAGATCGAGCCACGGTATGCCGCGGCGCTGAGCCTCGGCTTCGGAGAACGCGGCGATGCCGCGCTGGGCCGCTTGCTCCATGAGCACGAATACTTCCCAAGGGATGGTCGACCACGGCGGCGCGACCGCGGCCGCCTCCAACGGGTCGCTCGACCGATGAGTAAGGTAAACATCCACGACGGGGACGCGGTAGGTGAAGTTGAGGTCGTCCCCGAAGTTACGAGTTTGGGTCGTGACGCCGATGACCTTGAAGCCTGCGAGCCAGTCCCGCACCGGCGCCGTGGCGCGGGCGATTGCTGGGTCGGAGCCGCGAGCGCCCCACCGGAAAGCGAAAATGTACGGGTAGAGAACATCGGCAACTCCGGTCGCGGTGCCGTCATGGAACGCGGAGGCCACCACCGAAAAGCGGAGTCGCTGTAGTGCGCTCTTGCCGGGCCCGACGCGGCGCAGGAGACCGCTTCCCTCTTGCGGTCGCAACGCATCGTCGGGCATCACCGATGATCCCAGCACCGCGCCCACGTCAATGCTGGCCCGATTGGCCATCCAGCTTCCGCCGTAAGGTTCGGGCAGGAGCGCTGGGTCGCCGACGGCCTGCCAGAGCAATCTGCCGAAAGGATCGGTGAACCCGCTGACCGGATTCCACGCCGCGATGGGCTGCGTCGAGATGCCGACGCGCAACCAGCCGTTCCACGGAAAATCCTTGAGCTTGACCGAGCGCGGGAAGATCGGTGAAAGGAGGCCGGCCTGCGAATCGAATGCGACATTCTCCACGCCGTTGTAGTATTCGCTGTCGAAGTACTCCTCTCGCAACGTGTATCCGACCACGACCCGCTTGCATCCTGCGGCGAGCGTGGTCACGAGCGCGCGCTCGAGATCGATCCGCTGGGCCTCGCTGCGATATTCACCGGTGGTGAGACGGCGGAATTCACGCTCCGCGCGGACCGCCGCCGGCCCTCTGATATCACCGGCGTACAGCAGGTAGGCCTGGAACCAGCCCTGCTTGACCCACGGCGCAGTTACTTGACCGGAAAGGCCTTCCGAAACCGGTTTGGTGAGGGCGCCGACGTCGATTTCCTCGAGTGTGGCGTCCCAATCATGCGGCGTGGCCCTCCAGGTCGCGGGGACAAGGGTCTCCGCCAGCGCTCCCTTAGCGCGGATCTTCAACGCCGGCTCGGCCGCTCCATCAGCACCTCCTTTCGCATAGGCCGCGCGCGCCCGCGCGGCGAGATCGTACTGCTCGAGATAATCCGCGTGATACGGAGTCACGGGATACGGATGGAAGACGTAGCTAGCGGCGTCTCGCGGGAGCGCGCGCAGGATCCGCCCTACGGCCTGGCACCGCGACCGCGCATCCCCGCGCGATATCGCATAGCGATCATCGACAGCATCGAACGTGAGCACCAGGTACGAGCCCAGCGACGTTACCGCGGTAGCGTCGGCGGATACCGCGCCAGCGGCGAAGAGTCGCTCACCAACGTACGCGTGAACGCGCGCTTGCGGCCAGCCGGCTTCGGCAGTTCGCGGGTCCAACGTCTCGATCCGAATTTCTTGCGGATAGAACGACGGGTAGAACGGCGACTCGTGCCCCGCTTGCGCGGATGGTCCCGCGCAAAGCGCGGCGACCAGCAGAATCGCCGCCCAGACCACCGAGGAGTGAGACATCGATGCTCGCCGCCGCACACGGCGCGCGGGTTCTCAGCGATTAACGGGCGCCGCGATGGCGCCCGTTGGCTCGAACTCCTTGCCTCCAGGCGAGGCAGCCGCCTGGGTGCTACGCCTTGGCCGTCGGCCAGGTCTGCTCGATCCAGGTGTACGTCGACGTCGGTTCGCCTTTCGGCCATCCCGGCGGCGCTGTGATGCTGCGAATCGGGATGGTGATGATGCGGTCCGGGTCGAGGATCGGGAACGGATACTCAGGAACGTTCTTGCTGAAGCCCGTCATCGCTTCCTTGTAGCCCTGGTGATTGTCCGGGCGGATGTACACGTATCCTCCTGGCCCGGAGTAGCCCATGCCTTCGAGCAGACTGATGACCGCGTCGTCATCGGGCCAGCTGCCCACCAAGCGGTTCGCCTTCTCGATCGCCGTCTTCAGCATGTAGGTCGCCGTGTAGGCGCCTTCGGCCTGGAAGTTCGGATATTCCTTCCAGCGCTTATAGTAGTTCGCGACGAACGTCTTGTTGTCCGGCCAGCTGTTGCCGCTCGGATAGGTGAAGTAGTAGTTCGAGTGCACGCCGGCGATGACGCCTTCGGGGTGATCCTTGCCGATGGCGTGCGGTGCGACGCCCAGCGCGAGCGTGGTCGCGACTCTCATCTTGTCGAACAAACCGTACTGCAGCGCTTGCTTGTACATCGCAACATAATCCCCGCCCCATACCGAGGAATACAGCAGATCGGGCTTGGCGGCCATGGCCTTGGTGATGTGCGAGCTGAAATCCGTGGTCCCGAGTTTCGGCCAGTTCTCCGAGACGACCTCCGCTTTCGGCAGCAGCTTCTTCATCACGATGCCGAAATGGTCGAAGGCATTGCGACCGTAGGAGTAGTCGGGATGGATGTGCGCGATTCTCTTCACGTCCGGCCAGGTCTTGGCCGCCGCAATGGCGCAGGTCGCGCCGTCTGCCGATTGAATGTTAGTGATGCGGAAGATGTAATGCGGGTTCGGCACGGCCTTGTCGAACAGGAAGTCGGTACAGCCATCGACGAAGATCGTCAGCACCTTCAGCTCTTCCGCTACCGGACCGAGCGCGGGCGTGTTGCCACTCGACGTGATGCCGCAGAAGAAATCGATCTTCTCCTGGAGCTTCAGCCGGCGCAACTCTTTCACGTTGCCGTCGACGCCAGCGGCTTCGTCCGCCTTCAGCACCTCGATCTTGCGCTTGCCGAGCAATCCGCCTGCGGCGTTGATTTCCTCGGCTGCTAGAACCTGCCCTTTGTACATCGGCTCACCAAGCACTGCCGCCGGGCCGGTGAAGAACGTCATGTGCCCGATTTTGTAGGGGCTGCTCGGGATGTTGCCTTTCGGCGCCGGGGTCTGCGCCTGGGCCATCCCGATAAGTGGAATCGCGCCTGCCGCGGCGCCCAGCGACGCTCCGACGCTGACCCCAAGACTACGCAGAAAATCCCTGCGATCGATTTGTGCAGCCATGTGTACCTCCTCCTAGTAACTTGATGGGTACCAAGCAGACCAACAACCCGTCTTTGAGGAACGGACCAACTATAATGCGCGGAGGGTATCAAGTCCATGAGCTTCTTACACGTGGCCAATAGGATGCTCCCAACCTGACGCCATGCTGACGATCAAGCGTGTTGCACCGCGTCACCTCGAAGGCGGAAGCGGGAAGGACGGTTGGTTTCCTCAGTGCCATCGACTGCCCCGTCGCGCGGCTTTTGCGAGGTGGTGCAAGAGCCCTCGACCATGCGACACGCGCTGAGCCGGATCTGGCGCGGGATCGCCCGCGCGACTCGTGAGCGTCGTGGCGTGTTGTTCGCTGCTGCGTTTGCCGTCCTCGCTGTCGACGTGTTCCTGCCGCCGATGCTGCTATCGGTCGTTCGCAAGCCCTTCGACTACTTCGCTTTCAACGCCTGGTTGCCCGAGCTGCCGCGCTACCTTGCCAACGTCGAAGTGCCGATCCAGCGCAAACTGGAATTTATTCCGAACCTTGCGCTTTTCTGGTTCAGTGCCGACAGCCCGTTCGGTGGGGTCGACTGGGGTTTCGCAGTGACGGTGGGCGACCTGTTCCGGTTCCTGCTCTTCTCGCTGCTCCTCGGACTCTACTTCGCGTTGGTTTCCTATTCCCGGGGGCTCGCGCCGATCGCTGGAGCCGCTCCGCGCCTGGGCGGCGGCGCCTCTGGAGTGCTGGCCAGCGTGCTCGGCATCTCGACCGGCGGGTGCACCGTGGTGGGCTGCGGTGCCCCGGTCCTACCGGTCGTTGGTCTCGCATTCGTCGGCCTTTCCAGCGGGATGCTGGCGTTGCTCGCCGAGCTGTCGCGCGTGGTGACCGCCCTCGTGTTCGCCCTCGTCGGGCTGGGGGTCATTTACTTCGCTTGGGTTGCCGGGGCGCGAGCTACCATCGCCGACTGATCGACACCGCCCGGCAGCGCTGGACGCAACGGATTCCCGGCGTATAATCACCTGACAAATCGCTGACGCGTCGCGACGGAAGGTTGCCGCGATTGAGACACGCGACGACCGGCGACATCGACAAGACGCTGGCTCAGTCGAGCGGCGCACCCTTGCGCGCCGCCATCTCAGGAGGAAAACGTCATGCATAGCCACGAACCAAAGGTGTCGAAGCCGAAAGCTCCCAACAGCGCAGCGACCCGCCGCAAGTTCCTGAAGGCAGCGGGCGGCGTCGCGGCTGCCTCCGCGACGCTCGGCTTCCCGATGATCGCCAAGGGCCAGGCCGGTCCGATCACCATGCGCTGGCAGAGCACCTGGCCTTCGAAGGACATCTTCCACGAATACGCGCTCGACTACGCCAAGAAGGTGAACGACATGACCGGCGGCGACCTCAAGATCGAGGTGTTGCCGGCAGGTGCCGTCGTGCCTGCGTTCGGGCTGCTCGACGCGGTATCCAAGGGCACGCTCGACGGCGGTCACGGCGTGCTTGTCTACAGTTACGGCAAGCAGAACGCGCTGGCGCTGTGGGGATCGAGCCCCGCCTTCGGCATGGACGGCAACATGATGCTCGCCTGGCACAAGTACGGCGGCGGCAAGGAGCTGCTCAAGAAGATCTACGACTCGATCGGCGCCAACGTGGTGTCGTTCCCGTATGGGCCGCACCCGACGCAGCCGCTCGGCTGGTTCAAGAAGCCGGTTACCAAGCTGGACGACTTCAAGGGCCTCAAATACCGCACGGTGGGCATCTCGATCGACATGTTCACGGCCCTGGGCGCGTCGGTGAACGCGCTGCCCGGCGGCGAGATCGTGCCGGCGATGGACCGCGGTCTTATCGATGCGGCGGAGTTCAACAACGCCACCTCCGACCGCCTGCTCGGCTTCCCGGACGTGTCGAAGGTTTACATGCTGCAGAGCTTCCACCAGAACGCCGAGCAATTCGAGATCCTCTTCAACAAGACCAAGTACGATGCGCTGCCCGAGAAGCTGAGGGCGATCATCGCCTACGCCGTCGAAGCCGCTTCTGCAGACATGTCGTGGAAGGCGATCGACCGCTATTCGCAGGATTACATCGAGCTGCAGACCAAGGACAAGGTCAAGGTCTACAAGACGCCGGACTCGATTCTGCAGAAGCAGATCGAAGTCTTCGACCCGATCATGGCGAAGAAGTCGGCGGAGAACCCGCTGTTCAAGGAGGTCCTCGAATCGCAGAAAAAGTTCGCCGAGCGCACGGTGCGCTGGGACCTCGACACCTACGTCAACCGGCGCATGGCCTACAACTGGTACTTCGGCAAGAAGCAGGCCGCGAAGAAGGCCTGACCCCGAACGCGCTTGCGGAAGACACCATCCGGCAGCCCCGGATGGTTTTTTTTGGGTGGCGCTGCCGACGATACGGGCGGAAGTGGCAAACTAGCGTCCCGGTTCCGCCCTAGGGGACTCGAGCCATGCAGAAACTGTTGCTGTTCGTCGACAAGGTGAGCACCTTCGTCGGCCAGACGTTCTCCTGGCTGATCGTGGGGCTCACCCTGCTTATCAGCTGGGAGGTGTACTCACGCTACGTGGTCGACCGCCCGCATCCGTGGGCTTTCGACGTGATGATCCAGTTGTACGGAACGCTGTTCATGATGGCCGGCGCCTACGCGCTCGCCAAGAGCGCTCATGTGCGCGGCGACGTGCTCTACGGCTTCTTCCCGCCGCGCCTGCAGGCCGGCCTCGACCTCACGCTGTACCTCCTGTTCTTCCTTCCCGGCGTCGTCGCATTGGTCTGGGCCGGCTACACCTATGCCGCCGAGTCCTGGGCGATCAAAGAGGGTTCGAACATCACCTCCGAGGGCCCGCCGTACTACCCGTTCAAGACCGTCATCCCGGTCGCCGGGGCGCTGATCCTGATGCAGGGCATCGTCGAGATCATCCGCTGCATCATTTGCCTGAAGCAGGGTCGCTGGCCCTCCCGCGAGGCGGACGTCGAGGAAGTGGACGTCGACAAGCTCAAGGAGATGGTGCACGTCAAGGACGAGGACATCGCCAAGCTCGACAAGTTCGTGGTCGCGCAGGAGCACCACGAGGCCCGCAAATGAGGAAGGAAGCCTGGTTCGGCCTTTCCATCATGGCCGCGGTCGTGATCCTGGTGTTCGCCCTGCTGCCGCCGCCGTCGCAGATGACCAACGGCCACCTGGGCTTGCTGATGCTCGCGATGATCGTCGTGGGCATCATGCTCGGTTTCCCCACGGCGTTCACGCTGATGGGCATGGGCGTGTTCTTCGCCTGGCTTGCCTACCGGAGCGACCCGGCGACTGCGATACGGCGCGTGCTCGATCTCTTCGTACAGCGCACGTACGGCGTGATGTCGAACGACGTGCTGATCGCGATTCCGCTGTTCCTGTTCATGGGCTATCTCGTCGAGCGGGCGCAACTGATCGACCGGTTGTTCAGGAGCCTGCACCTCGCCACCGCGCGGGTCCCCGGCGCGCTCGCCGTGGCGACGATCGTCACCTGCGCCATCTTCGCGACCGCGACCGGCATCGTCGGCGCGGTCGTCACGCTGATGGGCCTGCTCGCGTTTCCGGCGATGCTCAAGGCGGGATACAACATCAAGGTGTCGGCCGGCGCGCTGACCGCGGGGGGGACTCTCGGCATCCTGATCCCGCCGTCGGTGATGCTGATCGTCTACGGGGCCGTGGCGGGCGTGTCGGTCGTCCAGCTCTACGCCGGCGCCTTCCTCCCCGGCATCATGCTCGCCGGGCTCTACATCGGCTACATCATCGTCCTCGCCACGTGGAAGCCCCGCCTCATGCCTCCGCTCGCCGAGAGCGAACGGCGCGTGGAGCTTCCGCCCTTGGCGCGGAAGCTGGCGCCGCAGGGCAGCAATGCGTTGACGGGACTGTGGCGCGCTCTCGGCGGGGGCGCCGGCGCCGGCGTCGCGAAACGTACTGCGCTCGGGCAATTGTTCGTCACGCTGATTCCGGCGCTGTTCATTGCCGCAGTGCTGGGCGTCACCTACCGGATCGCCACCGCGCCGGAGGTCGAGGCGAGCACGGCCGGGCTGATCCAGGCCGGCGGCCTCGTCGCGGCGCCCGAGCAGGAAAGCGAGATGTCGACGGACATCATCGGCGCAGCCGAACCGGAGCAGAAGGATACAGGCGCCAAGGAAGCGCCCGCGGGACCCGCGAAGGAGGCTTCACCTGTCTCGGCCAAGGCCGAGAAACGCGCGAAGGAGCCGCCGGCCGCCGCGCGCTCCGTCGAAAAGAAATCCGCCGAACCCCCCGCCGAAGAGCAGGCGCGGCTGCCGATACCCGAATGGTTGTGGATTACGTTCGGGATCGGCATCGTTTTCATCGCGGTGCTCTACTGGCTCTGGAGCTGGGAGCGGCTGGAAATCTTCAAGATGCTGCTCGGCTCGTTCTTTCCGCTGTCCTTGTTGATCCTGGCCGTGCTGGGCTCGATCGTGTTCGGGCTTGCGACGCCCTCCGAGGCGGCGGCGGTCGGCGGATTCGGCGGATTCGTGCTGACGGTGGTCTATCGTTTCATCGGCAACTGGCGTGAGACGCGACCCGGCGCCGCGAGCCGCGGCGGCGTCGCCTGGAAGACGGTGAAAGAGGTCGGTAGCCTCGTCAAGGAGTCGTCCTTCCTCACCGCCAAGACGACCGCAATGGTGACCTGGCTGTTCGTCGGCTCCGGCATTTTCTCGGCGGCGTTCGCGTTGCTCGGGGGGCAGGAGATCATCGAGCGCTGGGTGCTCTCGCTCAACATGACCCCGGTGCAGTTCATGATCCTGGCGCAAACGATCATCTTCCTGCTCGGCTGGCCGCTGGAGTGGACGGAGATCATCATCATCTTCATGCCGATCTTCATCCCCCTGCTGCCGAAGTTCGGCATTGATCCGCTGTTCTTCGGGCTGCTCGTGGCGCTCAACCTGCAGACGGCGTTCCTGTCGCCGCCGGTGGCGATGGCGGCGTTCTACCTCAAGGGCGTGTCGCCTCCGCACGTGACGCTGAACGCGATCTTCGCCGGCATGCTGCCGTTCATGGGCATCCAGCTGATCGCGCTTCTCCTGTTGTACCTGTTCCCGCCGATCGGCTTGTGGTTGCCGCAGGTGCTGTATAAATAGGCGGCTTGCGCACGGCGCAACTCCCGGAGTAACCTGCGCGTAACGCGCCACGCAGGCAAGGGCGAGGAGGATGCGATGCTGGTCAGCGAAATCCTGCGGATTAAGGGCAGCGCCCTGTTCACTGCGCCGCCCACCGGCAGCGTGCTCGAGGCGGTCAAGGTGATGGCGCAGCACGACATCGGCTCGCTGGTGGTGATGGACCACGGGCACATGCTCGGCATACTGACCTTTGCCGAGGTGCTGGAGGCGCTGGCGAAACGCGAGGGGCAACTCGGCGATCTCAGGGTGAGCGAGGTCTGCGTCCGCGATCCGCTGGTGGCTTCGCCGCATCTCGATGTGATGGAGCTGCGCCGTGTGATGCTCGAGCGGCACCAGCGTTACGTTCCAGTCCAGGAAGGGTCGACGCTCCTCGGCGTGATCTCCTTCCACGATGTCGCTAAGGCGGTCTACGAAGAGCAGAGCTTCGAGAACCGCATGCTCAAGAGCTACATCAAGAGCTGGCCGGACGAGTAGCTAGTCGCCACCCAAGAGAAAGATCGCCGGCCGCCCGGAGAGCGCCGGGCGGGGCGCGCTCCGCCACACCGCGATCGGACGGCTGACAACCTGCTCGGTCGGTAGCGTGAGGTCCACCGCGACGCACAGGCGCAGCGTCGGACGGCACAGCGAAAGCACGGCGCCGACCAGCGCTTCGTTCCGATACGGCGTTTCGATGAAGATCTGCGTCGCGGCGGTGCGCGCCACGGCGTGGTCGAGCGCGCGCAGCGCGACCGCGCGAGGCGCGGGCTTTGCCGGCAGGTAGCCGTGAAACGCGAAGGCCTGTCCGTTCACGCCGGCGGCCATGAGCGCGAGCAGCACCGCCGAGGGACCGACGAGCGGAACGACGGTGATGCCGGCGCGGTGGGCCGCGGCGACGAGCGCGGCGCCCGGATCGGCCACGCCGGGACAGCCCGCGTCCGAGATCAGGCCCAGATCCTCTCCGCGCAACGCCGGCGCGAGAAGCTCGGCAGCCCGATCCGCCGGCGTGTGCTCGGAGAACTCGGCCAGGACGAGCGATTGCAACGGGCGCTCGAGGCCAAGCGTCTTCAGGAACGCCCGCGCGAGCTTCGGCGTCTCGACCACGAAATGGCTGAGGCCCCGCGCCACATCGATCGTGCGCTGGGGCAGCACCGCCGCCGGCGGCACGACGCCGAGCAGGCTCGGGATCACGTAGAGCCTGCCCAGCCGCGGTGCCGGGGCACGCGTCGGCGCGCTCACCGAGCCACCGCCAACGGCCGCACGCCCTCGGCTTCGAGCAGGTCGGTAAGACGGATCAGCGGCAGCCCGATCAGCGCCGTCGGGTCGTCGCTGGCGATGCGCGTGAACAGCGCAATGCCCAGCCCTTCCGACTTGACCGAGCCCGCGCAGTCGAACGGTTGCTCGCGGTCGAGATAATCCCTCAGCGCCGCATCGTCCAAGCTGCGAAACGTGCTGGCGACGTCGACCAACGCGCTGCGGCACAGATCCGTGCGCGCGTTGAGCAGCGCCACGGCGGTGTGGAAGACGACCGTACGCCCGCGCATCGCCCGCAATTGCCCGAGCGCGTCGGCGCGGTCGCGGGGCTTGCCCACCAGCTCGCCATGAAACTCGGCGACCTGATCGGAGCCGATGATCAACGCGTCGGCGTGGCGCGGAGCGACGGCGCGCGCCTTCGCCTCCGCGAGCCGAACCGCGGTCTCGGCCGGCCGCTCCCCGGGCAAAGGCGTTTCATCAACATTCGGAGCTACGATCTCGAAGGCGAGCCCCAAGCGCTCCAGCAAGGCTCGGCGATGGCGGGACGTGGACGCCAGGATCAGCCTTGGAATTCGCGGGGAAATCGTTGTTTTCACGGTTTTCTTTGACACAGTGCAAGGATCGGCCTATTATCTTACGTTTTGCTCCGTCGAAGTGCGCGCCGACGGCGCGCAAGCGATGGCGCGATGGCAACTAAAGAGGCAACCGGGTCGAAGGCCGGGGGAAGGACCGGAGCGGCGCAGCCAGGACGCTTCGACGCCTTCAAGCTGGCAAGTCGAGGCGAGACCCTCGCCGGCGAGGTCGATCTGGCTCGAAGCGCACGCGTCGCGGATCGGCTGGCGGCCGCCGTGGGCGCCGCGAGCGTCTCGTGGCGGATCGAAGGCGGGCACGACCCGCTCGGCCGG
Source organism: Casimicrobiaceae bacterium (assembly GCA_036382945.1). Taxonomy (GTDB): domain Bacteria; phylum Pseudomonadota; class Gammaproteobacteria; order Burkholderiales; family Casimicrobiaceae; genus PALSA-1003. Next base: position 36,640 of record DASVPH010000085.1, read on the forward strand.
CCGATGTTGACGCTGAGCGTCCAGGGGCATCTGCCGCTCGTCTGTCAGCGCTGTCTGCAGCTGTTCGACATGGCGATCGAGCGGTGCTCCGAGCTGCTGCTCGCGCGCGACGAGGCCGAATCGGCGCAGTTGGACGAAGGCGAGCGGGAAGTCGTGCTGGCCTCGACGTTGCTCCGGTAGGCAAGCCAGGCGAAGAACA
>DASVPH010000086.1:0-25377 GCA_036382945.1 Casimicrobiaceae bacterium
GTGGCTCGGGCGCGTCGGACTTTCCGCGCGACTGACGCATTATCCGAAGCAGCTCTCCGGCGGCGAGCAGCAGCGCGTGGCGATCGCGCGCGCGTTCTCGGGCGAGCCGAAGGTATTGATGGCCGACGAGCCCACCGGCAATCTCGACGAAGCGACCGGGCTCGAGGTCGCCGAGGTGATGTTCCACTTGAACCGCGAACGCGGCACCACCCTCCTGCTCGTTACCCACGACACGCACATCGCCTCGCGCTGCGCGCGCCGGCTCGCGCTCGAGGGCGGAAAGCTCGTCGGCGACGAAGCCGCGGTTGCCGCCGCATGAACACGCTTCGCCTTGCGCTGAGAATGCTTTCCCGCGACTGGCGCGCCGGCGAATTGTCGGTGCTGATCGCGGCGCTCGTACTCGCTGCGGCGAGCGTGGGCACGGTCGGCTTCTTCGCCGATCGCGTCAAGGGCGCGCTCACCGGCCAGGCGAACCTGCTCCTCGGCGCCGACCTGATGGTGACCGGCGATCGCCCGTTGCCGCCGGACTACGCGCGCGAAGCCGCGGCCCGCGGGCTCGCCACGGTGCCGGTGATCCGCTTCAACAGCATGGTGCAGGCGGCCGGCGGAACCGACGCGGTGCTCGCCGACGTGAAGGCGGTGGGCACCGGTTATCCGCTGCGCGGCGCGGTCGTGCTCGCGGTCCCCGATGCGCCGCAAGGTCGGGTGGCCAATGGGACGCCGGGTCGCGGCGAAGCGTGGATCGACGGCCGGCTCGCGGCGCGCCTGGGACTCGATCGAGGCGGCAAGGTGAGTGTCGGCGAGAGCACGTTCGCCGTCACGGCGATCATCCAGCAGGATCCCGAAGTCGCCGGCGGCGTGCTCACACTCGGTCCGCGACTGCTGATGAACATCGACGATGTCGCCGCGACCAACCTGCTGCAGCCCGGCAATCGCGCCGCCTATCGGCTGCTCGTCGCCGGAAACGCGATCGATGCCTATCGCGCTTGGGCGCTGCCGCGACTGGCGCGCGGGCAGCGGATCGAATCGATTCGCGACGTTCGTCCCGAGATCCGCCAGACGCTCGAGCGCGCCGACAAGTTCCTCGGCCTCTCGGCGCTGGTGGCGGTGATCCTCGCCGCGGTCGCCGTGGCGCTGGCGGCGTCGCGGTATCTGCGCCGCCACCTCGACGCCGCCGCGATGATGCGCTGCTTCGGCGCGCCGCAGGGCCAGACACTGGCATTGTTCGTCATCCAGTTCGGCGTGCTCGGCTTCGGCGCGAGCCTGCTCGGCATGTTGCTCGCGGTGGGCGGGCAACAGCTCCTGGTGCTCGCTCTCGGCTCGATCCTCCACGGCGAGCTGCCGCCGCCGGGATGGCTTGCGCTCGCGGCGCCGATCGCCACCGGACTCGCGCTCCTGTTCGGCTTCGCGCTGCCGCCGCTCGTCGCGCTGTCGCGCGTGCCGCCGCTACGCGTATTGCGTCGCGACCTCGGGATGCCGCGCGTCGGCGGCATGCTTGCCTACGCGGTCGGCGCCGCCACCATCGCCGCGCTCGTGCTCTGGCAGGCGCAGGACCTCACGACCGGCGCGATCATGATCGGCGGCATCGCGGCGCTCCTCGCCGCGGCGGCCGCCGCGGCGTGGCTCTTGATCGTGGCGTTACGCCTGCTGCCGCATCGCGGCTACACCTGGCGCTACGGGCTCGCCAATCTGCGCCGGCGCCCGCTCGGCTCGAGCCTGCAGATCGGCGCGCTGGCGCTCGGCGTCATGGCGCTGCTGCTGCTGACACTGGTGCGCGGCGATCTCCTGCGCAACTGGCGCGCGAGCCTCCCGCCCGATGCGCCGAACGTCTTCCTGATCAACGTGCTGCCCGACCAGGTCGACGGCATCGGCGCGCTCCTCAAGCGCGAGCTCAACGTCGACGCGGTGCTGAGGCCGATGGTGCGCGGGCGTCTGGTCGAGGTCAACGGCGCGCCGTTCGATCCGGCGCGACTGGCCGACGAGCGGGCGCGGCACCTGGGCGAGCGCGAGTTCAATCTCTCCTGGACCGATGCATTGCCGGTCGGCAACCGCGTGGTCGCCGGGCAATGGTGGAAGCGGGGCGAGACGGGTGCCGCGGCGGGCGCGTCGCTAGAGGAGGGAATCGCGCACACGCTGGCCATCAAGGTCGGCGACACGCTCACCTACGACATCGTCGGCACGCAGGTGAGCACGAAGGTGACGAGCCTGCGCAAGGTCGACTGGGACAGCTTTCGCGTCAACTTCTTCGCGCTGTTCGCACCCGGCGTGCTGGACGCGCTGCCGCGAACCTACATCACCGCCGTGCGCGCCGACTCCGGCAATGCGAGCTGGCTCACAACGCTGGTGCGGACCTATCCGAACGTGCTGGCGATCGACGTCGGCGAGATCTTGCGGCAGGTGCAGTCGATCATGGACCAGGTCGCGCTCGCGGTCGAATTCGTGTTCCTTTTCACGTTGGCGGGCGGCGTGCTGGTGCTCGAAGCGGCGATCGCCGCGACCCAGGACGAGCGCCGCTACGATGCGGCGGTGTTGCGCACGCTCGGCGCGAGCTCGCGCCAGCTCTCCGCCGCGCAGGTCGCCGAATTCCTCGCGCTGGGCGCACTCGCCGGCCTGCTCGCCGCGGCGGGTGCGACCGCTACCGGCTTCGTGCTGGCCGAGCGCGTGTTCCAGATCCCATTTGGCTGGAATCCGCTGCTGTGGGCGCTGGGCGTCACCGGGGCTGCGGCCTGCGTCGCGCTCGCCGGCTGGCTCGGCACGCGCGGCACGCTGCGCTCGCCGCCGCTCGCAGCGCTGCGCGAAGCCGTCTAGCGCCGCGACGGCAGCGCGGACTCGTCCTATACTGGCCGGCATGGCCCAGGATCGTCTCGAGCCCGGCATCGTCACCGACTTTCGCGATCGGCTGACCTACGCCGGCTACCTTCGGCTCGATCGACTGCTCTCGGCGCAGGAGCCGCTGTCGGGCACGGCGGAGCGTCCGCCACGTCACGACGAGATGCTCTTCATCGTCCAGCATCAGGTCGCCGAGCTGTGGATGAAGCTCATGATCCACGAGCTCAAGGCCGCCATCAGCCACGTGCAGGCCGATCAGCTCGACGCGAGCTTCAAGATCCTGGCGCGCTTGAAGCTCATCCAGAAGCAGCTCTTCGAGCAGTGGGCCGTGCTGGAGACGCTCACGCCGTCCGAGTACGAGGCGTTCCGTCCGGTGCTCGGCAGCTCCTCGGGCTTCCAGTCGGCGCAATACCGGGCCATCGAGTTCCTGCTCGGCAACAAGAGCGCCTCGCTCCTCGAGGTCTTCCGCCACGACGCGGCGGCCTTCGCCGCGCTGGAAGCGCTGCTCCAGGCGCCGTCGCTCTACGACGAGTTCCTGCGCCACCTCGCCCGCCGCGGCCTGCCGGTCCCGCGTGCGTGCCTGGAGCGCGATTTCGCCCAACCGTACGTGCGCAACGCCGCGCTCGTGCCGGTGCTCAAGGCGATCTACGATGATCCGCAGCATTGGTGGGACGCCTACGACATGTGCGAGAAGCTCCTCGACATCGAGGAGAGCTTCCAGCTCTGGCGCTTCCGCCATCTGAAGACGGTGGAGCGCATCATCGGTCACAAGCCCGGCACGGGAGGATCCTCGGGTGTCCCCTTCCTTAGGCGAGCGCTCGAGCACGTGTTCTTCCCCGAGCTGATCGACGTGCGCACGGCGATCGGACAGCGCCCGGGCAATCCCGGAACCTGAGTGATCTCGGTCATCATCTGCAGCGTCGATTCCGAGAAGTTCGCGGCCGTCACGGAGACGTACCGGCGGCACTTCGGCGAAGAGCCCTACGAGATCGTCCGCATTCACGACGCGAAGTCCCTGTGCGAGGGGTACAACCGCGGCCTGGCTGAAGCGCGAGGGGACATCTGCGTGTTCTCTCATGACGATGTCGAGATTCTGTCCAACGACCTGGGCGCGACGCTGGTCCGACACCTGCGGGACTGGGACGTGGTCGGCGTCGCGGGGACGGCGCGCATGTGCGCGATGGGCTGGGCTAATTCGGGCATCCGCTATGCATACGGCGTGGTCACCCACCGCGTGGCGGACGGCTACGAGATCCGGCTCATGGGCGCGCCCGAGACGGTCAACGGTGGCATTCAGGGCTTGGACGGCGTGTTCTTCGCCGCCCGGCGCGAGGTCGCCGAGAAGATCGGCTTCGACGCGGTGAGCTTCGATGGCTGGCACGGCTACGATACCGACTTCACGTTTCGCTGCCACCTCGCCGGCTTCCGGCTCGCGGTGTGCCTCGACATCCGGCTCATCCATTTCTCGGAAGGAACCGTCGATGAGGCCTGGATGCGCTACGCGAAGCGATTCGAGGACAAGCATGCCGCCCATCTTTCGTCCGAAGCGGGCCCGTGGCTCGAGGTGCGCAAGCGCGTGGCCACGCGCGAGGATGTTCTCGCCGCCTACGACATGGCTCGATTGCGGGCATTGACCGATGACATTCGGCGCCGGGTCTGAAGCGAGCCGCATCGAGGCCGCCGTCGCCGCGCTCGGCGACGGGCCGTTGACCGAAGCGGGCGTGGCCGCCCACGTCGCGCCGCTCTTCTCGCGCGTGCTCTCGCGCCGCGGCACGGCGGTCGATCTCGCCAACCATTCGCTGGGTCGGCCCCTCGACGCCACCGCGGCCGACGTCGCCGAAGCGATCGCGCTCTGGCAGCTCCGACTCGGCGACGCCTGGGACGAGTGGCTGGCCGAAATCGATGCTTATCGCACCCGGCTCGCCCGCCTGCTCGGTGCGCCGCGGGCCGATTGCGTCGTTCCCAAGACGAGCGCCGGCCAGGGGCTGCGCGCCATCCTCAACAGCTATCCCAGGCAGAGCGTGCCTCTCGTGGTGGCCACGCGCGGCGAATTCGACTCGATCGACGTGATCCTGCGCCACTACGCGCAGCGCGGCCGGGTCGCGCTCTCGTTGGTCGAGCCGCGCGAGGACGGACGGTTCGCGGCCGACGATCTGCGGGCGGCGGTGAGGGAAGGCGTGGACCTCGTCGTCGTCTCGCAAGTGCTTTTCAACACCGGCCAGGTTCTGCCCGAGCTGCCGGCGCTCGTCGCCGCGGCGCATGCGGGCGGAACGCGGGTGCTGCTCGACGTCTATCACTCGCTCGGCGTGTTCCCCGTCGACGTGAGTGCGCTCGACGTCGATTTCGCGATCGGCGGCAGCTACAAGTACCTGCGCGGTGGGCCCGGCGCCTGCTACCTGTATCTGCACCCGCGTTTTCTCGACGGATCGTTCTCGACGCTCGACATCGGCTGGTTCGCCAAAGAGGAGCGCTTCGCGTACACGCGTCCCGATCCTCCGCGCTTCGCGTCCGGCGGCGACGCGTTCTTCGAGTCGACGCCGCCGATCCTGCCGGTGTACCAGGCGCGCGCCGGCCAGATCTTCACGCTTGCGATCGGTGTCGATCGGCTGCGTGCGTACTCGCTCGCGCAGCAGCAGCGGCTCGTCGCGCGTCTCGCCGCGCTCGGCGTGCAGGCGGTGGGCGGCACCGAAGAGCGCGGCGCGTTCGTCGTCGTTCGCGACGCCGCCGCGGTCGCGCTCGCCGCTGCGCTGGAAGCGCGCGGCATTCACGGCGACGCCCGCGGACCGTATCTTCGCCTCTGCCCGGACCTGCTGACGACCGGCGCGGAGCTTGAAACCGCGGCCCGCGCCGTGGCTGGAGCTCGCGCGCCGTAGCCCGCGTTGAGCGCGGAGCGCGATGCCGGGGGCTCGTGCCTCAAGTTCCCGGGCTACGCGGCCCGCGTGACCAGACGCACCAGCGTCACCACCAGTCCGACGAGGATCGCCGCACCGAGCACGCCGGCCACGATCACGTGGATGGGCTTGATGCTCACCATGTCGCGCTCGCCCGCCGAGCGCTTGCGAACGCCGAAGAAGCTCGAGAAGACGGCGCCCAGCACGTGCAGGAAGCCGGCGGATGCTGGTCCGGGGCGATCGCCCGGCGGAGGTTCGGGGGAGACCATACTTCGAGCTTAGCACGACAAGAACGGACGGCCCTTGGAGGCGTGGACGAGTCCCTAAGCGATGAGCTGGACCCGCGCGCCGTAGCGCTCGTAGATCGGCAAAGCACGCCGGTCGCAGGTCAGGAGCTCCACGCCGCCATCGACCGCTGTAGCGGCCACCAGCGCGTCGTAGGCTGTCCCTCCGGTCACCGTGCGCCCCGGCAGGCCCGACACGAAGTCTCGATAGGTCTGCGCGCTCAACCGGAGCCACGGCTGAGGAAAGCGCGCTTCCAGAAAATCGCGCGCTACGCTACCGCTGGTCCGGTGTGGCGGCGGCAGCCGCGTGAGCACCGAATAGCTCTCGAGCGCGCAGTGCTCGATCAGCTTGAGCCCGGCGTCGAGCGCCCGCCGCGCCGGATCGTGATATTCGTGCCACGACGCAAACGCGGCGATCACGACGCTCGTATCCGCCGCCTTCAACGCCGGACGCGCTCCAGGGTTTCGCGAACCTGCTCCGCGGTGAGCGCAGGCAGCTCGGCGTCGGGTACCGCAACGATGCCTTTGCCCCGCTTCTTGAGCTGCATCGGGGTCGGCGCGATCTCGACCTCCAATCGGCCGTCGCCGGCGCGGATCTCCAGCGGTTGGCCCGCCTTGAGGCTTAGCGCCTCGCGCAGCGCCTTCGGCACGACGATCCGCCCCGCGCGGTCGATGGTTGTTTTCATGCCATATATACTGCCATAAAAATGGTATCCACGGCACCAACAGGCAGCGGATACGCTTGAAATCGGCCCCGCCTTCCCCACCTAGGCGGTAGATTCGGGTTTGCGGGGATTGCCATGCGTTTGGACAAGCTGACGACCAAGTTTCAGCAGGCGCTCGCCGATGCGCAGAGTCTGGCGCTGGGCAACGACAACGGCTTCATCGAGCCCTCTCACCTGCTCGCCGCCCTGCTCGCCCAGGAGGACGGCGGCACGGCCTCGCTCCTCGCCCGCGCCGGCGTGAACGTCCCGCCGCTCAAGGCGGCGCTGACCAAGGCCATCGGCCGGCTCCCGAAAGTCGAAGGGCAGGGCGGGGAGATCAGCATCTCGCGCGACCTCAACAATCTGCTCAACTTGACCGACAAGGAAGCGACCAAGCGCGGCGACCAGTTCGTTGCGAGCGAGTTGTTCCTCCTCGCGCTCGCCGACGACAAGAGCGAGACGGGACGGCTCGCCAAGGAATACGGACTCACGCGCAAGGCGCTGGAGCAGGCAATCGAAGCGGTCCGCGGCGGCGCGGGTGTCGACAGCCAGGAAGCCGAAGGTCAGCGCCAGGCGCTCGCCAAGTACACCATCGATCTCACCGAACGCGCGCGCTCGGGCAAGCTCGATCCGGTCATCGGCCGCGACGACGAGATTCGCCGCGTGATCCAGGTGCTGCAGCGGCGCACCAAGAACAACCCGGTGCTGATCGGCGAGCCCGGGGTCGGCAAGACGGCAATCGTCGAAGGTCTCGCGCAGCGCATCGTCAACGGCGAGGTGCCCGAAGGACTCAAGGGGAAGCGCGTGCTCTCGCTCGACATGGCCGCGCTTCTCGCGGGCGCGAAATATCGCGGCGAGTTCGAGGAACGGTTGAAGGCGGTGCTGAAGGATATCGCCGCCGACGAGGGCCGCACCATTGTCTTCATCGACGAGCTGCACACCATGGTCGGCGCCGGCAAAGCCGAGGGCGCGATCGACGCCGGCAACATGCTCAAGCCCGCGCTCGCCCGCGGCGAGCTGCACTGCGTGGGCGCGACGACACTCGACGAATACCGCAAGTACGTCGAGAAGGACGCCGCGCTCGAACGGCGCTTCCAAAAGGTGCTGGTCGACGAGCCGACGGTCGAATCGACCATCGCCATCCTGCGCGGCTTGCAGGAGCGCTACGAGATCCACCACGGCGTGGAGATCACCGACCCGGCGATCGTCGCCGCGGCGGAGCTCTCGCACCGCTACATCACCGACCGCTTCCTGCCCGACAAGGCGATCGACCTGATCGACGAAGCCGCCGCGCGCATAAAGATGGAGATCGACTCCAAGCCGGAGGCGATGGACAAGCTCGACCGGCGGCTGATCCAGCTCAAGATCGAGCGCGAGGCGGTCAAGAAGGAGAAGGACGAAGCGTCGAAGAAGCGCCTGGCCGTCATCGAGGAGGAGATCAAGCGGCTCGAGCGCGAATACGCCGATCTCGACGAGGTGTGGCAGGCCGAGAAGGCGCAGGTGCAGGGGGCGAGAGCACTCAAGGAGGAGATCGACAAGATCAAGCTCGCGATGGAAGACGCGCGGCGCAAGGGCGACTGGCAGAAGATGTCGGAGCTGCAATACGGGAAGTTGCCGCAGATCGAGGCGCAACTCAAGAAGGCCGACAGCAAGCTCTCCAAGGAGGGTGCGAAGAAGCCGCAATTGCTGCGCACGCAGGTCGGCGCCGAGGAGATCGCCGAGGTCGTCTCGCGCGCGACCGGCATCCCGGTGTCAAAGATGATGCAGGGCGAGCGCGACAAGCTGCTGCACATGGAAGAGGCATTGCACAAGCGCCTGGTCGGCCAGGACGAGGCGGTGCGTTTGGTCTCCGACGCGATCCGCCGCTCGCGCTCGGGCTTGGCGGACCCCAACCGTCCCTACGGCTCGTTCCTGTTCCTCGGGCCCACGGGCGTGGGCAAGACCGAGCTGTGCAAGGCGCTCGCCGAATTCCTGTTCGATTCGGAGCAGCATCTCATCCGCATCGACATGTCCGAGTTCATGGAAAAGCACTCGGTCGCGCGGCTGATCGGCGCGCCGCCGGGCTACGTGGGCTACGAGGAAGGGGGCTATCTCACCGAAGCGGTGCGGCGCAAGCCCTACAGCGTGATCCTGCTCGACGAGGTGGAGAAGGCGCACCCGGATGTGTTCAACGTGCTCTTGCAGGTGCTCGACGACGGGCGCATGACCGACGGCCAGGGCCGCACCGTGGATTTCAAGAACACCGTGATCGTGATGACCTCGAACTTGGGCTCGCAGATGATCCAGCAGATGGCGGGCGACGACTACGGCGTGATCAAGCTCGCCGTGATGGCGGAAGTGCGAACGAGCTTCCGGCCCGAGTTCATCAACCGCATCGACGAGATCGTGGTCTTCCACGCGCTCTCCGAAAAGAATATCGAGTCGATCGCCAGGATCCAGCTCAAGGCGCTCGAGGCGCGGCTGGCGAAGCTGGAGATCCGCCTCGACACGACGCCTGCAGCGCTGGCGGAGATCGCAAAGGTCGGTTTCGACCCGGTCTACGGCGCGCGACCGTTGAAGCGCGCGATCCAGCAGCAGATCGAGAACCCGCTCGCGAAGGAGATCCTTGCCGGCAAGTTCGCCGCCGGCGACACGATCAAGGTCGGAGCATCCGGCAGCGAGATCACGTTTGCGCGCAAATGAGGCTTCTCGGGGATCGCTTCACCCCGGGGCTACGCATGAGCGACGCGTAGCCCGGTGCTGAGCGCGTAGCCCGGGGTGAGCCGTAGGCGAACCCCGGACCAACGAATCAGAAATACGGCACCGCGCGGCGGGCCAGCCGCCCGCCCCAACGGTTGAGCACGCGGGCGAACGCCCGTGCGATCGCTGCGACCATGCGATCGCGCGGGGTCTCCGGCACGAGCAGCCGCAGCGTGCTTGCGGTTTCGGCGGCGATGATGGTGCGCCCCGGACGATCGATCTCGAAGCGCATCCCTTTCGCGAGCACCACATCGCGCGGGTCGCGCTCGAGGGTGATCCAGACGCAACCGCGCTCGACCGCAACCACGGTGCCTTGCGCGTCTTCGAGCAGCAGCGTCTGCCGCTTGTTCAGAACCGAGCGCCGTGTGCGGCGGGCGAGGCGTGCGATGTGGGTCATGGTGGATCTCCTCATGGATGCGTACAATGCATGCTAACCGGCAGTTGAGACGAGTCGACCGATTCGCTGCATGCCGAGTGAAGTATCGGGTCGCCCGGCGTTGGTTACAAACGAAATCGACGCATCCAAGTCATGAAAAACGGGAATGCAAAAACCGCGCTGGCGCCGAAGAGCCGATTGCGCTTGCCATCGCTCGATCTGTTGAAGGGTTTCGAAGCCGCGGCGCGGCATTTGTCGTTTACGCGCGCGGCGGAGGAGCTGTTTCTCACCCAGTCGGCGCTGTCGCGGCAGATGCAGGCCCTCGAGGACCAGCTCGGTCTGCCGCTATTCGAACGGCGGCACCGCCAGCTCCTGCTGACCGAAGCGGGACAGGTCTTGCACGCGACGGCGAAGAGCGTGCTCGACGAGCTCACGCAGGCGGTCGCCGCGATCCGCCGCGACCAGGCCGCTCAGCCGCTCACGGTGTCGACTAATCAGCCCTTCGCGTCGTTATGGCTGATCCCGCGCCTGGCGCGCTTCCGCGAGCGCCATCCCGAGATCGATGTCTACATCTCGGCCGACAACCGCATCGTGGATCTCGAGCGCGAGCGCATCGATCTCGCGGTGCGCTATTGCAGCGAAGCGATGGCGCCGCCGGGCTCGCCGCGGCTGTTCGGGGAACGTACGGTGCCGGTATGCAGTCCCGCGCTCGCTGCCGACCGCGCCCGACCGCTGAAGCGACCCGAGGACCTTGCCCATCACGTGCTGCTGCATATCGACGACGAGCGCGGGCGCTTCACCTGGCTCAACTGGTCGGCGTGGCTCGCCGCGATCGGCATCCATCACCTGACTCCGGCCGGGTCGCTGCGGTTCAACCACTTCGACCAGGTCATCCAGGCCGCAGTGGACGGACAGGGCGTGGCGCTCGGGCGCGAGCCGTTGATCGACCGGCTGCTCCGTGAGCGAAAGCTCGTCGCGCCGTTTCCCGGCCGCTACGCCACGCCGCGCGCGTATTACATCGTGCGGGCGAGCCATGCCGCGCTGCGCCCCGAAGCGAAGGCGTTCTGCGACTGGCTGCAGGAGGAGGCGCGCGCCGACGCCGCCGAAAGCGACCCCGCGACCGCGCCGGGCGCCGCACCGGCCAAGGCACGCCAGATGACGCGTGAGGCTGAACCGGCGCTGCCGCGCTCGCGGGCCAAGCGCGGATGAGCTCTGCCTCGAATTCCCACCTCGACCTGGCGCCCTCACCCTGGGTCGTGCGCTTCGCGCCGCTCATCGCCGCCGGAGCGCGCGTGCTCGATGTGGCCGCGGGTCACGGCCGCCACGCGCAGTTCCTCGCCGCGCGCGGCGCCCGGGTCGTCGCCGTCGATCGCGACGCGGCCGCCCTCTCGACGCTCGCCGGCTCCGGGGTCGAGATCCGTGTGGCCGATCTCGAGCACCGCGACTGGCCGTTCGCCGGCGAGCGCTTCGACGCGGTCGTCGTTGTGCACTACCTGCACCGGGCGCTGTTTGCGCATCTGCTCGCCGTGCTTGCCCCCGACGGCGTCCTGCTCTACGAAACCTTCGCCACCGGCAACGCGGCGTTCGGCAAGCCTTCGAATCCCGCTTTCCTTCTCGATCAAGGCGAGTTGCTCGAGATCGTGCGTGCGAGGCTCACCGTCGTCGCCTTCGAGCAGGGGCGCATCGACGGCGCGCGACCGGCGGTGATCCAGCGGCTCGCGGCGGTGGGGCACGCGCGAGCGTGGCCGCCGCCGCTCCCGCCGTGACGATTCGGGGGTAAAATGCCCGCTTTTCAAGGTAGTGCTCGATGCTGAAGGGAAGCCTGGTTGCGATCGTGACGCCGATGCAGGATGGCGGCGCCGTCGATCTTCCCGCGCTCAAGAGGCTCGTCGATCTTCACGTCGCGAGCGGCACGTCGGCCATCGTCATCGTGGGCACCACGGGCGAATCGCCGACCGTCGACGTCGAAGAGCACTGCCTGCTGATCAAGACGGCGGTCGAGCACGCCGCCGGGCGCATTCCGGTGATCGCCGGCACGGGCGCTAACGCCACCAGCGAGGCGATCGAGCTCACCGCCTACGCCCGGAAAATCGGTGCGCACTCCTGCCTCTCGGTCGTGCCCTACTACAACAAGCCCACGCAGGAGGGCCTGTATCGCCATTTCCGGACCATCGCCGAGAAGGTCGACCTGCCGCTCATCCTCTACAATGTTCCGAGTCGCACGTCCGCCGACCTGGCCGGCGAGACCGTGCTGCGACTCGCACAGGTTCCGGGTATCGTCGGCATCAAGGACGCGACTTCGGATCTCGGGCGCGGCAGCGAGCTGTTGCGCGCGCTCGCGATGGTGGGCAAGAGCGAGTTTGCCGTTTACAGCGGCGACGATATCGTCGCCCTGCCGCTGATGCTCATCGGCGCGCACGGCGTGATCTCGGTGACTGCCAACGTCGCGCCGAAACTGATGGCCGAAATGTGCGCGGCGGCGCTCGCGGGCGATAATGCGCGCGCCAGAGCGCTGAACGATCGCCTGCTGCCGTTGCATCGCCGCCTGTTCGTCGAGGCCAATCCGATTCCCGTGAAATGGGCACTCGCCGAGATGGGCCTCATCGGCAACGAGCTGCGGCTGCCGCTGGTCGCGCTTTCCGCCCAGCATCACGAGGCCGTGCGCGCGGCGCTCCGCGAAGCCGGCTGCATCTGACGGAGATTCGAGCATGGGGTACGTTGTGCCTACTGACCTGCGGCGCCGGGCGGCAGCGATCTTCGGCGCGGCGGCGCTGGCGGCGCTGCTCGCCGGCTGCGAGAGCATGTCGACGTCGCTGGGCAAGAAGATCGATTACAAATCGACGAGCTCGGCGCCGGCGCTGGAAATACCGCCCGATCTGACCACGCCGGCGTACGACGACCGTTATAGCGCGTCGACGGCGTCGGCCGCCGCTGCGGCGCGCGCGGCTGGGAAGCCCAGCGAGGTCCTGCCGACCAACGCCGAGGCGCGCCTGGTGCGCTCCGGCTCGGAGCGCTGGCTGGTCGTGAAGACCACGCCGGAGGCAGCGTGGAGCACGCTGCGCGATTTCTGGTCGCAGAATGGCTTCGTCGTCGCGCTCGAGCAACCCGCGCTCGGGATCATGGAAACCGACTGGGCCGAAAACCGCGCCGCGGCGCCGCAGACTGGGCTGGCCAAATACGTCGGCAAGTACCTCGAGTTTCTGACCGATACCTATCGCCGGGACAAGTTCCGCACGCGTATCGAGCGCGGCACGCAGCCCGGCACCGTGGAGATCTACATCAGCCACAAGGGCGCTGCGCAACTGCCCACCAAGACCAAGGGCGGGTCGCCCGAAGACTGGGTGTGGCAGCCCACACCGCCGGACCCGGAGCTCGAGGCCGAGTTTCTCTCCCGCCTGATGATCAAGTTCGGGACGCCGCAGCAGGCTGCGGAGAGTGCCGTTGCGACGCTCTCGACGCAGTCGCCGCGCGCGCGGATCGAGAAGGGACCCGACGGCGCCACGCGGCTCGTTGTCGACGACGCCTTCGATCGCGCCTGGAGGCGCGTGGGTCTCGCCCTCGACCGCACGGGCTTCACGGTCGTCGACCGCGACCGCTCCAAGGGCCTGTACTTCGTGCGCTATGCCAACCCCGATATCGACGTCAAGCGGAAGGGCTGGCTGGACAAGCTCAAATTCTGGCAGGTCAACGAGAAGGACAAGCCGGAGCAGTATCGAGTGGTGGTCACGCAGGCCGACCCGAACAGTGTCGTCACGGTGCAGGACCCGAATGGCACCGCCGACAAGTCGGCCAACGGCGACAAGATTCTGGCCCTGCTCCAGGATCAGCTCAAGTGACCGCGGGGCGCGCTTCGATCGCGAGCAGCTAACCGGTACGGCGTGATGCGATTCGCCTCGCTGGGCAGCGGCAGCGAAGGCAACGGCCTGCTGGTCGAAGCCGGGTCCACGCGGGTGCTCATCGATTGCGGGTTCGGTGTGCGCGACACGATCGCCAGGCTTTCACGTCTCGGTGTTGAGCCCGAGAGCGTGTCCGCAATCGTCGTCACCCACGAGCACAGCGACCATATCGGCGGCGTGGCGGCGTGCGCGATGCGCTTCGGCACCCCGGTGTGGCTAACCTTCGGAACCTTGGCGGTTGTCTCCGCGCAGTTCACCGGCCTGCCTTGCGTGCGCGGCTTCGACAGCCAGGACCGCTTCGCGATCGAGGATGTCGAGGTGCGTCCGTTCCCGGTGCCGCACGACGCGCACGAGCCGGTGCAATTCGTCTGCTCCGACGGCCGCTGGCGCCTGGGCGTGCTGACCGATCTCGGCGTGTCGACGCTGCATGTCGAGGCCAACCTCTCGGGCTGCGACGCGTTGGTGCTGGAATGCAACCACGATCTCGACATGCTCGCCCGCGGCGACTATCCGGAGCCGCTCAAGCGCCGCATCGCGAGCCGGCTCGGCCATCTCGACAACACCGCCGCGGCGGAACTCCTGGGACGCATCGACACCTCGCGGCTCCAACATCTGATCGCGGCCCACTTGAGCCGCGAGAACAATCGTCCGGAGCTTGCCTGCGCGGCGCTCGCGGGCGTGCTCAACTGCGGCGCCGAGTGGATCGGGGTGGCCGACCAGGAGCGCGGTTTCGGCTGGCGTGAATTCGTCTGAAGGGGAACATCATGGAAAAACGGCAGGAGCTCTACCGCGGCAAGGCGAAGACGGTCTACGCCACCGACGACCCCAACGTGCTGGTGATGCATTACCGTGACGACGTCTCGGCATTCGACGGGGCGAAGCTCGCCAAGCTCGAGCTGAAGGGCGAAACCAACAACAAGTTCAGCGCGTTCATCATGGGCAAGCTCGCCGCGGCCGGCGTGCCGACGCATTTCATCCGCGTGCTCAACGAGCGCGAATCGCTGGTGCGGGCGATGAAGATGATCCCGGTGGAGTGCGTGGTGCGCAACATCTGCGCCGGATCGATGGCCAAGCGCTACGGGATCGAGGAAGGCAGGCGTCTCCCCGAGCCCATCTTCGAATTCTTCCTGAAGAGCGACCCGCTGCACGATCCGCTGGTGAACGACGACCACATCCGCGTCCTCGGCTGGGCCACGTCCGCCGAGATCGGCGAGATGCGCTCGCTCACGCACAAGGTGAACGCGGTGCTCGAGCCGCTGTTCGCACAAGCCGGGATCGAGCTGGTCGATTACAAGCTGGAGTTCGGGCACCCGCGCGACGACCCGGCCGGAGCGCTGGTGCTCGGCGACGAATTCACGCCGGACGGCTGCCGGCTATGGGATCACGCCACCCACGACAAGATGGACAAGGACCGTTTCCGCCGCGATCTGGGCAGCGTCATCGAGAGCTATCGCGAAGTGGCGCGAAGAATCGGCGCGCCGATATAGCAAGGCTCTCGCCAGGCTGGAGAACGAACGGCCGGCGCAAGGTCGGCCGTTCGATCCAGGCGATCCAGCGTTACTGCTTCTTCTCTTCCTTCTTTTCTTCTGCCTTGGGGGCTTCCGGAGCCTGCGTTGCTTCCTTCCCGGGCTCGGCGGCCTTGCCGGCTTCGGGTTCCGGAGCGGGCGCCGGTGCCGGAGCGGGCGCCGGTGCCGGCGCAGGAGCTTGGGCCGGAGCGGGAGGTTGTGCTGGAGCGGGGGGTTTGTTCTCACCACAAGCTGCGAGCGCCAGTGCCAGGGCAGCAGCAAAGATAAGCTTGGTCATTTTTTCGTTCCCTTAGTCGAGTGGAATGAGCAGACAAAAGATTGAAGGTGGCGGGATGTGCCCCGCCGGCACACAAACTGACCGAACGGCAGGCCATACACTGAACAGCAGGTCATACATACTTAGCTTAGCACAAATGGCATCGATCGACGCAGCCGCTGCCATCGGGGCGAGGGCTGTCGGACGGGCGCCGTCAGAGGCCGTCGCCGTGACGCTTGCGCTCTGGCCCGCTAACGTCAGAGCCCGAGCACCGTCGAGTTGACCCCCGGCTCGCCGGTGACCCAGATTTCCTCGTAACGGCTGGCGAGCGGTCGCGTCCGCTCGGGCTGCTCGATGCCCAGGGTCGCGCGCGGCTGCTCGAAGTGGAAGCGATGCAGGTAATGCCGATCGTCGACGATGAGCAACGGGTCGGTCGCGTGCCGGGCGTCCGCGCCGGTGCGGTAGATCGTGATCGCATGACTGTAGTTGCGCAGCAGGCTCAGCATCCGCGGGCAGCCGGTCTCCAGGTAGCCGGTATCGTGCACGATGATGTCGAGGCAGCGGCCACGCGTCCCGCGCAGGAATGCAGCGAGGCGATTGACGCGGCCCGCCTCGTTCCATCCTGTTTGCGAGAGGTCCTGATCGAAGACACGGATCCGCCGCTGCGCGAGCGCGATCAGCTCGTCGATCGCGACGATCTGTTCGGCGATCGAGGCGAGCGCGACCGTGCGCGGCTCGGGCCGCGGCCCGGCCGGACCCGGGGAAGCATCATTCGAGATGGAGAAAGCCATCGCGATACCAGCGATAGAGCAGGTCAGCCGCACCCGCATCGAACGCGCCTTTCGGCAGCTCACGCGCGTTCGCGAGCCGCCGGAGGGTGGCCCACCCTTTCGCGGGCCGGCCGAGCGCTTCGCCGTTGATGAAAAGATTCCGGGCATCGTAGAGCAATTGCGTGCGGCTGTCCAAGCGCACGCCGCGGCGCGACGCGCGGGCGAGAAACGTCCCACGCGGAAGCGCCGGCCGCGGTGGCGCGAAGCTCACCGCAGGCTTGGGCTCGCTGAGATAACTGCCCAGGAAGCGCGCCACAGCGCGATCGTCCCACGCCAGGCCGCGCAGCGCGCGCGCCGCGTAAGCCGAAAGCGCCGGTCCGATGCGAGCCGGCGAGCGCGCCGGTTCGAGCCCCGGATCGCGATAGCGGCCGGTGAGCTCGATGCGATCGGCGAGCCAGTCGAGAAAGGCGGTGGCCAGCTCCTGCGCCGAGGGCGCGCGGAACCCGATCGAGTAGCTGCTGCAGGCGTCGATCGCCACGCCGTCGTGGGCCACGCCGGGCGGAAGGTAGAGCATGTCGCCGGGCTCGAGCACGTGCTCGAGCGCCGGGCGGAACCGGGCGAGAATCTTCAGCGGCAGACCGGGCTGCAACGCGAGGTCGCGCTGCCGGCTCAAGCGCCAGCGCCGGCGACCCTCACCCTGGACCAGGAACACGTCGTAGCCATCGAAGTGCGGTCCCACGCCCCCGCCCGGCGCGGCGTAGCTCACCATGAGATCGTCGAGCCGCGCATACGGGATGAACGCGAACCGGCGCAGCAGTGCGTCGGCGGCCGCGACGTGGAGATTCACGCCTTGCACGAGCAGCGTCCAGTTGCGCTCGGGGAGTGCGCGCAGGTCGCGGCTGCGAAACGGGCCATGGGCGAGCTTCCAGCGACCGCGCTCGCGCACGACGAGCCGCGTCTCGACGTCGTCGCGCGCGGCGAGCGCGACCAGTTCCCGCCACGATAGGAGGCCGCGAAACCCGGGAATCGCCCGCCGGATCAGCAGCGGCCGTCGCTGCCAGTAGCGCGCGAGGAAGCGCGCCGCGGTGGCGCCGCCGAGGAGCGCACGTTCCATCGGACGATTATAGCCGGCGCGACGGCAGACGCTGCGTGGCGGCGTCGGAAAGAGAAGCGCTGCAGTACAATGATCGTGCGAACCGCGTACCGCGCCCGGCGAAGCTGCCGACCCGGCGCGTATCGCAACCCGATCCCGGAAGCGCACCATGCAGATCTCGCCCGACACCGTGGTCATGCTGATCTACAAGCTCTACGCGCCTTCCGGCGAGCTGATCGAGGAGGCACGCGAGCCGATCACGTATCTGCACGGGGGACACCAAGGCATCTTCCCGAAGATCGAGCATGCGCTCGCGCAGAAGCAGCCCGGAGATTCCTGCTCGGTCACGCTCGAGCCCGACGATGCGTTCGGCGAGTACGACGCGGAGCTGGTCCGGGTCGAGGACCAGGGTCGCTTTCCCGCCGATGTCCGGGTCGGCATGCAGTTCGAGCAGAGCGCGGGCGACGACGAAAGCCGGGTCTTCACCGTTACCGACATCGCCGCCGGCAAGGTCGTCATCGACGGCAACCACCCGCTCGCGGGCCAGCGGCTGCGCTTCGAGTGCACGGTCGTCGACGTGCGCGCGGCCACACCGGAGGAGCTCGAGCACGGCCACGTGCATGGCACGCACGGCCATCCTCACTGACCGGAAGCGACCGGTCTAGACTATCTGTCGAGCAAGCGTTTCAGCTCGTAGAGCGCAGCCTGCGCCTCGCGCGGGGAGAGCGCATCGGGATCGAGCGCGGCCAGGCGGTCCAGCGCCGCACTCGAGGCCTCCGGAGCGCCGGCGCCGTCACCTGCGGCGAACAGATCGCCGTGCGCGTCGCGTCGCGCGCTGAAGCGGTCGAGCCGCGCGAGGTACGCGCGCGCCTGCCGGAGCGCGTCCGCCGGCACGCCCGCGAGCTTCGCCACCTGCAGACCGTAACTGCGATCGGCAGGCCCTTCGGCGACCTCGTGCAGGAACACGATGCCGTCCTTGTGCTCGACCGCGTCGAAGTGCACGTTGGCGCATCCGTCGAGCTCCGCGGGTAGCGCGGTCAGCTCGAAATAATGAGTGGCGAACAGCGTGAGGCTGCGGTTTCCCAGGGCGAGGGCCCGCGCGATCGCCCATGCCAGCGCGAGCCCGTCGAAGGTCGACGTTCCGCGGCCGATCTCGTCGATCAGCACCAGGCTCTCGCGCGTGGCGCGGTTCAGGATGTACGCGGCCTCGGTCATCTCGACCATGAAGGTCGAGCGGCCGCCGGCGAGATCGTCGGCTGCGCCGATGCGCGTGTAGATCGCGTCGAGCGGTCCGACTTGCGCACCCTTCGCCGGAACGTAGAATCCACAGCTCGCGAGCAGCGCGACGATCGCGGCTTGGCGCATGTAGGTCGACTTGCCGCCCATGTTCGGTCCGGTAACGATCAACAGTCGCCGCGCCGGATCGAGACTGAGATCGTTGGGAATGAAATGCTCGACCTGTGTCTCGACCACCGGGTGCCGGCCGGCGCGAATCGCGAGTCCCGGTATCGCGGTGAACACCGGCCGCGCCCAATCGAGCGCTTCGGCCTGCGCGGCGTGGGTGGCGAGCACGTCGAGGGTCGCCAGCGCTGCCGCCGCGCGCTGCAGCGCCGGAATCGCCCCCGCGAGCTCGGCAAGCAGCGCGTCGTAGAGCGCCTTCTCCCGGGCGAGCGCGCGCTCCTGGGCGGAGAGCGCCTTGTCCTCGAAGCTCTTCAGCTCGGGCGTGATGTAGCGCTCGGCGTTCTTGAGCGTCTGCCGGCGCCGATAGTCGTCGGGAATGCGCGCGGCGTGCGCGTGGGTGACCTCGATGTAAAACCCGTGTACGCGGTTGTACTCGACCTTGAGGCTGGGGATACCCGTGCGCGTGCGCTCGCGCGCCTCGAGGTCGACTAAGAAGGCGCCGCAATTCTCGTCGATGGCGCGCAGCTCGTCGAGATCCGCGTCATAGCCCCGCGCGATGACGTTGCCGTCGCGCAGCACGGCGGCGGGCTCGGCGGCGATCGCCCGCCCGAGGAGCGCCGCCCAGCAGGGGTCGACCGCGAGCGCTTCGGCCGCATCGGCGAGCAACACCGAGGACGAAGACGCGACCGCGCCGCGAATGTCGGGCAGGCGCGAGAGCGTATCG
Source organism: Casimicrobiaceae bacterium (assembly GCA_036382945.1). GTDB lineage: Bacteria > Pseudomonadota > Gammaproteobacteria > Burkholderiales > Casimicrobiaceae > PALSA-1003. The sequence goes on from DASVPH010000086.1 coordinate 19,490, forward strand.
CGCAGGCCCGACAGATCGCGGGGGCGGGCATGACCGAGCGCGATCCGCGAGGCGATGCGCTCGACATCGACCGTGCGCTTGAGCGCCTCGGCCAGCGCGCCCCGCGTGCGCGCTGCGGCGATCAGCTCGGCGACCGCGGCATGTCGAGCGCTCGCCTTGTCCCGAGGCCGCAGCGGCTGCGTCAGCCATTGACGAAGGAGCCGGCTTCCGGCGGCGGTGACGCAGCCGTCGAGGAGCGAGAGCAACGTCGGCGCCGGCTGACCGCGCAGCGTCTCGACGATCTCCAGGTTGCGCCGTGTGGTCGCGTCGAGCGCGAGCTGATCGCCCGCATGCTCGACGGTGAGCGTGCGCACGTGCGCCAGGGCCCGCTCCGAGGGCTGGGTCGCCTGGGCGTAGTGCAACAGCGCCCCGGCGGCTTGCACCGCGAGCGGCGCCTCAGTGACGCCGAACGCCGCGAGATCGTGCGTACCGAGCTGCGCCGCCAGTCGGCGCGCTGCGGCTTCGGCGTCGAACTGCCAGGGCGGAAGCGAGCGCACCGGCACCCCATCGCGCGGAATGGCCACCGAGCCGGCGCCGTCGGGATAGATCAGCTCGCTCGGGTCGAGGCGCTCGAGCTCCGCCGCCAGCTCGTCCGCGGACAGATCGCGCAGGCACATCTGGCCGGCGGCGAGGTTGAGCCAGGCGAGTCCCACGCGCTGTAGCTGCGGGAGGAGAGCGACCAGCAGACAATCGCGCTTGGCTTCGAGCAGCCCCGCGTCGGTGAGCGTGCCGGGGGTGACGATGCGCGTGACCTTGCGCTCGACCGGTCCTTTGGCCGTCGCCGGATCGCCGATCTGCTCGCAGATCGCCACCGATTCGCCGAGCTTGACCAGCTTGGCGAGATATTGCTCGACCGCATGGTACGGCACGCCCGCCATCGGAATGGGTGCGCCCGCCGACGCGCCGCGGGCGGTGAGCGTGATGTCGAGCATCGGTGCGGCGCGCTTAGCGTCGTCGTAGAACAGCTCGTAGAAATCGCCCATGCGATAGAACACGAGCTTGTCCGGATGCTCCGCCTTGACGCGCAGGTACTGCTGCATCATGGGAGTATGTTGCGCCGGCAAGTCCCTGGCGCCGCTCGCGTTTTCTGAATTTTCCTGTTTCACGTGAAGCACTTACCTCGATAGACCATGCTCAACCTAGTTTATTGGCGTCTAGTATAGTTTTTGATTTTAGTGTAGGTTCCAGTGTAGGTCGCCCTGACCGTCACCAGAACCTACACCGTGGACATCGACATAAGGTTTGACCCGGCCGAAGCCAAACGGCTAAAGCCGGGAGAGTCTATCGCGTTTCCCGAAGCACCCGGCCTGCGCCTGGAGCGCTCCAGCTCCGGTTGGCTCTGGAGCTACCGCTATCGCTCGCCGATCGACGACGCGCTGCGCCAGATCAAGCTCGGCAACTGGCCGCGGCTGCCGTTGCATCGTGCCGTGGACGCATGGGAAACCCGCCGCAACGAGCGCAACGCCGGCCGCGATCCCGCGCTCGAGCACCGGCAAGAGCGGCAGAAGGCGCGCGCTGACTCGCGAACGCTGACGGTCGCCAAGCTGGCCGAGGTCTACGTCGAAGCGCTCGGCAAGCTGGACCCGAAGAAGAAGGCGCCGCGGCGCAAGGAGCGCGGCCGGCTCGAAGTGCAGCGGATGTTCGACCACGATCTCGGCGCGCTCGCCAAACGCAAAGCGGCCGAAATCACCCCGGCGGATGCCGTCGCGTTTCTCGAAGGCGTCCGCGATCGCGCGCCGAATATCGCGCTTCGCCTGCGCCGCGAACTCTCGGCGACGTGGCGCATGGCGCGGGCGCGCAGCTTGCTGCCGGCGGATGCTGCGAATCCCTGGCCCGACGCGCTGCTCGGCGAATTGAGCCAGGGCGAGCGCGAGCGTGTCTTGACCGCCGGCGAATTGCGCGCGGTCCTGCGTTTCCTTCCCAACTACACACCGATCGTCGCCGACGCGCTCGAGCTCACGCTGCGCTCGTGTCTGCGCTCGGGCGAAGTCGTCGCGCTGCGCTCGGCGTGGTTTGAGGAGAGCGACGGCGAGTTGTGGGCCGACATACCGGGCGCGCACATGAAAGGGCGCCGGCCGCACCGCGTGCCGTTCGTTGGCCGCGCCCGCGCGATTGTCGAGGCGCGCCTGGGAGGCGAATTTCTTTTCAAGTCCGAAGCGCCGCGTGGTAACGGGCATATCCAGCAAAAGGCGCTCGGCGTTGCCGTGCATTTCCACAGCAAGCGGAGCGTTACGCGGCCCGAAGTAGAGCGCGCGCGCTGTCCGGTCGAGGATTGGGCGCCGCACGACCTGCGGCGCACTGGCGCAACCCTGCTCGGGGATCTCGGCTGTCCATTCGAGATTATCGAAGCAATCCTCGCGCACCGGCTGCCCGGCGTTTCGTCGCGCTATCAGCGCTCGAAATACACAACGCAAAAAGTCGAATGGCTCAAGAAGCTAAACGCGCACATTGACGCGATCGCCGCGAGCGAATCGGTGCGACAGTTGCACCGCAAGGCGGCAGCATGACTGCGAAGAAATCGGCGCGAGGGAAGAAAAAACCGAAACGACTGGCGCGTGACTCCGACCGCGCCTATGCGGCGGAACTGGCGCGTCGTTATCGCACACAAGAGCGGTGGCGCGAGACGATCTTGGGCCGTGAGTACGAATACGTCGTGACTGGCGATACGCTCGCAACCCAACTCGAGATCTTCGCCGCGCGCGGAACATGGGAAACCGACGTGCTGACAGTCGTGGCCGACTCCGGCGTGTGGAAGATCGTGCCATCTACCGATGATGTTCGCGCGAAATTCGACCGCGAAGCGCTTAACGATGATTTCGCCAAACTTAGAGCGCGGGGATTGACGCCTGGCGAAGCGCTCAACAAACTCATAGAGAACTCTGGAAAAGGCGAGCAGACGGTGCGCGATGCGATCTATAAGCGCTCCCGCAAAAAGAAAAGTCCGTAGCTTGGGCCTTCGAAGCGCTGCGGTGTACGTGAGTGTCACTCGCGTACATTGTTCGCGTTCGTTTAGTTGCCTACTCTCCGCTGCATTGTTCTGCGTGGAGAGTAGGCAATGCAGCGCGACAATCAACGCAATCCGCTAGTCGATGCTCTGATCGGGCGCATCGGGACAAAGCTCGTCGTCCGGCCTGAAGAAAGCCGAGAGGTTTTCGGCTGGAGCAAGTCCACAAGTCACAACATGGTGGCGCGCGGCGAACTCCCGCCGCTGCGCCTTTTCGGTCCCCGACTAACGGGCTGGCTCGTCCCCGAGCTACTCGAGCATTTCGCCAACGCGCCGCGGAGCCAGTTAGTCGGGCCGCGCTCGCCAGGGCGGCCGCGAAAGAGCGCGCTCGCATGATTACCGGGCGCGGCTTCGTCGTCGTCGGTTTCAGCGGCGAGCTGCTGAAAAGCGGCATTCGCGAAGAAGAAGTGCTGAGCCGCCGTTTCGCTTTCAAGGATGCGGCGCTTCGTTATGCGGAGCTCATGCGTACAACTGGCCGCGAGTGCTGGGTGCGCGAGCTAACCGGCTGGAAGGCTGAATCTCCCCAAATCCTTTTTTGAATTCGCTGAGCGAGGCAGCGAGCAGCCGCCGGACTGTATCCGGCTTTTAACTTCCACTCTGAAACGGGACTTCCACCATGACAACTGCTGCAATTACGCATGAAACGACCTTTGACGATCTTTACCCGAGCCGCTTTCTGACCGCTGCCAGTCTCGAAGGCAAGACGCTGCAGGTGAGAATCACCGATATCACGCAAGAGGAGATCGGTCAGCCGCCGCAACTGAAGCGGATCTTGAGCTACACCACGAAGAATGGCGAAGCCAAGGAGATGGTGCTTAACAAGACCAATGCGGCACGGCTCGCACAGGCTTTCGGCAAGAAGGTAATCGGTTGGCGCGGGAGGGTTATCACGATCTACACCGAGTACGTTCCGCTCGGTGGGAAGGTCGTGCCGGGATTGCGCGTGAGAACCAACGGGACGAAGCCTGCGGCATCGCCATTGCCGGCGAAGCCGCTTGCGCCGCCAGCAGCAGCAGCTGCGCCTACCCACGGCGATGCTTATGAAGGCGACGAGTTCGACAACGACGACGACGACCTGGCGGACGACATACCGCAGTAAAAAAATTAGCCGGGCGGCCCATGCGAGGAGGCCGCCCGGCTTTGTTTCTTCCACTCACTGGGACTTCTGGCGATGTCCACTCTAGCACACCCCACGGTCGCGTACACGGCCTTCCCCGATCTGGGCGCAAAGACCGCTCAGCGCCGGGAGGAGAGCTGGGACCAGATCGTCGCTCGCATCAAGATTCCCGACTTGGCCTCGATCAAGGAAGCGCTCCCGCTGCTGTCGGGCGCCACCTACGGCGATAAGCGCACCGCTAAAGGTGCGTTGCGCTCTGACGAAAACCTCGAGATGTTTTGCATGCTGATCGGCGACCACGACGCCGGCACGATGCAGCCGAAAGACGCCGCGAAGCGGCTCAAGGCGCTCGGAATGCGCGCCGTGGTGCATACGACGCCGCGCCATACCGACGCCGCGCCGCGCTGGCATGTGCTGGTACCGCTGAGCCGGCCCTATCAACCGTCCGAGGCGCTGGCGCTCATGGCGCGGCTCAACGGTGCGCTCAACGGCGCGCTCAGCAGCGAGAGCTTCACCGCGAGCCAGAGCTTCTACACCGGCGCCGTGCGCGGCAAGCGGTATCGGTCCTACGACACCCGCGAGCAGCGCTGCTTGGACGAGGTGGAAGCCATTGCCGGCCTTGAGATCTGGCCGAAGCCAAACGGGGGTGGCAACGGCGCCGCCGGTACGGACCTGGAAACGCGAATACTGAGCGGCGCTGCCGGCGTGCATGAAGCGCTGCGCGACCTGGCCTTGGACCTGCGGCGGCACGACAAGGCCGAGGCCGAAGTGATCGGCCTACTGCGCGGAATCATGGAGCGCGCAGCGTGGCGGCAAACGGATGCCAAGCGCTGGCAGGAGCGCTATGCCGAGATTCCGCGGCTGTGCAAGGTGGCCGTCAAAGTGCCGGAGGTCGAGCTCGACTTCGCCGAGGACGAGGCCGATGCGGAAGTCGACGCGGCGGATCTGCTCGTCACCGAGTTTCAGCCGATGCGCTCGATCGTGCGTGACACCATTGTCGAGGGTCTGAATATCCTGGCGTCACGGCCGAAGATCGGGAAGACGTGGCTAAGCTTAGCGCTCGCATTGGCCCACGGCAACGGTGCGGAATTCCTGCGCCAGCGCCTTCAACCCGGCCAAAGCCTTCTCGTTGCGCTCGAGGATGGTAATCGCCGGCTTCAGGAGCGACTGCGCAAGCTGGGTACCGTGCTGGGTACGCCGGCACGCGGCTCGCTTCATATTCGGCATGCGTGGCCGCGCGGGCCGGAAGGCGCGGCGAAGCTCGATACATATTTGGAGCGCAACCCTGCCGTCCGGCTGGCGATCTTCGATACCTATCGAGGTCTGGCGCCGAAGCGTGCTCGAGGCGGCGATCTGGTCGCCGAAGACTACGAGACAACGAGCGCCTATCAGAAGGTAGCCGATCGCCGGCGCGCGGCAGTGGTGATAGTCATGCACCTTCGCAAAGGTGGCGACGAGCTCGACTGGATCGACCAGATATCCGGCACCCACGGATTAACCGCTGCGGCTGACGCACTCCTGGTGCTCAAGCGGGCTCGAGGTGAAGACACTGCGACGCTAAGCATCACCGGCCGCGACATTGAACGGGAGGCCGAACTCGGTTTGCGCTTCGACCGAGAGCACGGCCTCTGGCTCCTTCTGGGCAGCGCTGCCGAAGTGCAGTCTAGCGAGGAGCGCCGGGAGGTATTGCACGCACTGCGCGTGAGCGGCACGGCCATGACTCAGAAA